>JAZKTD010000269.1:0-4908 GCA_036625705.1 Salinivenus sp.
CGACGGGCGTGCAGGGTGTCCAACGCCCAGTCCGCGTTCGGTTCCGAGGCGGCGGGCCGACGACGGTCGCCGGCTCGCTACTCGCAGTCGACGATGAAGGACGCCAATCGGGGGCGACGCGTTTCCCTCGCCGTCCCCTCCGCCGGAAAAGTGGAATGATGAGTGAGAGGAGGAAGCAAACCGTGAACAAGCTGCTACATCAAGGACCCGTCTGGAACCGCTTCCGACCCCGGCACGAACCCATTTGTCCATTGACGCTCAGTTTTGTTAATCTTTTACGAAGTAAGTTGCTGGTGGATCTGACGGTGGGTCGTGGTCTCTGCGTGGCGGGGGCTTCTACGCTCGAGGTACCCCCGCGT
The DNA here is from genome assembly GCA_036625705.1 of Salinivenus sp. Classification (GTDB taxonomy): domain Bacteria; phylum Bacteroidota; class Rhodothermia; order Rhodothermales; family Salinibacteraceae; genus Salinibacter. The sequence goes on from JAZKTD010000269.1 coordinate 360, forward strand.
CGCCGGAGCCTGATCGCAAAATGGGGGCGAGTGCCCCCCGACCCCCCAGACGGGACGGACCATCAGTGAGCCGTCGCCAGATCCCACACCCAAGCCCCCACAGTCCCATGGAGCGAGATGGACCTCTCGATACGCGCGTGAAAGATATCATTCAGTCCAAAGACATCCTGACCGGGGACGGAGACGACGTCCTCACGACGCCGCCGTTCGCCACGGTCTACGAGTGCATCGACCGCATGGTGGCGAGCGACGTTGGCTCCATCGTCGTGATGGACGAAGACGCCATCGTCGGCATCTTCACCGAGCGGGACTACATGCGCAACATCGTTCTGGAGGGCCGGACGTCGAAGACGACCGAAGTGCGGGAGGTCATGCAGAGCGACGTAGCGACAGTCCACCCCGACAAGCCGCTCGCAGCGTGCCTGCACCTGATGACGGAGCTTCGGTGCCGTCACCTTCCGGTTGTGGACGACCAGGAGGAGCTCATCGGCATCGTCTCGATCGGGGACGGCGTCAAAGAGATCGTAGGACGAGCCCAGCAGGAGACTACCCGACTGCGCCGGTACGTGACCGGTGTGTACCCGGTGTGACCGTGTGGTCCCACGCATCGCCCCCACCGCCCATCCGGTTGCCGCCGTGGGGGGCCCGCCGCGTGGCCGTCAGGTCCTGAAGGCCTCGGGAACGAAAAACGGCCGACCGCGGACCGCTGCTCACGGGCCGGATCGGCCGCATTGTCTCTGAACGGATGTGATTCCTACCTCCGGCTGGGAAGTCTCTACACCGGAGGGCCGAACTGATTCCCGGTGCGGGCGAGGCCCATTGCCCGAAGACAGGGGGGCCAAGCGAACATCCAGCCTCGTGGCACGGTGCTTGTGCCCAAAAAGGGTAGAGAGTGTGAACGGTCCGCCCACTCCGGGATTGTAGGTCCCGGGGTGGGCTTTTTTGTCTTGACACAAACTTTTATGTCTGTCGCCGGGCTCTGTTCAAATGGGGACAGGTGTGCGGAATATGTGTGCTTCATGAGGGGCCGTCGATCCGCGGTGGGAAACGACCGCTCGCGTCCGCCGGGGGCAGAAGAGACGACTCGGGGCGAGCCGGCGGCCGTCGAGCCCTCTCGGACGGGCTGTACGTTCCACGGGGATCTGACTCCACTTAATCCTCGAGCGCAGAGTGCAGCGCCGCGACGAAGCGCTCGATTTCGGCCTCGGTGTTGTAGTAGTGGACCGACGCGCGGACGAGGGCGGGAAGCCCCCGATGTTCGGCGTCCAGGCGGGTCGAGCTCGGCGGCGACACCGACACGTTGACGTCGCGATCCCGGAGGGCCGCCTGGATGGCCTCGGCCTCCATCTGCTCGGCCGTGAAGGTCGTGATGCCGCAGCGCGTGCGCCCCTGGTCCTGGACCGTGACGCCGGGGACATCGCCGAGGGCCGTTCGCAGCGTAGCGGCGAGGGCTCGAACGCGGTCCGCGATCGCGTCGAGGGCCGGGGACCCGGAATCCCCTCGGCTCAGGGCGTAGTCCACGGCCACGCCGAGCCCCACGAAGCCGGCCACGTGCCCTTCCCAGGTCTCGAACCGGCGGGCGTCGGGATGGATCTCGTAGGTGTCGGGCCCGGTCCAGGTGGCGGCGTGCAGGTCGAGCAGCGGCGGCTCCAGGCGCTCGATCCAGTCCCGTTGCACGTAGAGGAAGCCGGTGCCGCGGGGGCCGCGCAGGTACTTGCGGCCGGTGGCCGACAGCATCGTGCAGCCGAGCTCGTCGACCGGCAGCGGAAGTTGGCCGGCCGACTGGCACGCGTCGAGCAGCAGGGGCACGTCGGCGTCCCGGGCGACGGCGCCCACCTCGGCCGCCGGATTGACGAGGCCCCCGTTCGTGGGGACGTGGGTGAGGGCGATGAGGGCCACCCGGTCGTCCATCATCGAGCGGAGGGCGTCGACGTCGACCGTCCCCGAGGCGTCGTGGGGCACCACCTCCACCTCGGCGCCGGTCCGCTCGGCCACCTGCAGGCAGGCGATGTGGTTGCTCGCATAGGCGGACCGGGAGGTGAGGATACGGTCGCCCGGCTCGAACGGCATCCCGTAGAAGGCCATGTCCCAGGCCCGCGTCGCGTTCTCGACGAGGGCCACCTCGTCGGTCGTGCAGCCCAGCATCCGGGCGATGGCGTCGTAGGTGCGGGCCAGCCGCTCCTCGGCCTCCGCTTCGGCCTCGTAGCCGCCGATGGCCGCCTCCCGTTCCAGGTGGTGGACCTGGGCGTCGAGGACGGGCCGCGGCGGGAGGGCGGCCCCGGCGTTGTTGAAGTGGAGCACGTTTGCGGTGCCGGGCGTGTCGGCCCGCACGGCGTCGATGTCGATGGCCATCGGAGGCGAAGGGAGGACGGACAGGAAAGCGCTGGAACGGTCAACGGCTCCCCCGCCCGCCCGTTCGGAGCATCCGCCCGGGGCCCGCGTCCTCCCGGGGCCGCGTTCCCCTCCGGTCCGGGCACGCCGCCCTCACGGCAGGAAAACCGTCCATCGAGAGAGGAGACCTCCAACTTTTGGGTGCAATCTTGATCTATCGTCAACATAATCTAGTGATAATATGGATGTTCTGGGAAATGGGGGAACGTCCGTGGCAATTCTCAGTGGATCCCCGCACCTTAGAGTTTCCCCAGTCCTCCCAAACGAACCACCCCCGTACGTCTATGGCGACGGCAACCAACCTCGGCTTTCCTCGCATCGGCGCGCACCGCGAACTCAAGCGGGCCGTGGAAGGCTACTGGAACGGCGACCTCACGAAGGACGAACTCCTTGAATCGGCCCGGGCGCTCCGCGCGTCGCACTGGACGGAGCAGCAGGACCTCGGGCTCGACGTGATCCCGTCCAACGACTTCTCCTACTACGACCAGGTGCTCGACACCTGCGCGATGGTCGGGGCCGTGCCTGAGCGCTTCCCCGAAAGCTTTCGGGACGGCGACACGGTCGACCTTGACACCTACTTCGCCATGGCCCGCGGCCTGCAGGAGAAGGACCTGGAGGACGAAGACTCCGGCGTGCAGGCGATGGAGATGACCAAGTGGTTCGACACGAACTACCACTACATCGTCCCGGAGTTTTCGCGGGACACGACCTTCTCCCTCTCCTCGACGAAGCCGGTCGACGAGTACGAGGAGGCGAAGGCCCAGGGCATCGAGACGCGGCCGGTGCTCATCGGGCCGGTCTCGTTCCTGCTGCTCGGCAAGACGCAGGAGGAGGACCTCGACGCGCTGGACCTGCTCGACGACCTGCTGCCGGTCTACGCCGAGGTGCTGCGGGAGCTGGCCGAGGCCGGCGCCGAGGCGGTGCAGCTCGACGAGCCCACTCTGGTGCTCGACCTCAGCGACGAAGAGCGTGCGGCCTTTGCCGAGGCGTACGATATCCTTTCCCGACAGCTGTCGGGACTGGACCTCGACCTGCACGTGGCCACCTACTTCGGCGGCCTGGAGGAGAATCTGCCCACGGCGCTCGAGCTGCCGATCGACGCGCTGCACCTCGACCTCACGCGCGGGGAGGGACAGCTGGCCGACGCCCTCGACCACGGCGTGCCCGAGGACCTGAGCCTCTCGCTCGGCGTCATCGACGGCCGCAACGTGTGGCGGGCCGACCTCGACGCCCTGCTGGAAACGGTCGAGACGGCCACCCGTGCCCTCGGCACCGATCGCGTGATGGTGGGGCCGTCCTGCTCGCTGCTGCACGTGCCGGTGGACCTCGACACCGAGCCGGCCCTCAGCGACGACATGAAGCGCTGGTTTGCGTTTGCCACGCAGAAGGTGGAAGAGATTGTGGCCCTCGCCGAGCGCGCAGACGGCCACGAGGAGGGCACCGAGGCGCTCTTCGAGAAGAGCCGCCAGGCCCGCGCGGCCCGCGACGAGTCGGACTGGATCAACGATTCTGCCGTCCAGGACCGCGCCGCCGGCATCGACGCCGCCATGACCGAGCGCGACTCGGCCCACGCCCAGCGGGCGCCCCTCCAGCGCGAGGCGCTCGACCTGCCGACGCTCCCGACCACCACGATCGGGTCCTTCCCGCAGACCGACGACGTGCGCCGGATGCGCGCGAAGTACAAGAAAGACGAAATTTCCCAGGACGAGTACGAGGCCTTCATCGAGGAGCAGATCGCCGACACGATCGCCGCGCAGGAGGAGATCGGCCTCGACGTGCTCGTCCACGGCGAGAGTGAGCGCGGCGACATGGTCGAGTACTTCGGCCGCCAGCTCGACGGCTTCCTCTTCACCGAGAACGGCTGGGTGCAGAGCTACGGCAGCCGCTGCGTGCGGCCGCCCATCATCGCCGGCGACGTGAGCCGCCCCGAGCCGATGACCACGCGCTGGCTCTCCTACGCCAACGACCAGACCGACCAGCCGGTGAAGGGCATGCTCACCGGCCCGGTCACGATGCTGCAGTGGTCGTTCGTGCGCGACGACCAGCCGCGCGCCGAGACGTGCCGCCAGATCGCCCTCGCCATCCGCGACGAGGTGCTCGACCTCGAGGAGGTCGGCATTCAGGCCATCCAGATCGACGAGCCCGCCTTCCGCGAGGG
>JAZKTD010000270.1:0-4896 GCA_036625705.1 Salinivenus sp.
GTGGACCCGGACCAGGAGGCCCCGTTCCGCGCCGCCGCGATGGAGCACCCCGACCTTGCATCCTGGCGGTCCGCGACCGACGTCCGGGCTGCCTATCCGGCCGTGCAGACGGACGTTGGCGCCCTGCACGTGCCCGAGGGCGGCGCGGTCGACGTCCCCACGATGGTCGAGGCCCTTCTCGCGGCCGCGACGGCCCGCGGGGCGACGGTCGAGACCGAGACGCCCGTGGTGTACTGGCGGGAGACGCCCACCAGCGCGGTCGTGGAGGTCGGCCGCGGCGCCGCAACCGAGGAGCTCCACGCCGACCGGGTGCTCCTGACGCTGGGGCAGGGGTACCGCCCATTTCCGGAGCTGCGGCGACTGGGCCTGGACGGGGTCAAGGGACAGACCGTCCGCGTCCGCCGCCCGCCTTCGCTGTCCGGGCCGCTGCCGCCCCTCTCGGGCCGCGGCTACGTGGTGCCCGACTCGGCGGAAACCCTCATCCTCGGCAGCAACTACGACAACGACTTCGAGGACCTGCGCCCCGACCCGCAGGCCACCGCGTACATCCGAGACAAGACCGCCCGAATGGTCCCCGGTGTCGACGAGACGGAGGTCCTGGACGAGTGGGCAGGGGTTCGGGTGAAATCCACACACAGCAATCAACCGGTCGTCGGCCCCCTCCCGCGTCGCAATCGGGTCTGGACGTTCACGGCCCTCGGCTCGAAGGGACTGCTCACCGCCCCCCTCCTGGCCCGGGAGCTGCCGACGTATCTGGACGATCCCAGCACGATTCCCGAGGCGGTGCGGGGGCCGTCGGACTGACTCCTGCATTTTCCCACTCCACGAGATAGGTTAACAGCCTCTCCGCCCTTCCTACTAACCTGACGGCCCCGACTCGTGCCCGACGCTCCCTACCCTTCGGTCGACGCCCTGGTCCACCGCGCACTGAACCACGTGGAGGAGTGGGAAGCATCCTGGGGGACCTTCGATCGACATCCGGCCCTGGGCGTCGATCCCTCCCGCCTCGACGCAGCCCTCGACGAGTACCTCGAGCGTCTGGAGGGCAACTACCCCTTCCACCACCCCCGCTACGCGGGTCAGATGCTGAAGCCGCCGCACCCCGTGGCCGTCGCCGCGTACGTGGCCGCCCAGCGGATCAACCCCAACAACCACGCGCTCGACGGCGGGCCGCCCACGAGCCAGATGGAAAAGGAGGTGGTGGCCGACCTCGCCGACATGCTCGGCCTGCCCGACGAGACGCTCGGCCACCTCACCGGCGGCGGCACCGTGGCCAACCTGGAGGCGCTCTGGGTGGCCCGCGAACTGCATCCGGACCGGGCGCTGGCCGTGAGCGAAGACGCCCACTACACGCACGGCCGAATGAGCGAGGTGCTTGACCTGGACGTCGTCCACCTGCCGACCGACGCCCAGGGGCGCATGACGCTCGACGGGCTGGCCGACGCCCTGCAGGCCCACGACATCGGCACGGTGGTCCTGACGGCGGGCACAACCGGGCTCGGAAGCGTCGACCCCATCGACGAGGCCCTGCCCCTCTGCCGCGAGCACGACGTCCGCGTCCACGTCGACGCCGCGTACGGCGGCTTTTTCCGGCTCCTGAGCGGCGAGGCCGGGGCCGACATTTCCGACTTCCCCGCCGCCCGGTTCGAGGCCATCGCGAACTGCGACTCCGTGGCCATCGACCCCCACAAGCACGGGCTCCAGCCCTACGGCTGCGGCTGCATCCTCTTCCGCGACCCGGCGGTGGGCCGCTTCTACCAGCACGACTCGCCCTACACCTACTTCACCTCCGACGAGCTGCACCTCGGCGAGATCAGCCTCGAGTGCTCCCGCGCCGGGGCGGCGGCCGGCGCCCTCTGGTGCACGCTCCGGGCCCTCCCCCTCGCCCCCGACGACGGGCTCGGGCCCATCCTGGCGGCCTGTCTTCGGGCCGCCCGCACCTGGGCCGACCAGATTGCCGCCAGCGACGCGCTCACCCTGCTCAGCCGCCCCGAGACCGACATCGTCGCCTACTTTCCGACCCCCGAGACGCCCACGCTCTCGGCCGTCGACGCGGCCAGCCAGCGCCTCTTCGACGCCGCGATGAACGCCACCGACGAGCCGATCTTCGTAAGCCTCTACCGGCTCCCGGCCGACGCGCTGACGACGTTGCGGCCGTCCCTGGAGCCCGACCAGCCGGAGGCGGCCGTCCTGCGGAGCGTACTCATGAAGCCGGAGCACGAAACCTACGCCGACCGCCTCGTCGACCGCCTGTCCGCCCTGGCCCGCACCGAGGCCGCAACGGACTGAGCGCCCTACAGGAGCGGAGCGCCCGCAAACAGGGCGTAGAGGGCCAGCAGCAGTGCGCCTCCCCATCGCGGGATGCGCCGAAAGGCCATGAGGCCGGCGATGAGCAGCATCGTCCCCGCGCAGACGGGCAGATAGAAGGTTCGCGTGACCGCCCCGACCGCCACCGGCCGCAGGAGCGCGATGGCCCCCGCGTTGAAGCAGAAGAAGGCGAGGGCGGACCCGACCACGTTCCCGAAGCTCACGTCCGGCCGTCCGCGCAGGGCGGCGGGCAGCTCCCGCGCCACCTCCTCGACGCTCACCAGGAGCGCCAGGAGCGTCATCCCGAAAAGCGTGTCCGTCCAGCCGAGGGCTTCGATGAGCGGGCGGGCCCCGCGCAGGAGAAGCTCACTCCCGACGACGACGCCGATGAGGGCGAGCACGAAGAGGATGCCCGCCACCAGCGGCCGCGTCTCGTCGGGCGCCTCGTCCTCGACCGCCTCGGTCGGCACCACGTGGAGGCCCTGCCGCTCCCACCGAATGAGGAGCCCCGTCGCGGCGACGTAGCCCCCGAGCAGGACCGCCCCGTCGGCTCGCGAGAGCAGGCCGTCGAGGGCCAGGCCCGTGAGCAGGGCCACGGCCGCCACCGGCAGAACCAGGATGCGGCGAGGCACCCGGCCAAACTCCAGCGGCACGATGAGGGCCGTCAGACCAAACGCGAGGGCAAGAGCCACCATGGCCGACCCGACGATCGTGCCCAGGGCAATGCCGGCAGCCCCCTCGTGGCCGGCCGCGAGGCCAATTGCCAGGTTTTCGGCGTCGAACCCGATGGCAATTACCCCGATGAGAAACGCACTGACCCCCAGCCGCCGGGACCACCCGATCGTGCGCTCCACGAGCTGCTCGGCCGATGCGATCACCACGGCGAGCCCGAGGCCGAAGAGGCCGACGTCCAATAGAAGGGCCATGAGCACCCGGGGGTCGGACCATTAGCGGGACTACCGCACCACCGTGACGGTACTGCGCGCTACGAATGCCCCCGAAAACCGCTCCCGCACGAATTCAAGGGCCTCGGTGGCCTCCTCCCGGTCGGCGAAGGCCCCGATTCGCACGCGGTAGTAGGGCTGGGAGTACTCGATCACGATCGGCGGCTGATCCTGAAAGAGGTCGGGGGGCACCTCGTCCTGCGCCTTCGTCCACCACTGCCGAACCTTCTCCCGAAACTCCTGGGAGGCCTCCTGATCCTGCGCGGAGTACACCTGAATCCGGTACCCCTCTACCGTCTGCTGGACGCCCTCGTCGGCCCGTCCCTGCATCAGGCGGGGCGGCACCTCGTGGGTCACCTCGACGGTCCGCTGCGGCGATCGGACCGGGTAGGCCGACACGTCGAAGGTCTCGTACTGCGTCACGGCGGCCCGGTCGGGGGCGTCGTCGGCCGCGGCATCGTCGCCCCGGGACGGACCCTGTGCGCTCGTCTGCGAGGGCCCACTGCAGGCCGTGAGGGTGATCAGGCCGAAGAGGAGAACCGAGGGAACGTGTCGGAGACGCATGCTCCAGCGCAGGTTTGTCGGGAAGGGATCAGTCGGTCGATGCGAGGTGCCGGGTCGAGGCGCCGATTGGTGGGTCCGTCCGGGGCCACCGCGGACGCGTGCCGACCCCACCAATCCGCAAGAGCGTCCGTGTCTCATTTTCCGCAATAGTGGGGGACCGTGCACAGCCGCAAACGCAAACAGACGTAAGAAACGGGCTCACGGATCGGCAATCGGGAGACTACGAGGCATCGGCGGCGGCACGGCGCTCCTCCATGATGGCCACCGAGCCGCTCGCGCCAATTCGCGTGGCGCCGTGGGCCACCATGCGTCGGACGTCGTCGACGGTGCCGACGCCCCCGGAGGCCTTGACGCCCCGGTCCGCCCCGACGACCTCTCGCATGAGGGCCACGTCCTCGGCCCGGGCCCCGCCCGAGGCAAATCCCGTCGACGTCTTCACAAAGTCGGCCCCGGCCCGTCGGGCGATGACGCTCGCCACGGCGACCTGGGGGGTGCTCAGCAGCGACGTCTCGAGAATGACCTTCACGGGCACGTCCGTCTCGATCGATTCCCCCGCGTCCCGGGCGGCCGTCACCACGGCCCGGATGTCCGCCTCGGCGTCCGCGTAGCGCCCGCTGGTGACCGCGCCGAGGGCCAGCACCATGTCGAGCTCGCGCGCCCCGTCCGCCACGGCGCGCTCGGCCTCCCGGGCCTTCGTCGGGGTGCGGTTGGCGCCGTGAGGAAATCCGACGACGGTACAGGGCGTGACCTCGGACCCGTCCAGGTGCCGGGCCACACGCGGAACGAAGGAGGGATGGACGCAGACCGAGGTGAAGTCGTACTGCGTCGCTTCCTCGCAGCACTGGTCGATCTGGTCGTCCGTGGCGGCGGGCCGAAGCTGCGTGTGGTCGATGAGGTCGGCGATCTCCGCGGACGTCAGGTCGGGCGCGGCGGCCGGGCCGGCGAGGCCGGGCCGCGAGGGAGTGGCCACCGCGTCGAGGGCCGCCTCGACGTAGGGCGCGGCCGTCGAGGCCGCCTCTTCGCGGAGATCCCGCAGGGCCGCAGACAGCGATTTCGGGTCGTGGACGGGCATGGGCGGACG
>JAZKTD010000271.1:0-4884 GCA_036625705.1 Salinivenus sp.
TCACGGCGCAAGTCGCTCCAGGGTCCAGTCGGGAGCCGTCGCGTCGGGACGGCGGTAGCGGAGGCGGTCGTGGAGGCGGTTGGGGCGGCCCTGCCAGAACTCGATGGCGGTGGGGCGCACGACGTAGCCGCCCCAGTGGCTCGGCCGCGGGATGGTCTCCTCGTCCTCGTACTCCGCCGTCACGTCCTCCAGGTTCGCTTCCAGCTCCGCGCGGCTCTCCACGACGCGGCTCTGCGGGGAGGCCCAGGCCCCGAGCTGGCTCCCGCGCGGCCGGCTGTGAAAGTACTCGGTCGACTCCTCGTTCGGGAGGCGCTCGGCCCGGCCCTCGATGCGCACCTGCCGCTCCAGCGGCGCCCACCAGAAGACGAGGGCCACGTGCGGGTTCTGCGCGAGCTCGGTGCCCTTGCGGCTGTCGTAGTTCGTGTAGAACTGGAAGCCTCGCTCGTCGACGCCTTTCAGCAGCACGATGCGGGCGGAGGGGGTCGCGTCGGAGGCCGCGGTGGACAGCGTCATGGCGTTCGGCTCCTCGACCTCGGCGTCGAGGGCGTCGTCGAACCAATCGCGGAACTGGGCAATCGGGTCGTCGGCGACGTGGTCGCGCGAGAGCTGGGCCTGAGCGTACTCGCGACGGAGGTCGGCGAGGGTAGACATGCGAGCGGCGGTTGGTGAGCAATCTCAACGTCGGATGTCCGCAACGACCGGCGTTCGACCGTCGTTTCGGGCGCGGCGAATCGTTGCGGACGCGAAACGTCCGATGTCTCTGCCCTCGGCCCATGCGAGCGATCGTCCACGTTCGGTGCGCGGGGGCGCCGCTCGGGCCGAACGGGGCGCCGGGAAGGGGGGCCCTACCGCCAGATCTCCATCCGCAGGCCGCGGGCCGTGCGGGGCGCCTCTTCCTCGCAGGGCGGGCACCGCTCGGCCGTGCCCTCCTGGATGCGGCGGGCCGTCCAGCAGGCGGCGTGGGCGTCGAGCACGTCGTCGGTCCCGACCGGACCGACGGCCGTCGTCTCCACGGCGGCCGCCACGTCCGGAACGCCGTTCGCCGCCAGGAGGTCGAGGCGGGCGGTCCGGCCCGCCTCGGTGTGCTTGCTGGCGTCGACGGGCGCGTCGCCGTTCATCGCGTAGAAGGCGAGCTCCGGGTGCACCTCGCGGACGCGCTCCTGCCGCTCGGGCGTCATGTGGGCGGCGAGGGCCCGTAGCTTCGGGAAGAGGTGGAACGTCTGCTTCGAGAGGCCGGGCGCGTCGGGCCCGCTGGCCCGGTTGCGGCGGCAGGCCTCGTCGTAGGTGTCGGCCTGCAGGGCCTCGTGGGCGGGCGGCGAGAACACGCTCGCCCCCCGGGGGTGGCCCAGAAGCTGGCGTGCCCGTCGGTCGCAGGGCCGTCCGCCGGGCGCGGCGGCGTCGGGGCAGCCGATCGGCATGTCGACGCCTAGGGCGGCCGGGGCCTCCGGCAGGGCGAAGAGGGCGCCGGCGGTATCGACCGTGCGGTGGCGGACCGTGTCGGTCGCGGGCCGCCACAGCACCACGACCCACCCGTCGCGGTAGCCGTCGGCGCCGGCGACCCAGGAATGGGTACCAGTTGGCATGATAGACATGGCGGTTTTGAGACAGGATTGCGGCGAGCAGGAAGAGGGCCTCACCAGGAGACGGCCCGGCAGGAAAAGCCGGAGGCGCAGCCGACGGGGATGGATCGGCGCAGTCTGGAGTGGGCTCGGCGTCTTACTAAATAACCTGGGTTGCGACCCTATGTGCTATTTTCAATGAGACGGCGGACCGCCGCGCGGGTGACCTCCGTCCCCAGACGGCAGACCACGGAAGAACGCCGCTTTGCGGTCCGTCGTCCGCCGTCACTGAAGCAAAAACGGTCGCATCCCGCCACTTGGGTAAATAATGACCACGATCACCCCCCTCTCCTCTCCGAGCCCTCCGTGATGCGTCCAGCGCTCTCCTTCTCCGTACGTCCCCGCCGCGTCCTCGCCGCCCTGGGGGCGATAATTCTGGTGCTCCTGGTCTTCAGTGTCATAGGGCGGTATTCGACGCACCTGCTGGGGCACGGACGGCTCCTCGGCTTCGTCCACGGCTTCAACGTCGACGGGGAGGGCAATGTCCCGGCTCACTTTTCGGCGCTCATGCTCCTTTCCGTCTCAATTCTCGCCGGCGTCATCGCGAGCTGGGTGCGCCGGACCGACGGCCTGTTCTATGGACACTGGGTGGGCCTCGCTCTGATTTTTATCGTCCTGGCGGCGGACGAGCTGAACAGCTTCCACGAGCGCCTCACCGTGCCGATGCGCACCCTCCTGAACGTGGAGGACGGTCTGCTCTTCTTCACCTGGGTTGTGCCCGGAATGGCTGTGGTTGCGCTGTTCGGACTCGCGTACGCCCGGTTCCTGTGGCACCTCCCGGACCGGTGGAAAACGCTGTTTGTCGTGTCCGGAATAACCTTCGTGGCGGGGGCTGTCGGCGTCGAGCTCCTTGGCGGATGGTACGTCTCGACGCATCGGGACTGGACCATTGTCTACCCGCTAATCGCTGCCCTCGAGGAGGGGCTGGAGATGATCGGAACCGCGATGTTTCTCTACGCACTTCTCGACTATCTGCAGGATCGCGTCGGGGCGATTTCCGTCTCGTTTGCCTCCGAAACGGGCGCGCCGGGCAGCCCCGAGCAACGGCGGTCCCGAGTGGAGCGGTCCCGGATGAAGACAGTTGCCTGAGGAAATGGGCGAGACCCGCGCCGCGGGAGCAGAGGGCGTCCGCAACTTCTTTTGGCCCAGCGTGTTGCCGCCGTAGCACTGCCCTCTGCCAATTTGGTCCTGCGTTCGCATGAGGCCCCCGTTTTTCCTGGCCCGGCGCTTCGTGGCGGGCGAGACGCTCGAGGCGACCCTCCCGGTCGTCGACACGCTCAACGACGACGGGCTCCACGTGGCCCTCGACAAGCTGGGCGAGCACGTGCACGACCGCGAGGTGGCCGCGGCGGCCCGCGACACCTACATCGACCTCGTTGAAACCCTCGCCGGACGAACCCCCGACGGCCTCCGCAACCGCATCTCGGTGAAGCTCTCGATGATGGGGCAGCTCATCGACGAGGACTTCTGCCTCGACAACCTGCGCCGGCTCCTCGAGGTGGCCGCCGAGCACGACGTGTTCGTGCGGCTCGACATGGAGGGGAGCGCCCTCACCGACTCGACGCTCGATCTCTTCGAGGCGGCCTACGCCGACTTTCCCGACCATGTAGGGCCGGTCCTGCAGGCGATGCTCCGCCGCACCGACCGCGACGTGGACCGCATGTGCGAGCTCGGGGCCAGCGTGCGCCTCTGCAAGGGCGCCTACGCCGAGCCGGAAGCGATCGCCTACCAGGACATGACCCAGATCCGGGAGCGATACGCCGACTACATGGAGCGCCTCCTCCGGCACACCGAGTACTCCGGCATCGCCACGCACGACGACCGCCTCATCGACGCCACGAAGACCTTCGCCGACCGCCACGACATCGGGCCCGACCAGTTCGAGTTCCAGATGCTCTACGGCCTCCGCCGGGAGACCCAGCGCGAGATGGCGCGGGAGGGCTACAACATGATGGTGTACGTCCCCTACGGCACCGAGTGGCTCCCCTACTTCACGCGGCGCCTGCGGGAGAAGAAGGAAAACGTCTGGTTCGTCCTCAAGAACCTGCTGTTCAAGTCGTAGAGACGTAGCGGCGTCGAATTTCACCTCCACGACCCCGGTCCCTTCGAACACCGCTTGCACGCGACCGCCCCAAGTGCTTGCTTCGTTCGGGTGCGGGGGCAGTAGTATGGACGTGTGGATGTGTGGATGTATTTCACCTCCATACCCCCCCGACAGCGGTCGGGACGCGCCCGTCCTCACATCCACCCCCACAAGAGGCCGAAGGCCGACTGACAACGTAAATCCTGTAGCAGGATTCGGGATCAGATCCGCTCGAATCCCCCGTCCTGCACTTCGTAGGCGGCCCCGTCGACCACGAACACGTCTCCGATCGACGACCGGCGAACGGAGTCGCGGTGCAGCTTCACCACGGCGCCGGAATCGGCCGTCGACGGCTTGTGCCGCATCACGCGGAGGGCTCGCCTCAGTGCGTCGCGGCGATCGGTCGTCCGCACGTCGACGGTCGCCGCGTGCTCGTATTCGTGTTGTCGGTCGGTCCAGGCCACGTCGGGCCGTTCCTCAAAAACGTTGTACCCGGTGCCTTTCGGGGAGTGCTGCCGGTGGTAGACCTCGACGATCACGGTCTGAACGGGGGGACGTCTAGTAGAACTTGAGTGTCAGGATCGCTGCCGTCGGGGGGATCGCCGTTGGGGGCCGTCCGCCGTCGATCCCCGTACGATGGTGTTCATCGGGAGCGAGGGCCTCCGCCCTGTCGGCCCGCCCCCTATTCTTCCTGGTCCGTCGGCATCACGAGCAGCTCCTCCACGTCGACCCGTTCGGGGGCGGTGAGGGCGTACCGGATGGCCTCGGCGATGTCCTCGGACTCCATCATCTCCAGGCCGTCGAAGCCCTCCGAGAGGCCGGTGAGCACATCCTGGTCGGTGATGGTGTGCGGCAGCTCGGTGTCCACGGCCCCCGGCTCGATGCTCGTCACCCGGATGTTGTGGTGGGGGGACAGTTCGTTGCGCATCCCCTCCGACAGCGCCCGCACGAAGAACTTTGTGCCCGAGTACACGGCACTCCCCGGAAAGGTGCGGCGCCCGGCCACCGACGAGACGTTGACGATGTGGCCGCGCTCCTGCTCCAGCATCGTGGGCAGCACCGCGCCCACGCCGTGGAGCACGCCCTTGACGTTCACGTCCACCATTTGCTCCCACTCGTCCTCGTGGAGGTTCTTCATGAGGGAGAGCGGCATGATGCCGGCGTTGTTGACGAGCACGTCGA
>JAZKTD010000272.1:0-4882 GCA_036625705.1 Salinivenus sp.
GGAGGCCATTATGGCCCTTCGCGACCGGTTCGGCGCGTTCTTCGACGGGCTCTCGACGGCCGCCGACCGTACCTCCTGCTAATCCCGGCGTCCGCCATGGACAAGACCGCCGTTCTCTTCGTCTGCACCCACAACTCGGCGCGCTCGCAGATGGCCGAGGGCCTGTTGCGCGACCGATACGGCGACCACTACGACGTCTACAGCGCCGGCACCGAGCGGACCCACGTGCGTGCCCTGGCCGCCGAGGTGATGGAGGAGATCGGCGTCGACCTGTCGGGCCACACGTCCAACACGATCGAGGACCTGGGCGACCGGACCTTCGACGTGGTCGTCACCGTCTGCGACGACGCGCGGGAGGCCTGTCCTTACCTGCCGGCCGAGAAGGAGAACCTGCATCGGTCGTTCGAGGACCCCTCCGCGGCGGAGGGCTCGGCGGAAGAGCGGCGGGCCGTCTTCCGCCGGGTGCGCGACGACCTCGCGGCGTGGATCGACGACACGTTCGCCCCGGAGGCCCCCGCGGCCTGAGGCGGCTCGACCGTCCCCCTTCATCGTGTATTTGCGATGAAAGGAGGGGAGGGACCGGGAGGCGCAGAAACGCGGGGCCGATGCCCTTGTATCGAATATCGACGATAAACGAATAACCTCCCCAGTCCAATGTCCGATGCGCTCGATTCGTCTACGTCCGACGTCCGCGAGGCGGTGAAGGCGAAGTACGCCGCCATTGCCCGTGGCGAAGAGGAGGGATGCTGCGAGACCGACGCCTCGTCGTCGTGCTGCGGTGAGCCGGCGGACGAGGCCCCCGTCAACATGATCGGCGAGGCCTACGACACGGTCGAGGGCTACGTGGCCGACGCGGACCTGGAGCTCGGCTGTGGGGTGCCCACCGACCACGCCGGGCTCGAGCCGGGGCAGACGGTGGTCGATCTCGGCTCGGGGGCCGGGCTCGACGCGTTCGTCGCCCGGCGCGTCGTCGGGGAGACCGGTCGCGTCGTCGGGGTCGACTTCGTGCCCGAAATGGTCGAGAAGGCCCGGGCGAACGCCGACAAACTGGGCCTCGAGAACGTCGAGTTCGTGGAGGGCGACATCGAGGATCTGCCGCTGGACGACAAGACGGCCGACGTCGTCCTCTCGAATTGCGTCCTCAACCTCGTGCCCGACACGGTACAGGCCTTCGCCGAGATGTACCGTGTGCTTCGTCCCGGCGGGCATTTCTGCGTGTCGGACATCGTCACCGACGGCGCGCTGCCGGAGGCGGTTCGGCGCTCCGCCGAGCTCTACGCGGGCTGCGTGGCGGGGGCGATCGACGAGGCCGAGTACCGGGCCCTGCTCGACGCCGTGGGGTTCGAAGAAGTCGACGCTCCGTCCCGCCGCCGCATCGATCTGCCGGAGGAGGCGCTCCCCGACACGCTGACCGACACAGACCGGGCGGCTATGGACGAGGGCGGGCTCTGGAGCGTCACAATGCGGGGGCGTCGGCCCGATCGGTCCCCGTTGGCCGACGACGACTCGGCGGACCCTCGCCCCGAGCCCGCCTCGGCCCCGCCCACCCTCCAGGTGTTTGATCCCGCGATGTGCTGCTCGACCGGCGTGTGCGGGCCCGAGCCCGACGACGAGCTGGTGTCGTTCTCGGGCGCGCTCCGTTGGCTACAGCGGCAGGGCGTTGAGGTCGAGCGGCACAATCTGGGCCGCAACCCCGACGCGTTCGTCGAGACGCCCGTCGTCTACGACGCGATACAGGAGCACGGGCAGGACGTATTGCCCCTTCTGCTCGTGGACGGCGACGTTGCTCGTCGGGGCGAGTACCCGTCGCGCGACGAGCTCGCACAGATGATGGGCCTGGACCTCGCTTGACGGGGCACGGGCACGGCACTCGATTCGCTCCCAACTCCCACACGCTCTATGCTGTCGTTTCTGGACGGTCCCCCTCGACATCTGTTTTTCACCGGCAAAGGCGGGGTCGGGAAGACCTCGCTCGCCTGTGCCTCGGCGGTGCGCCTCGCCGACGCGGGCCACGACGTGCTGCTCGTGAGCACCGACCCGGCCTCGAACCTCGAACGGGTGCTCGAGGCGCCCGTCGGCCCCGAGGTGGCGCCTGTGGACAGTGTGCCCGGTCTGTCGGCCGTGAACGTCGACCCGGAGGCCGCGGCGGACGCCTACCGCGAGCGTGTCCTCGAGCCGATGATGGGCGTGCTGCCCGACGAGACGGTCGAGCAGGTCGAGGAGCAGCTCTCCGGCGCCTGCACCACCGAGATTGCCTCGTTCGACAAGTTTACGCAGTTCCTGGCCGGCGACGCGGCCGCCCCGTACGACCACGTGATCTTCGACACGGCGCCGACGGGCCACACGCTGCGCCTGCTGGAACTGCCGGCCGCCTGGAGCGACTACATCGAGGAGAACCCGGAGGGCGCCTCGTGCCTCGGGCCGGTGTCGGGGCTGGAGGCGCAGCGGGAGCGCTACACCGCCGCCGTCGAGGCGCTGCAGGACGGGGCCCGGACGACGCTCGTTATGGTGAGCCGCCCGGACACGGGGGCCCTCACGGAGGCCGCGCGGTCGAGCCGCGAGCTGCGCGACCTCGGAATCGAGAACCAGCAGCTCGCCCTGAACGGCGTCTTCCGCGCCCGGGACCCGGGCGACCCGCTGGCCGAGGCGATGGAGCGCCGGGCCGAGGAGGCCTTGGACGCGATGCCCGATGAACTGGCCGACCTGCCGCGCGACACCGTCCCGCTGAAGGGCTACAACCTCGTGGGGCTCGACGCCCTCCGGAGCCTAGTCTCCGACGAAGAGCCATCCGCCGCCACAAACGGGACGGAGCGGCCGCCCGAGATCGACCTGCCGAGCGTGCATGGGCTGGTCGACGGATTCGCCGACGACGGACACGGGCTCGTCATGGTGATGGGGAAGGGCGGCGTGGGCAAGACCACGATCGCCGCGTCCGTAGCCGTCGACCTGGCGCGGCGGGGCGAGGAGGTCCTGCTCACGACCACCGATCCGGCCGCACACGTGGCCGACGCGGTGGGGGGCGAGGCGCTCCCGAACCTGGAAGTGAGTGCCATCGACCCGGAGGAGGCCACGCGCCAGTACCGCGAGCGTGTCCTCGAGACGAAGGGCAAAGACATGGACCCCGAGGAGCGGGAGCTGCTGGAGGAGGACCTGCGCTCGCCCTGCACGAAGGAAGTGGCCGTCTTTCGCGCCTTTGCCCGCGAGATTGGCACGGCACAGCGACAGTTCGTGGTGATGGACACGGCGCCGACCGGCCACACGTTGCTGCTGCTCGACACCACCGGGTCCTACCACCGCGAGGTGATGCGCACGAGCGAGGTCGAGGCCGGCCGCATCACCACGCCGCTCATGCGCCTGCAGGACCCGGACTACACGAAGATGCTGCTCGTGACGCTGCCGGAGACGACGCCCGTTATGGAGGCAACGCAGCTGCAGGACGACCTGGAGCGAGCCGGCATCACGCCCTACGCCTGGGTCGTCAACCAGAGCCTGGCGGCCGCCGGGCCGTCCGATCCCCTGCTGGTGGAGCGCGCCCACGCCGAGGGGCCGCAGATCGACGCCGTGCGCGGGCAGCACGCCGAGCGCACGGCCCTGGTCCCCTGGATGCCCGACGAGCCGATAGGGCCGGATCGGCTGCAGGCCCTGGCCCGCGGCGCCACCGAGGCCATGCCGGCCCACTCATAGCCCGACTGCCCTCCCGAAGTAGAACGAACCTGCCAGAAGTACCCTCACTATGCCGGACCAGAATCCGACGACGGACACGACCGCCCCAGACGCCACGGCCACCCCGTCCGAGAACGGACATCCCCAGAACGGGCAGTCACACGAGATCGACGCGACCGCCGAAAAGAGCCAGGAGGACCTGGGCTTCTTCGAGCGCTACCTGAGCCTGTGGGTGGCGCTCTGTATCGCCGTCGGCGTGGCGGTCGGGCAACTGATCCCGGCCGTGCCCAACGTACTGGGCGAGATGGAGGTCGCGCAGGTCAACCTGCCGATCGCCGTCCTCATCTGGGCGATGATCTACCCGATGATGGTGCAGGTCGATTTCAAGAGCATCCTCGGCGTGCGGCGCCACCCGAAGGGCATCACGGTGACGGTGGTGGTGAACTGGCTCGTCAAGCCGTTCACGATGTTCGGCTTTGCGTGGCTCTTCCTGAAGGGCCTCTTCGGCCCCTTCATCGAGCCGGGGCTCGCCAGCGAGTACGTGGCCGGGGCCATCCTGCTCGGCGCGGCGCCCTGCACGGCGATGGTGTTCGTGTGGAGCTACCTCACCGACGGCGACCCGGCATATACGCTCGTGCAGGTCGCCATCAACGACCTCATCATGCTGGTGGCGTTTGCGCCGATCGTGGCGTTTTTGCTCGGCCTCTCCGACGTGATCGTGCCGTGGAACACCCTACTCCTGTCGGTGGGCCTCTACATCGTGATTCCGCTGGCGGCGGGATACTTCTCGCGCACCTGGCTGATTCGGGCGAAGGGCGAGGAGTGGTTCGACACCGTCTTCCTGGAGCGGCTCGGGCCGGTGACGATGATCGGCCTGCTGCTGACGCTGGTGCTGCTGTTTTCCTTCCAGGGCGAGGTGATTCTGCAGAACCCGCTCCACATCGTCCTAATTGCGGTGCCGCTCGTCGTGCAGACGTTCTTCGTGTTCTCGATCGCGTACGGCTGGGCCTACGCCTGGCGGGTGCCGCACGACATCGCCGCGCCCGCCGGCATGATCGGCGCGAGCAACTTCTTCGAGCTGGCCGTCGCCTCGGCAATAGCCATGTTCGGCGTCACCTCCGGTGCGGCCCTCGCCACCGTCGTGGGCGTGCTCGTGGAGGTACCCCTGATGCTAACGCTGGTGCGCATCGCAAACGCGACGCGGCCGCAGTTCGAGCGA
>JAZKTD010000273.1:0-4873 GCA_036625705.1 Salinivenus sp.
GCCACGCTGATTGCCTCCTCGAGGTAGGGAATGGCACGCTCGAACGCCGCGGTGCGGGGCTGGGCCTCTCCCCCCTCGAACACAACCCGGTTGAAGCTTTCTCCGAAGACCCGATTGCTGAGGCCCGCGAAGAGGAGCCCCCGGGCGCCCAGCGTCTTCTGCTCCCCGAAGTTCTCGCCGAGCACGCGGCGCATCCGGTCGACCCCGTTCTCGGCGGAGAAGCGGGCGCGCTGGATGCCCTCCCAGTACGTGCTTACGTCGTCGTCTTCGAGCACGCCGCGGCGGGCCCGACCGGTGAGGAAGTAACTACCGGTGGCGGCCATTTCGTCCGAGTACCGGGCCCCGAGGAACGCGATCTGGTCGAGCTCCGCCGAGAGGTCCGACGACATGCCGGTGACGATGGCCTGCATCGCCTGGGGCGAGTTCAGGTCGTCTTCCTGAATCTGTCCGGGATTGTCGACCCCGAAGAAGCTGTCCCCGCACCCGGCCACGAGCGCTCCAGCGACGAGCACGCCGGCCAGGGGGAGGAGGAGAGAGCGTAGCGATTGAGTAATCATGATGGCCTTTCGGGTCCTAATTGGGCAGTGTAGCGCGACGGAGGTTCGGTGGGGCGGTGCGGCGCCTAGAAGTTCGTCGACAGCGTGAAGGTGAAGGAGCGGATGGGCGGCAGGTTGTAGTACTCCTGCCGGAAGAGGGCGAAGGGCCGGTTGCCGTCCTCGTAGGCCTCCGGGTCGAGTCCCGGGTAGTCGGTAATCGTGTACAGATTCCGGCCCTGGAGGCGGATCGACGCGTTACGCAGCCGGCCGGGGAGGTAGTCCTCCGGCACGCGGTACTGCAGCGACAGGCTCCGGAGCTTGAAGAAGTCGGCCGCCCGGGTCCACATGCCGTAGGTGGTCTGATCCGGGTCGCACCGGCCGATCTCCCCGGCGGTTAGGCCCGAGTAGTCGCCGTTGCTGATCTGCGCCTGAATGTCGTCGCAGACAGGCCACTCCTCGCGGCGCACGTTCTGGTAGGCCGTGCCGGAGGACAGCACGTGGCCCCACTTGCCCTGCCCGAGTACCTCCATGGTCAGGTCCTCCCAGAGGGTGAGGGACGTCGTGATGTTCAGAGACTGCGGCGGATAGGCCGGCCCGAGGTTGCGCTCCTCGAACTCGACGTTCTGCGGGTCCTCGGGAATCTCGTTCGGGTTCGCCACCACGTCGCGGTAGACGGCCGGAATGGACTCGCCCTCCTTGATTTCGTTGTTCCAGCCGACATAAATGTCCCCGGACGGACCCGTCTCGAGGGCCTCCGAGTAGTTGGTCGAGTAGCTCCCGCCGACGCTCCAGGTCACGGACTCGCTCCGGATCACGTCCGTATCGAGGTCGATCTCGATGCCCCGGTTTTCAAACTCCCCGACGTTGCGGAGCTGCGTGTCGGTGAAGCCGTTGGACGGCGTCGGCTGCACGTTTACCAGCGCGTCGTAGGTGCGCTGGCGGTACGCCGAGAAGCTGGCCGAGACGCGGTCGTCGAAGAAGGAGGCCTCGAAGCCCCCTTCGAACTCCCGCGACCGCTCGGGCCCGAGGTCCGGGTCGCCGATGTTGCCGGGCGTCACGGCCGGTTGTCCCTCGTCGCCCGAGGTCGACTCGTAGGTCCGAATCGACGCGAAGGCGCTCGGGGCACGGCCCGACTCGCCGTAGGCGCCGCGGAGCTTCATCGTGCCCCACCAGTCCGGCCAGAAGTCGTAGTCGGAGACGATGTAGGAGAAGGAGGCCTTCGGGTACGGCGCCAGGCCGAAGTTCTCCCCGAAGGTGCTGTGCCCGTCGACGCGGAGGCCGAGGGTCAGGAACAGCTGGTCGTTCCAGCCGATGCGCTCCTGGCCGAAGAAGCCGCCGCTCGTTTCCCGGATGCGGGTCTCGAAGGCACTGGTGATGGCGCCGTTGTCGAGCACCTTGTCGCCCGGGCCCGAAAAGTCCTCGCCGAACCCGTTGATGTTGACGTCGAGGTCGCGGAAGAGCTGCCCCCCCCACGACGTCGTGGACGAAAGATTGTCCGTGAGTTCGAACTCGTAGGTGCCCTGGTAGTCCGCCGTCACCCGTCGGGTGATGTCCGAATCAGTCTCGCGGGCCCCGGCCTGCACGAGAAAATAGCCGAAGGGCTTCTCCTCGGTGTACTCGGCGTTCGTGTAGTCGAGCCCCAGATTCAGCGACTGGTTCAGGTTGCTCGTCGGGGTCCAGTTAAACGCTACGCTGGAGGTGAAGTGGTCGATGGTCGTATTCAGGTCCATATCCAGGACCTCGCTGTCGTCCCCGTCCGGGGTGTAGCCCCGCTCCCCGCGGAGCGAGTTCAGCAGAAAGCCCTCCGCGTTGTTGCCGTCCGGAAGCCACGTGACGTTGCGGCGGGAGTAGCTGTTGTTCACCTTCACGCTCACGTTCTCGAAGGGGTTGAACCCAAAGTTTCCCCGAATCGCGTAGCGGTTCGACCCCTGCGGCGCGATGATCCCGTTCTCGTTCGACCACTTCCCCGAAACGAAGTAGTTGACCGACCCCGTACCGCCCCGGACCGAGAGGTTGTAGTCCTGAATGTATCCCGTCTGTAGCCAATCTCCGTCCGACGGGCAGCCGGGCTCGGCGCTACAGTCGTTGACGCCGAGCTCGGAGTGGAAGTCCTGCGTGCCAATCTGATTCATGTGATTGGCCCCCTGCTTCGTCGAGAACGAAAAGCGCGGGGCGCCCTCGGAGCCCTGCTTCGTAAAGATCTGGATGACCCCGCTGGAGGCCTCCGTGCCGTACAGCGTGGTCGCGGCCGGCCCCTTGATGACCTCCACGCGCTCGATGTCTTCGGGGTTGATGTCGTCCATCGGGGAGGCGGCCTGGTTGACCTCCGGGTCGCCGCCGACGGAGCCGTTGTTCATGCGGACGCCGTCTACGTAAATGAGCGGCGTATTGTCCTGGGTGACCGAGCTGTTTCCGCGGAGGCGAATGGTGCGCCCGCCGCCCACCTGTCCGGAGTTGGAGAGGATGTTGGCCCCGGAGATGCGCCCCTGCAACACGTCGCCGAACGAGCCGCCGGGGGCCGCCTCGATGGCGTCCGATCCGATCTGGGAGATGCTATTTCCGATCTCCCGGCGCTGAGCCTGTCCCCCCGTGCCCGTGACGACGACCTCGTCCATCTGCCGTGTCCCCTGGCGGAGCGCAAAGTTCAAGGATAGCGTCTCGCCGTCCGACACCTCGACCGTTTTCGTCACTGTACGGTACCCGACGAACCGGGCGCGGACGGTGTGCTCCCCCGCCGGAACCTCCGGGATCGCGTACTGGCCGTTGGCGCCCGTCGCGGCCCCGATTTGGAGGTCCGGGATCGTCACGTTCACGCCGGGAAGCGGCTCGCCCGTGCTCCGGGACGTGACCTCGCCCTCAATGGTCCCCTGAGCGAGGGCCGTCCCCGCACCGGCGACTGCAAGGCAGACGGCCACGACCAAGGCGCGAAAGAATGATGGCAATAGGGATCGACTCGTACCGTTTGGCATAGGAACTAAAAATTCCGTTCGCAGAAATACGGAGAAAAAGACACCTCCCTCGGAGATCTTCTCGACACACGACCGCGCGCTCCTCCAAATGGTGGGTGCGGAGAGGGCCGCTTGAACTTCTCTTTAGGATAGCGCCTATTAACGAGCGGCGAAAGCCCCATTTTTTCAATCTCAATGGGGCCAATAATATTTACGAATATGAAACTTGCCGGAAGGAGGGTGCATCTCCGGGATCTGAGAGGGGCGCCCGGAGACGTGGTCGGCGTGTGGCCCTCAACGAAAGAAAAATGGGACCACTCGGGCCCGTCGGCCGAGTGCTTCATCTTGATCTCCGCCCGTTATGACGCGCCTCTCGTCCATTCACCTCTGTTCGCTGGTAGACCTCGATCGGTCCTCGTCCACCCCGCTCTACCAGCAGCTCTGCGGCGACCTCCGGCGCGCGATCACGGAGGGGACCCTGGCCCCCGGGACGCGGCTCCCCTCCACCCGCGCCCTGACGGACTCCCTTGACGTCTCGCGCAACACCGCCACGAGTGCCTTCAACCAGCTGCGGTCAGAGGGCTACCTCGACCGTCGGGTCGGGTCCGGCACGTACGTCGCCGACGATCTGCCCGAACAGCACACGCAGGTGGAGCCCCCCGAGGCCGAGTTTTCGCCCTCTCCCGGCCGGCCCGACACCCACGGCCGCCCCGCCCTGTCCGACGGGGCACAGGCGGCAATGAGGGAGGCGCCGACGATGATGCGGGATCCGACCACACAGGCGGCCTTTCGTCCCGGGGTTCCGGCCCTCGATGCGTTCCCGATCGAGACCTGGTCGACACTCGCGTCCCGACGGTGGCGGTCGCTGCCCGCTGAGCAGCTGGTATACGGCGATCCAGCCGGGTACCCCCCGCTCCGGGATGCCCTCGCCGCGTACCTTCGGACGGCACGGGGGGTCCGGTGCGACGCCGAACAGATTCTCATTGTGGGCGGCGTGCAGCAGGCGTGCACCCTGGCGGCGCGGGTCCTGCTGAATCCGGGGGACGCGGTCTACGTCGAAGATCCCGGGTTCCCCCGCATACGTATGGCGTACGAGTCGGTGGGGGCCCGTAGTGTGCCGGTTCCAGTGGACGAGGATGGGCTGAGTCTCTCGGCTGCGCCCGAGGGCCCTGTGCCCCGAATGGCGAGCATCACGCCCTCCCACCAGTACCCACTGGGCATGACCATGTCGCTTTCCCGACGCGGAGAGCTGCTGGAGTGGGCCGTCGAGAACGACGTGTGGATTTTGGAGGACGACTACGACAGTGAGTTCCGCTACTCCGGCCAGCCGGTCGCGGCCCTGCAGGGGTTCCGCAATGCCGGTCGGGTGCTCTACACCGGCACCTTCAG
>JAZKTD010000274.1:0-4867 GCA_036625705.1 Salinivenus sp.
TAGCCGGTCTCGGGCGGGCCCGCCGGCCAGCGGTCGGTCTCGAAGTTGCGGAGATAGAGGTAGCGGTCGGTGACGATCCCGCGGATGGGATAGCCGCGGTCCTGCGGGCGGCCCACGTCGTGACGCTCCTTGCCGATGAGCACGTGGTCCCGGGTTGGCGTCCCCTGCCCTCCCTTCTCTCCCCGAAAGATGTCGACGAGGCTGTGTCCCGTTATGGGCTCCATCGCGGTGGTTTCACGGGCAACGCCGGCTGCCTCCAGGATCGTGGGGGCCAGGTCGATAACGCTGACAAAATCGTCCACCACTCGACCGGGATTGGTGATGCCTTTCGACCACCGGATTGCGAGGGGCATGTGGTTTGAGAGCGCGTAGGCCTGCCCCTTCACCCGAGGAAAAGGCATGCCGTTGTCGGACGTGACGATGACGAGCGTGTTGGCGAGCTCTCCGCGGGCCTCGAGCATCGACAGCATGCGGCCCAGGTGCCGGTCGAAGTGCTCGATCTCGAAGGCGTAGTCGAGCAGATCCGTCCGGACCGTGTCGGTATCGGGCCAAAAATGAGGCACACGGTCGATGTCGGACCGCGCTGCGCCGCCCAGCTCGAGGCCGGAGCCGTAGGCGTAGGCCCGGTGCGGCTCCCGTGCCCCGTACCAGAAGGCGAAGGGCGCGTCGCCGGTCCGGTCGTCGAGAAAGGCCTCGAAGTTGGCGGCGTAGTCCGTAGTCGAGATCTGGTCGGTCGGCGGGTCGGTCGTGGCCGCTTCGTACGGGGTGCCCGCCAGGTGCCGGGGGCCTCCGTCCGCCCGCGCCACGCCCGGCGCCCATCCCTTTCCGGTGTGACCGACGTGGTAGCCCGCCCGGTCGAGGGCCTCGGTGTAGGTGCCGAACCGTTCCGGGAAGTACGCCCAGTGGTTGGCCGCGGCCCCGAGCTGCCAGGAGTTGCGGCCGGTCAGCATCGCGGCCCGGGAGGGCGCACACTTCGCGTTCGGCGTGAAGGCCCGAGTAAAGAGGAGCCCGTGCCGGGCGACCCGGTCGAAGGCCGGGGTCTGTACCCAGTCGACGCCGTACGCCCCGAAGTGGGGATAGGACGCGTCGTCCGCCACGGCCACGAGGACATTGGGCCGGTCCTGGGCGGACGCCGTCTCGGCCCCGAGCCCGAAGAGCAGACCGAGCAGTACGCCCCAGATCAGAAGAGCAGCGGGTGTGCGAGTGCCAATCGTCATGATGGCACGGGGGCCTGACGAAGCGACGTCGAACGGCGCGCGGGCGGTGCCTACCGCACCACCGACCCGTTTTCGGCCTGGGTGGTCACGGGGGCGAACGTTCCGTCCGGCTCCTCGGCCATCAGGACCATGCCCTCGCTGTCGAGCCCGAACATCTCCTTCGGCGGCATATTGGCGACCACCACGACCTGGGTGCCGACGAGGTCGTCCGGGTCCATCTGCTCGGCCACGCCGGCCAGGATCTGCCGCTCCTCGAACCCGAGGTCCACGTCCAGCCGGAGCAGCGTGTCGGCGTCGGGGACCGGGTCGGCCGCGATCACGGTGCCCACGCGGAGGTCCATCTCAGTGAAGGTCTCGAAGTCGATGTTGTCCTTGAGTGCGTCGTAGTCCATATCGTCGTCCTGTGTGGTTGGATCTTGTTGGGCGGCCCGTGCGCGGAGCTTCTCGACCTGGGCCTCGATGGTGTCGTCGTCAATCTTTTCGAAGAGGATCTCCGGCTCGCCGAGCGTGTGGTCGGCGTCCAGAATTGCCTCGGTGGCGGCGTCCCAGCCGAGTGCGTCGTCGGGATCGTCCCCGGGCGTGCTCGACCGCACGTTGGTGAGGCGGAGCATATCCTGCAGGCGCCGGGCGGCGTCCGGCAGGACCGGCTCGATGAGGATCGACAGCGCGGCGCACACCTGCAGGCTCACGTGGATCGTGTTCGCGCAGGCCTGCGGATCGGTGTCGCGGGTGTGCCAGGGCTCGGTGTCGTTGAAGTACTTGTTGCCCGTTCGGGCGAGGGCCATCGTCTCCGCCACGGCCTCCCGCATGCGGTACGCCTCGTAGGCCGTGCCGACCGTCTCGGGCGTCTCGGCGAGGGCGTCCAGCACCGCGCGGTCGGTGTCGGACGGCGCTTCGAGGGGCGGCACCGCGCCGTCGAAGGTGCTGTGGGCAAAGGTGAGGGTGCGGTTCACGAAGTTGCCCAGCACGTCGGCCAGTTCCCCGTTCACGCGTCGCTGGAAGGCCTCCCAGCTGAAGTCGGCGTCCTTCGTCTCCGGCAGCGTGGTGGCCAGGGCGTAGCGCAGGAGGTCGGGGCCCCGCTCGTCGCCGAAGTCGTCGAGGTACTCGTGCAGCCACACCGCCCAGCCGCGGCTCGTGGAGAGCTTTCGGCCCTCCAGGTTGAGGAACTCGTTGGCGGGCACGTTGTCCGGCAGCACGAAGTCGCCGTGCTCCATGAGCATGCCCGGAAACGTGAGGCAGTGGAAGACGATGTTGTCCTTGCCGATGAAGTGGACGAGCCGGGTGTTCTCGTCCTGCCAGTACGCCTTCCATTTCGTCGGGGCGTTTTGCTCGATGGCCCATTCCTTGGTGGCGGAGATGTAGCCGATGGGCGCGTCGAACCAGACGTAGATCACTTTTCCCTCGGCGTCAAGTCCGTGCCGCTCGGCCACGTCGGCGGGCACCGGCACGCCCCAGGGCACGTCGCGGGTAATGGCGCGGTCCTTCAATCCGTCGTCGAACCAGCTCTGGATCTGGCCCAGCACGTTGTTCTTCCACTCCGGATGGGTGCCGATCCACTCCTCCAGCTTCGGCTGCATCTCCTCGAGCGGCAGGTACCAGTGCGTCGTCTCTTTCAGCTCGGGCGTCGCGTCCGTGAGGGTGCTTCGCGGGTCCCCCAGTTCCGTCGGACTCAGGGTGGAGCCGCACTGCTCGCACTGGTCGCCGTAGGCCTCGTCGTAGCCGCACACCGGGCAGGTGCCGATCACGAACCGATCGGCCAAAAACATCTCCGCCTCCGGGTCATAGAGCTGCTCTTCGGTTCGGAGATTGAAGACGTCCTTCTCGTCGAGGACCCGGAAGAAATCCTGGGTCGTCTCCTCGTGCAGGGCGCTCGTGGTGCGCCCGTAGTAGTCGAAGCTCATCCCAAACCGCTCGAAGCTCTCCTGGATCTGGGCGTGATAGGTGTCGACAATCTCCTCCGGCGACCGGTCCTCCCGCATGGCACGCATGAGCACCGCCACGCCCATCTCGTCGGAGCCGCAGATGTAGGCCACGTCCCGGCCCTTCAGCCGCTGGTAGCGCACAAAGAGGTCGGCCGGCAGGTACGCCCCCGCCAGCTGACCGAGGTGGACCGGGCCGTTGGCGTACGGGAGGGCCGAGGTGACGAGAAGACGCTCCGAAGAAGAATCTGCCATCAGGAAAAGAGGTGCTTACCGATACGTGAATGGGTTTCTAAAGACGATTTCGAATGTAAACCACACACGGTCCCCAGCTTTGCCAGGAACGCAGTGTACCTGCCTGTGCACGGATCAGTAAAGCAATCGATGGTCCCGAACGGAAAGGGGACTACCGCTCTCCCTTACCGCGTGGTTTGCGGTGCGTATCGGGGGACGGACCAAAAGTACGAAATACGGAATCCGCAAAACAGCCCCATCCCGCGTGAAATTGCCGTCCGTCGGCCCGAACGAGCGCGCCCTACGGAAGCGGCCTTTCACTAGTTAAAGCTTACGCCGTCGAGCGGATCTCCCTCCTTCTTGCGGAGGGCCTCCTCGGCGAACCAGGCCTCATCGACCTCCGTCGTCGTGTCGGGCAGGTCTTCGTGCGGCTTCTCGTATCCCTCAATCTCCTTGAGCCACACGAGGGTTTTGGTCCGCATGCTCCCGTCCCGCGCCTCAAACTCGACGTTCTCCTCACGGGCGGCACAGGTGCCTTCCGCCTCCCCGTAGACGCCGCCGAGCTTCGGGTGGCGGAGCAGGATGCGCACCCGTTCCCCGTAGTCGAAGCGGCTGTCCTCGAAGTCGGCGTCGCTGTAAGTGGCCATGACGATTGACGAGCCTCGTATGAGAGTCCCAAGCATGATGCCGTACGGATTATAAAAACCAGCGGGCGGATCTGCGTGTTCGGTGCCCGTGATCCCATCGTGAAAAGGACGGCCCGATCGGGCGCCTTCCATGACGGAGGCCGACCTCCGACCCGGTCGTCGCCCCGGATCATGCATTCTTCACGAAGGCCGAACGGAGAACCTACGCGACTGAGACGTGCGTTTGCTTTGTTGGAAAGTCGTTCCCTCTCCCCTCAATCTCTCCCGTGAAATGGGCGCCTCCGACTTCTCCCCCCGCACCGCCACGGTCGAACGCACCACGGCCGAGACGTCGGTGACCGTCGACCTTTCCCTCGACGGCGAGGGCGAGTACGACGTCGACACGGGCATTGGGTTCTTCGACCACATGCTCGACCTCTTCGCCAAACACGGCGCGCTGGACCTGGCCGTCCGGTGCGACGGCGACCTGTCGGTCGACGACCACCACACCGTCGAGGACGTCGCCATCACGCTGGGCCAGGCGGTCCAGCAGGCCCTGGGCGACAAGGCCCACATTGCCCGCTACGGCCACGCCTACGTGCCGATGGACGACGCCCTGGCCCGGGCCGTCGTCGACCTGTCGGGCCGAGCGTACGCCCGGCTCGATGCGTCGTTTGGGCGCCCCTCGGTTGGGGGCCTCTCCACGGAGATGGTGCCGCACGTCTGGCGCTCCTTTGCGGAGCATGCCGCCTGCAACCTGCACCAGACGGTGCTCCACGGCCGAAATGCCCACCACAAGATCGAGGCCCTCTTCAAGGCCACGGCCCGCGCCCTCCGGCAGGCCGTGCACCGGAGCGCGGCCCACGCCGAG
>JAZKTD010000275.1:0-4867 GCA_036625705.1 Salinivenus sp.
CGCCGCCGTGGACCACGGATGAGGCGATGGAAGAAGACCGAGCGTTCAGGACTCTTCCAGTCGCTGGGTGATGACCTGCTGCCACCGCCGGGCGTCGTCGACCTGGAGCCGGAGCACCCGCCCGTCGACCATCCACAGCAGCAGGCAGTTTGCCTCGGGGGCGTCCACCTGTAGAATGCGGCGGAGCGGAACGCGGCGTCGGTAGCGTCCGGTCAGTTGCCATCCGGTGAGCTCCAACCGGTCCTCGTACAAGTGGGCCCGCGCGCAGAGCAGCGTCGGGCGGGCGAAGGAAAAGGAACCGGATAGCAGCGTTCTGCCCGGCGCGTCTGTGTCGCTCATCCGACCGCTGAAGCTGGTCGTACACGGAGCGTTGCGAGGGAGAGAGGACGATGCGTCTCGCAACGTAGCCGTCGGCGCCGGCGGATGTGCGACAAACCCCGGTGGAAAGGCGACATGTCGCGGATCCGCCGGGGATTGTCGGAGATCCGCGACCGTGCGGGGACGGAAACCAAGGACGGCCCCCGTCTGGCCAACGCACCGTGCTCGCTCCCGGAGCGGTAGGGGTGGTCTCGGTTACTCCTCGCCGTAGTCCGAGGGGGCGCAGCCGACGTGCTTGCGGAACGCCTTCGCGAAATGCGAGGGCGAGTCGTAGCCGACCGCGTGGGCGGTTTCGGACACGGTGCGCGCCTCGTCGTCCAGCAGCCGGGCGGCGTGCTCCAGCCGAAGCCGGCGGATCAGCGCGGCAGGGGTCTCCCCGGCGGCCTCCTTAAGCCGCCGCGTGAGCTGGCGTGGGCTGAGGGCCATCTCGGCCGCCAGGTCCTCCGCGCCGAAGTGCGCGTCGCCCAGATGTGCCTCGACCACGGCAAGGACCTCCTCCAGAAACGGCGCATTCTCAACGGCGGTCGTCTCGCCGGTGGGCTCCACCTGCATGGTCTCGCTAAAGCGATCGCGGAGCTGCTCACGCGTGGAGAGCAGCCGCTCGATGCGCGCACAGAGCTCCTCGACGTCGAACGGTTTGGAAATGTAGTCGTCGGCGCCGCACTCCAGTCCCTCGACGGCGTCGGCCGAGGTGGCCTTGGCCGTGAGCAGCACGACGGGGATGGTCTGCAGGGCCTCGTCGGCCTTTATGGCCTCGCAGAGCGCGGTGCCGTCCATCTCCGGCATCATCACGTCGCTCACGATGAGATCTGGTTCATGCTCGCGGGCCGCCCGCAGCCCGGCCTCGCCGTCCTCCGCTTCGACCACGGTGTAGTCGGCGGACAGGTGGCGGCGCAGGTAGGCGCGCATGTCGGCGTTGTCCTCGACGATGAGGAGGGTGGGAGCGTGGGGGCGTGGGGGCACGGGGGCTCCGTTCGTCTGCTCCGCAGTCTGCTCGGTGCTTTCGATGCTTGATCCTCGACCCTCAACGCCCGGGGGGGCTTCCCAAGCTCCGTCTCGTCTTTTCTGCCGATCGTCCGCGTGCTCTCTCTCCCGCGCTCTCCTGCTCCCGTGCTCTCGCTCGGGAATGGGCAGACGTACGGTGAAGGCGGTGCCCAATCCCGGCTCGCTCTCGGCGCGGAGGGTGCCCTCGTGGAGCTCCACCAGCTCGTTCGCCAGGGCCAGGCCCAGGCCCAGCCCGTCGCGCTCGGTCCGTTCGGTGCCCCGCGCCTGTTCGAAGCGGTCGAAGATGCGGCGCAGCTCCTCCTCGGTGAGCCCCGGCCCGGTGTCTTTGACCACGATCTCGCCTTCGGGGGCGTCGCCGCTCGTGCGCGCGGATACGGTCACCCACACCGTTCCGCCCTCGGGGGTGTACGTGAGCGCGTTGGAGAGGAGGTTGCTCAGCACCTGTTCGAGTTTGTCGGGGTCGAACGAGGCGGGCAGACGATCCGGCCCGGGGCGGAAGTGGAGCGTCACCTCCTCGCGCTCGGCCATCGGCGTAAAGGCCTGCACGAGCTCGCGGGTGAACGCGACCAGGTCGCCGGGCTCGGCGTGGAGCTCCAGGCGGCCGGCCTCCAGCCGGGTCAGGTCCAGCAGTTGCCCGATGAGGCCCCGGAGCCGCTCGGCGTTCCGCTGCATGAGGCGGAGCTGTTCGCGCAGCGGCTCCGGCACCGTTCCGAAGGCGCCGTCGAGCGCGTCGCTCAGCGGCTCGAGGATCAGCGTCAGCGGCGTGCGAAACTCGTGGGAGAGGTTGGCAAAGAAGCGATTCTTGGCTTCGTCGAGTTCGGCCAGGCGCTCGGCCTGCGCTTCGGTCTTTTCTTTTTCCCGGCGGAGCTGCTCCGTGCGGTGCTCGACCTTTTCCTCGAGCGTGCGCTGGCGACGGCGCAGGGCGTGGACGCGCCAGCGGTAGGCCCCGACGCCGGCCAGCCCCAGAAAGAGCAGGCACAGCAGCTGGAACCAGCTCGTCTCGTAAAAATGGTGCGGGATCGTGAACGTGTAGGTCGTGGCCTCGCCGAAGGAGCCCCCCGCCCGGCGGGCCCGCACCTCGAACCGGTAGGTGCCGGGCGAGAGGTCCACGTATCGGGTGAACCCCTCCTGGGTCGCAGTCCACGTCGTGTCGCGGGGGCGGAGGCGATATGCGTAGCGTACGCGCTTCGGATTCGTAAAGGCCGTCGCCGCAAACCCAATGCCGACGGTCCGGTCCGCCGCGTCGAAGCGGGGCGCGGCCCGCGGGGACACCTCCTCGAAGTCGCGTTCGATGTGGGTCAGAAGAACGTCCGGGGGAGAGGGCGCGTGGAACAGGGACGAAACGGGCATGGCGGTCAGCCCGCGGGGATGGGACGCGTAGAGCGTGTCTTCGTAGATGGTTGCACTCTGCGTAGTCGTTGCCAGCAGGCCGTCGGCGGCGGTGAGGTGCCGGCGCAGAGTGCCGTCCCGCTGGTCGATCACGTACAGCCCATCCCGTGCCCCGGCAAAGACGAGACTGTCGCCGGAGAGGGTCACACTCATCAACGACCGACCCGGCAGGACCGGGTCCACGCGGGCCGAGTCGCCGGCAGTCTCGACGCGCACCAGGCCGCGATGCCAGAATGCCAGCCAGGCCGTCCCGCGGGCGTCGAAGGCCATGTAGCGTGCGGCGTCGTCGGCGTAGTCCGGCAGGACGGCGAGCGTGTCGAAGCGTATGGGCGCGTTCCCGGGAGAGGGCGTGCCGCGTAACAGGTGCCCCTGTGCGCGCAGAATGACGTCGCCATTTGGGGCAAGCGTGTGGGTATGAGGTCCATTGTTCGACGCCTTCCAGGAGAAAAGCTGGACGGGCGACACTGGCGTGTTGGGATCGTGACGGTAGAGGCCCCGATTGTGAAAAAAGTAGCCAATGCCCTTCCTGCCCACAACGCCCTGGACGGCTCCGTTTCGGGGGGCCAGCCGATTCCATGCTCCGTCCGACGTTCGGCGAAACCACCCGTGCTGATTGAGGGCGTACATGTGACCATCCCGGCTTCTGACGGTCATCCATCGCGTCGCGCCGCGAGGGGTGACGCGCGCCCGCTGGGGGCGAAGGCGGATAAGACCACTGCCCCAGGTATTGACCCAGAGCGCGCCGCGGGCGGTCCGTGTGAAGTGGTTGACATAGACCAGTGGAGCGCCGTCAAGACGAGAAATGTGGCGCACGGTCGGCGCAAACAGGTACAGCAGTCCTCCGCGGGTTCCGATCCAGAGGCCGCCCTCGTGGTCGCGCAGCACACAGCGGGCCTTCACGTTCTGCAGGCCAAGTTTCTCGTCGAGTGGGGTAAGCATGCGTATCCCGCTGCTGTCGCTCCACGCCAGCCGGGCCACGCCTTCCAGCGACGGGACGTACGCGACGCCCCGGCTGAAGGAAAAGTTTTGACCATGATCGAGAAGGGGAGTCAGTCGCGCGGAGGCCGGATGAAACCGGTAGACGGTTTTTCGTCCGTAGAGGAGCGCCGTCCCGTCCGGCCCAAATCGCAGATGGCGCCACCATCCCTGCGAGCCACTGCCGTGAGGAACCCCCGCGAAATCCACGGATCCATCCGGCTGGAGTCGACCGGGCCCCAACTGGGCGTCCAATACCCAGAGATGCCCCCCCGGCCCGAAGTCCCCGTCCTCAAGGCCCCGGCCGACGTCGGCCTGCGTCTTCCGACCCGGAAGCCGAAACGACACGTTCGGCGGGTGCCGGAGGGGACGTTTGGCATCCGGGGGGAGGGCCCAGTAGGTGCGCCTCGCGACGATGTGAAGCGTATCGCGACGCACGAGCAGGCGCTCGATGCTCCGAACCTTTGGGAGCACCCGCGTTACGCGTCGGGCTCGGACCTTCAGCACCCGGCCATTGCTCGTGCCCGCCCAGACCGATCGGCCATCCGCGACAATATGATCGACCTGGGCCGCTCCGATCGAATCGGGAATCTCCACCGGGCGGAACTGTTGCCCGTTGTAGACACTCAGCCCCCCGGGGGTGCCCACATAGAGCCGCCCGTCGTCGGCCTGCGCCAGGGCATAGACGTCCTCATTGGGCAGCCCGTCGGCAACCGTGTAGCGCCGGTACGGCAGCTCGTCGGCGTGGACGCTGGCCACAAGAAGGAGCACCGCCGGCAACAGCAGCAAGCGGTTCACGGCCTCGGAACGCCAGATGTGGAGTACGAGCGGGGATTCCCCCTGAAGGACCTTCGTGGCGCATGGAACTTATTGTAATCACAATTTCACAATTTGTAAACGTACACCGAAATATCCAGGGGGTGCCGCCACGCCCCTCCAGAGGAAATGACGGAGACTGTCTTCTGGTGACCCGACGTGTAGGCTAGACCTAAGGGGGCGGCGTTCCGCTGGGGGAACCGGTGGACCTGACGGTGCTCGACGCCCTGTTGGGTCGCTACGGCCCCGCGGGCCGTGCCCCCGCCAGGGAAGAACGAGGGGGCGCCGCACAGGACCGGCCGAA
>JAZKTD010000276.1:0-4855 GCA_036625705.1 Salinivenus sp.
TCGACGACGTCGGAGGAGGCGGCGCCGACGGCGGCGGCGGTGTTGCCCCCAATCGCGTAGACGCGCCCGTCCAGGGCGGCGCCCGCCAGGCCGTGTCGCGGCGTGGGCATGGGGGGCAGTTCGGTCCACGCGTCGGCCTGCGGGTCGTAGGCCCACGTGTGCTCGTAGACCCCGCCTCCGCCGTCGAAGTACTCGCCGCCGAAGACGTAGAGCGTGCCCTCCAGGGCCGCGCCGTTGAGGCCGCCGGATGGCTGCGGCAGCGGGCGCAGCTCGGTCCACGTGTCCGTCTCCGGGTCGTAGCGCTCCAGCGCGCCGAGGTTGGTGACGCCGTCGCCGGTGAGGCGCCCGGCGGCGACGTAGAGCCGGCCGTCGATCACGGCGCCGGTGGCGCTGCTGCGGGCGGTGGGCGCGGGGGCGGCCTCGCTCCAGGCGTCGTCGGCCGGGTCGTAGACGAGGTGCGTGCCGGTGGCCCCCTGCGCGTCGGGGCCGTGCAGGCTCCCGGTCACGAGGTGCACGCGGCCGCCCGCAGAGAGGGCGACCGTCTCCCCGAGCGGCGTCGGCATGGCCCCGACGCGGCGCCACGCCGTGCCGTCGAAGGCGTAGACGTCGTCCCGAAACTGGAAGCCGTTGCCCAGCCCCTCGCCGATGAAGCCACCAAATCCGTAGACCGCGTCCTCCGCGGCGGCCAGGACGATGTGGTGGCGCGGGGCCGGGAGGTCGGGCCCCTCGGTCCAGGTGTCGGTGGCCGGGTCGAAGAGGGCCGTCGCCCGCAGGGTCGTAAAGCGCCGGTCGCTGTCGGCGGGCGAGCGGAGGCCGCCGGCGACGACGATCCGCCCGTCCCAGGTCGTGCAGTACACCTCCTGCGTGGCGGCGGGCAGCGGCGGGGCGGTCTGCCAGGAGGCGGCGGGGGCCGTCGGGGTCGCCCGCGTCCAGGACGGGGCGGCGAGGGCGGCGGTGGCGGCCGCCCCGAGGCGAAGAAACCGGCGTCGGGACGTCATGGCGGAGGAGGAACTGGGCTCATGGGGGCGCGTGGCCGCGCACTTCCGAGGGACAAAATCGTTTCGCCCCCTGCCACGGGCCGCACCGCGGCGTCCCTGCGCCCGAAGGGCCCACGCGTCTGCTCGGGCTCACCCTGGCAGAGCCTATGCGTCGTGCCGGTACATCTCCTCCACGTAGTCGATGACCATCCGCTTGGCGCTGAACGGCCCGGGCAGGCCCGTCATGGAGTCGCGCATCATGGCGATCCACTCGGTGGGCAGTCCCTCCGCGTCGCGGTCGTAAAACGTGGGGACGACCTCCTCCTCCAGCGTCTGGTAGAGGGACGCGGCGTCCTGCTGGTCCTGGGTCTCGGGGTCGGCCTCGCCGTAGTCGCCGGTCGGCTCCGGGCCGATGGCCCATCCGTTGTGGCCGTTGTAGCCCTCGGGCCACCAGCCGTCGAGGACGCTGAGGTTGAGCCCGCCGTGCGCGGCGATCTTCTGCCCGCTCGTGCCGGAGGCCTCCTTGGGCCGACGCGGGTTGTTGAGCCACACGTCGCAGCCGGACACGAGCATGCGGCCAATCTCCATATCGTAGTTTTCCAGAAAGACGACCTTCCCCTCGAAGCCCTCCATCTGGCTGATCTCGTAGATGCGCTGGATGAACTGCTTGCCCGCGTCGTCGGCCGGATGGGCCTTGCCGGCGTAGATGAGCTGGAGGGGGCGGTCCGGGTCGGTGAAGAGGGCGCGGGCCCGCTCCAGCTCGCGGAAGATGAGGGGGGCGCGCTTGTAGGTGGCGAAGCGGCGCGCGAAGCCGATGGTGAGGGCGTCGGGGTCGAGGTCGGGGCGCATCGGCAGGCTCTGGCCCTGCACCTTCGCCTCGATGAAGGTGAGCAGGCGCTCGCGGAGGTGGGACCGGTAGGCCCACAGCGTCTCGTCGGGCACGTCGTCGAGGCCGTCCCAGAACGTCGGGTCGTGGCGGTCGGTGAAGTCGCCGTCGAGGTGGTCGGCCAGAAAGTCGCGGGCCGGGCCGGCCGTCCAGGTGGGCAGGTGGACGCCGTTGGTGATCGAGTCGATGGGCACCTCGTCGAGGGCCCGGTCGGGGTAGAGGTCCTGCCACTGCTGGCGGGCGACGTGCCCGTTGAGCGTCGAGACCCCGTTGGCGGCCCGCGACAGCTTGAGGCCGAGCACGGTCATCGTGAACGTCTCCTCCGGGTCGTCCGGGTCGACGCGCCCGTACTGGAGGAGCGTCTCGTCGTCGAGGCCGATCGCGTCCTGAAAGCCCGCCAGGGCCTCCGTCACGAGGCCCGGGTCGAAGTGGTCGTGCCCGGCCATCACCGGCGTGTGCGTCGTGAAGACACTGCGGTCGCGGACCCGTTCCTCCGCGGTGTCGAGGGCGTCGCCCGCGTCGAGGCGCTCCCGCAGCAGCTCCAGCATCAGGAACGCGCAGTGCCCCTCGTTGGCGTGGTACACGTCGGGCTCGACGCCGAGGGCCCGCAGCAGCCGCAGCCCCCCGATCCCCAGGACGAGCTCCTGGCGGACGCGCTCCCGGTCGCCGCCCTGGTAGAGCCGCCGGGTGAGGGGGCGGAGCGCGTCGGGGTTGGCGTCGAAGTCGGTGTCGAGCAGGTAGAGGTCCGTGTGGCCGAGCGCCAGCTTCCAGGCGCGCACCTCGACCGGCTGCGTGCCGACGTGGACGGTGACGGTGAGCGGATCGCTCCCGCCCCGGCCGGTGACGAGCGAGAGGGGATGCTTGGCCGGGTCGAGCACCGGGTAGGTGGACTGCTGCCAGCCGTTGGCGTTGAAGGACTGCTCGAAGTAGCCCTCCCGCAGAAAGAGCCCGATGGCCGTGAACGGCAGGCCGAGGTCGGAGGCGGCCTTCGCGTGGTCGCCCGCCAGGATGCCGAGCCCCCCCGAGTAGAGGGACATGCTCTCGTGGAGGCCGTACTCCATGCAGAAGTAGGCGATCTCGGGGGCGTCCTCGATCTCGGGAGGACGGTCCATGTACGCCATGTAGCGGTCGTAGACGTCGTCGACCGTCGCCTGCACGTCTGGGTCGTCGAGCACCTCGTCCTCGGCCAGCGCGAGGGCGGCCTGCGGATTGTTGCCCGAGGTGCGGAAGACCTCCGGGTTGAGGCGGCGAAAGAGGGCCCGGGCGTCGGGACTCCAGCTCCACCAGAGGTTGATGGCGATGGACTGGAGCTTGTCGCGGGTGGTCATGCAGAGGGAGCGTCAGTTCGAGGAGGTATGGAATCGGCGGCGTCGCCGGTAGGGGGACGATCACGCACCAACTTCGTGCCAGTCGGACGCCCGGACCGACCGGGCGACGAGCGGTGCGGGGCGGCCCCGAACGGCGGCGAAGCGGTACCGCCGTGTCCTACAAGGGTCGCGGTCGGGGCCGGGTTTGCCAAGCGACTTGCGTGAAAAATCGGTTATGCGCCGCCGTAACGGCCGTGCGGCCCCGATTGGGGCCCGGACGCCCGCCGTGAGGCCCGAGCGGGGCCTCGGGGCTACTCGACCGGGCCCGACAGGGAGGCGTCGGCCCCCCGCTTGGCAAGCATCGCCTCGTAGAGGGCGTCCAGGGCGTCCGGGAGGGCGTACTGGGCCACCTCGGCGCGAATGCGCCGCAGGGCCGCCGGGCCCCGGCTGCGCAGGAGACGGCGGTACAGGTAGGAAAGGCGGAGGAGCAGAACCGCCGGGGCGAGGTCGTCGGCCTCGCGGAGGCGAGTGGCCACCCACTCGCGGCCGGGCCGGGCGGGCTGGGGCACCGCAAAGCCCTCGTCGACGAGGGCCGTGCGGAGGGGGGCCGGCACGGGAATTTCGAGGAGGCCGTCGGGGTGGAGCACGCCGATGCGGGCCTCGTCCACCCGGAAGACGACGGCCCGGGGCGGGTGCGGGGCGAGGGACACGTGGGGCCAGGCCCCGGCCTGTTCGGTAAGTTCGGCCACGAGGGCCGACGGCGATGACGGGGCCATGATGCGCCACGGACAAGGACGGGAGGGGCCGGGCAAAATCAATCCTCCGTTCCGGCGAAGCGGTCCCTCCTTCGATTCCTGGGCACCGTGTCGGTTCCCAAAGGCCGTTTCGGTTCCCAGGGCACCGTGTCGGTTCCCAAAGGCCGCGTCGGTTCCCCGAGGCGGGCGCCCGCGCCCTCCTATCCGGTGGCGTGCACCTTCAGTTCCCGCACGTGGCCCCGGGAGCTCCGCGTGGCGAGGTGGAGCATCCCGTCGGCCAGCTCGCGGGGGGCCACCCAGCCCGCCGGGTCGGCGTCCGGCATCGCCTCCCGGTTGGCGGGGGTGTCGACGACACCCATCGGGTAGAGGACCGTCGCGCGCACCCCGTCGCCGGCGTACTCCTTGTCGAGGGACTTGACGTACCCGGCCACCGCCCCCTTCGACGCCCCGTACAGGGCGGCGCCCGCCTGCCCGTTGACCGCCGCGGGGGCCGACACCCCCAGCAGAAAGCTCTCGTCCTGCTCGGTAAGCACCGGCAGCGCGGCGCGGGCCGTGTTGAAGAGGGTGCGGACGTTGATGTCGATCATGTGCCGGTAGTCGTCCATCGTGGCCTCCGCGGCCGGCTGCATGGCGAAGCCCCCGGCGATGGCGAGCACGGCGTCGAGGGCCCGGACCTCGCCGATCGACCGAAACGCGTCGCGGGCGGCGTCCGCGTCGGTCAGGTCGCAGTCGTAGATGAGGGCGTCGGGAAAGGTGGTGTCCAGTGTGGCTTTGTTGTCGGCGCCGTAGTCGAGCAGGGCGAGGTCCCACCCCGCGTCCTCAAACGTCTCGGCGGTCACGGAGCCGATGGCCCCGGCGGCGCCGGTGATGGCAACGGTGGGCATAGAAATACGGCGATTGGCGAAGGGAGAAGATGCGCATCTCAATAAG
>JAZKTD010000277.1:0-4779 GCA_036625705.1 Salinivenus sp.
GCCTCGCGGTACTTGCCGGCCTCCAGGAGGCTCAGCCCGTCGGAGTAGGCCATCATGGCGTCGAGGGACTGCGTCTGGTTGGCCCCCAGCTTCGTCTCCTCCATCTCGACGTTGATGCTCTTTGTGACCTTCTGACTGAGCTCCTTGATCATAGCAAAAAACTCGTCGGGGCCGCCCTGCACCTGGTCCCCGAACAGAACCTCGCCGGTCTCCACCTTCACGACCCGTGCGGAGATGTTCATTTCGCCTTCCGTCGCGATGAAGCTGCCGAACACCACGGCGTTGGCCCCGAGCAGCTCACCGGTGCGGACGGCGGTGGACTGGTCCACCTTTCCGCTCTCTTGGAGCTTCAACTCGTCGAGCAGCCACTCAATCCGCTCCCGCTCAATCACCTGCAGGTCAGTGCCCCCCGTCAGGTTGTTGATCATGATGGCCGGAAGGCCCTTTCGGAGCCCCTCGTAGTCCTCTCGTCGCGTGATGGAGTTGTTGGTGAAGTCCATAACGGCGAGGGTCTGCAGCCCCTGCTGCTCCCGCTGAACCTCGTAGCTGCCGCTTTTGTCTTTCTGTACCGCGTAGTAGAGGTCCATGACCGCGGGCGGCTCCACGTCCGGGTTCAGATAGTCGGACGGCGGATTGGTCGCCAGAAGGTCCTCGATCGCGGTGCGCGCCCGGTCGGTCTGCCCCTGGGCGATGGACGTCCGCGCCAGGTAGCGAAGCGCGTCGCGGCGCAGCGCGACGTCGGACTGCGGGTCGTTGGCCACCTGCCGGAAGAGGGACGTCGCCTGCTCGTACTCGGCAAACTGGTATTTCTGCTTCGCCTCTTCAAAGGTGGACTGCTGGGCCGCGGCGTCCGGGGCGAAACCCAGACTGCCGGCGAGAAGGGCCCCCAGCAGGAGGGCGCCCAGCCGACGGGCAAACGCGGATCCTCGTCCGCGGTCCGGCGTCGGTGTGACGAATGGGCGGGAGGTGAGCATATCGGGACACCTTCTGGCTTGTCGGGGAAAGTGGCGCACGCAACGAGTCGGGCACCGTGCAAGGATGCTACCAAACAGAACGACGGGCCAGCTTTAGCAGCCTGTTTTGATTTCTGGCTCGCCGTAGTCATCGGCGCCGCTCCGGTTCGATTGTACGCCGTCAAGGAGCGGATCGGAAAACAGCCCGGGGGCGTGGGTCGGCCTGCGGTCACAACGAGGCACTCCTACCGCCAACACGTGGATCTCGACGTCGGAGGGCTGCCTCCACCCTCATTTTCTTTCTCCTCCCCCGTGGAGTCCGACGAGAAAAGCCCGACATCCCGGCACGCAGCTCCGATGCAATCGATAATAACTTCCGGTCCTGCGGCGGTGGTACAAAGCGAAACATGACGAGTCAATCTTACTTTTCGTTTTCTCCCAGACCGACGTCTGCGTGACCGGCCCGGGGGAGGGGCTTACACCCCCTCGACGCTGAACACGACGGCGTGCTCGACGCGCTCGAACGCGGGCTCGACCTGAAGCCGGTAGGAGGTGCCCGTGAACTCTTCGATCCGGCTCTCACCCCCACGCTCGATCTTCGCCGTCCCGCCATCCACGCGGAAGTTATCGATCGACCGCCGCCGGACCTCGATGCGGTGCGTGCCCGGCGGAAGTGAGAGGGTGCCACCGGCATTGGTATTCTTCTGGGTGTCCTGTCCGTTGAGCCAGATCCGCCCGAAGGGCCCGTCCGTCGTCACGTTGACCGTCACCTCGGTGTAGCACGTCAGACGGGTGGTCTGGCCGGCCGTCACCGTGACGGTGGTCTGCGTGGACCCGCCCTGCGGGTGGCGACACGTCACGCTGTGGGCCCCAACGGGGAGCTCGACGGACGCGCCGGACCGGGCCGCCCCGTCCACGAGCACGGTGCCCACCGGTTGGGCCGTCACCGCTACGGTCCCCGTGGCGGGCGCCGGGGCCGTGTCGGGCGGTTCGGAGCCGGTCGACGCCGTGGACGAGGACGCCTCCGGGTCGGCCGGGTTGGACGACGCCGCAGCGCCCTCCGCGTCGGCGTCCGGCGACGTGGTGCGAGCGTCGGCCGTCGGGCCTGCGTCGTCGGTTGTCGCCGGCGCGCGAGCAGCGAGCGATAGGTCCGGCAGGGCCACCTCGTCGCCCGTCTCGACCGTAAAGCTCGAGTCGACGGGCCGGTGCCCCTCCTTCTCCACCTGGAGCTGCACGGCCCCCGCCTCGAGGGCATACCCGCTGAGGGGCGTCGTGCCGGCGGTGTCCCCGTTCACCAGCACCGTCGCCCCAGCGGGCGCCGTGGTCAGGGAGAGCGTCGCGGGCGCCGCCGACTCCCCCGTCTGAGTGAGGGTGTAGACCCCGCCGACGGCGAGCAGCAGCACGAGCATAGAGCCCCCGATCACAACCCCCCAGCCCGATCCTGCTTCTTTGGAGACGGACGCGCCCCTGTTCTCCACATCCGTCGCTTCCTCCGTGTCCGGCGTCGCCTCCGTGTCCGCGGGCGGAGACGCCGGCGCCGGCGGGGTCGGGGCGTCGTCCCGCGGCGCGTCCAGGTCCGGGGCCGTTTCCGCGGTGGGCTCGGTCGCTCTCTCCGTGTCGGCGCCGGGCTCCGGACCCTCTGTCCGGGGACGTCCCGCGTCGGACAGAATCGTCTGCGTGCCGTCGGCGTCCGTCCCGCCGCCGTCGAGCTCCCAGTTCGGCTGGGTGCGGGTGGCGCCAACCTGCCGGTCCACCTCGCGGAGGGCGTTGAGCATTTCCTCGGCGCTCTGGTAGCGGTCGGCCTGCTCGTTCTGGATGGCCCCCACCACCCACTGGGCGAGGCCCGATGGCACGTCGGCGTTGAGCTCGTCGGGGGGCGGGATCTCTCCTTCGACCACCTTCCGCATGATGTCGAAATCGGTGTCCGCCTCCCTGAACGGCAGGGTCCCCGCCAGCATTTCGTAGGCCGTCATGCCGATGGAGTAGAGGTCGCTCCGCGTGTCGACGGCGCTGATGTTGGAGATCTGCTCGGGCGACATGTACTTCAGCGTGCCCCCCTGGCCGCCCTGCGTCACCGTCTCGTCGGCGTCCGGGCGCCGCAGCTTCGCGATGCCGAAGTCGGTTATCTTCACCATGCCGTCCTGCGTCAGCATGATGTTCTGCGGCTTGATGTCCCGGTGGATGACCCCGGCGCTGTGGGCGTCGTGGAACGCCTGCAGGATCTGTTCGAGGATCGGGAACGCCTGCTCGCGGGCAATCGGGCCCTGGTCTCGGAGCGGGGCCTTGAGCGTGCCCCCCTTCACGTACTCCATCACGATGAGGAGCCCGATGTCGGTCTCACGGAGGGCGTAGACCCCGACGATGTGCGGGCTGTCGATGCGCGCCAGGGCCTGGGCTTCCGAGCGGAAGCGATGAATAAACGAGTCGCGCTCCTGCTGGTCCGGATTGATGCGCTTGATGGCCACCGTCCGGGAGAGATTTACGTCCTCGGCCCGGTAGACCGTCCCCATCCCGCCGCGGCCCAGTACCGCCTGGATGCGGTAGCCGTCCACCTCTGTGCCGATAATGGCGTCACTCATGGCGTCGCGTCTCTGGGTGCGGACTCACGAAGCAGAGCGGCGAGCGTAGGCTACTCGTCATCGTCTCCCAGAATCTCGGCCTTGTCCAGATCCCAGGACTGGGCCATCCGGTCGACGTACGTCTCGATGTAGGTGGGGCGGAACAGATCGCCCTCCAGCTCGCCCCACTCCCCACTCTCCAATTTGCGCCACCGCGCCTCCAGATGCTCCAGCTTGGACGTGTCTCCGCCGCCGAACAGCGAGTCGACCACAGTGCCGTTCTTCTCGGTCGCCCGCACGGCGTCGGTCGGGTCCACCCGCCGGAGCAGCTCTTTGGTGCCAGCCGCGACCGCCTTCTTGTAGCCGGCCAGCATCGCCATGTTGTGCGCGACGAGGCCGTCGACCGCCTCGCTGAGGTGCTGGAGGCGCGCCTCGCGTTCCGCGTCGGGGAGGTCGTCCCCGAGGAGGTGATCGCGAAGGGTCTCGAGGTCGGCGCCGTAGAGGAACTGTTTTTCGGGCGGATGGTCGAGGTCCTTTCCGGTAAACTCCCGCCAGAAGTGATTGGGGATGTTTACCATCCGGCTCACGGCGTCCAGGAGAGCGTCGAGCACGGGGGTCGGGTCGGGGTCGTCCGGCTGGGCCGGGGGGGAGGAGGCCCCGTCGGGCATCGACGTCTCGGCGTCCAGGGCCCGGAGGAGGCGCTGGACCCCGTCTTCCTCCCCCATCTCCGGGTCGAGATGCTCCTCCATGGCCGACGCGAACGACTCGTCCCGCTCCTCCGCCGGCGCAAACTTGTAGGTCTCGGCGATCCCTTCCAGCGCGGAGGCGAGCTGCCGGGTGTGCTTCTCGAAGGGGTTGGTGTAGTCCTCGGTCTCCGCGTGGGCGGTCTGCTCCGACGACGGCATGAAGAGGGGCGCGAACTCGATCTTGAAGTCACCGACTTGAAAGACGTCGCCGCTATCCAGCGCGTAGGGCTCCGCCTCGCCGACCCGGCGCCCGTCGACATACGTGTGGTTCTTGCTGTCCCGGTCGAAGAGGTGGTAGGTGCCTCCGCGGTTCCGAACTTCGGCGTGCTCCGAGCTGACCTTCTGGTCGGGGAGCGTCAGGTCGTTGCTGCTTCCGCGCCCGATGGTGATTCGATCCTGCTCGAAGAGATAGTCCGCCGGGTCTGCATCGTCGTTTTCCTTAACTACTTGCAGCTTAATCGGCATAAAGCGTGAGGGACTGCGGTGGGAATGTGAGTGCCCCGAGTACCGGAACCCGCGCTG
>JAZKTD010000278.1:0-4776 GCA_036625705.1 Salinivenus sp.
CGGTCACGCTTCTCCACATCGTGGAGGAGGGCGAAACGGAAGCGGACTCGCGGGCAGAGGTGCTCAAGCCCGCCGCGGCCCGGATGCGGGACCACGGCCTCGACACGAGCCTCCTCGAGCTCGACGCCCTGACGGCCGACGATCCCGCCGACGCCATCGTCGACCGGGCGGACGCGTACGA
Organism: Salinivenus sp.; assembly: GCA_036625705.1. Taxonomy (GTDB): domain Bacteria; phylum Bacteroidota; class Rhodothermia; order Rhodothermales; family Salinibacteraceae; genus Salinibacter. The sequence goes on from JAZKTD010000278.1 coordinate 182, forward strand.
CCTCGTAGTGCTGGGGGAGGCCAAGCCGTCGGTGCGGGACATTCTCTTCGGCACGGTGCCGGAGCGGATCGTGTCGACCACCGACGTGCCCGTCATCGTCGTGCGCCACGAAGATGCCCACGTCGACGCCGCCGGGCGGGCGATGGAGGCGGGATCCTCCTGAGGAGGCACCAGAGTGCCTCGCGGTCGTTTGGGTTCGTACCGCGCAAAGTTGCAGCGCTGTCCCGACGGCGCTGCCCCCAATACCCCCTTCGATCCATGCCGACGCTATTCCCACGCCGTCGCCTGCTCCTTCTTCTCGGGCTGGTACTGCTGGCCCCATTCTGGGTCGCCTGCCAACCGTCCAGTCCCACCGAACCGAACGTAGAGCCGCCCCCCTCCCACCTCGACAGTCTGGTGGCCGGGTCCGCCGCGCCGGCAGACCAGGGGTCTCCCACAAAACGGGTCCGCAGCCAAACGCTCTACGTCCCCGCCTACTCGCACATCTACATCCGGGACGCCCAGCGGACGATGAACCTGGCCACGACACTCAGCATCCGCAACACGAGTCCGGAGGTCCCCCTCACCCTCTCGACGATCGACTACTACGACAGCAACGGCGACCCTGTGCGCAGCTACCTGGACACGGCCCGCATCCTCGGCCCCCTCGCCTCCACCTACGTCGTGGTGGACGTCAGCGACATTCGTGGGGGCGTGGGCGCAAACTTTCTCCTCCGGTGGCACGCGGAGCAGCCCGTCCCACCACCGGTTGTGGAGACGGTCATGGTCACGGGGGCCAACACGCAAGGCATCTCGTTTCGCTCCACCGCCCGCGTGCTCCGCGAGGAGCGCGTCTCTCCGGATACGCTCGGACAACGCTCCGACCCGCACCCGTAGCCCCATGGTCCCTTTGCACCTCGCGGACCGCCTTCACTGGGGCGGCGAAGCACCGGCGCTGGAGGGGGGACCCGAGAGAGAGCCGATAGCCCCCAGCCGACCAGCGACCCCAATCCGTTGCCGACCGACATCCGACGCGGATTCATTCACCGAAGAAAACGCTCCTCGAAGCGACGGACGCCCTCGTCCGTGCCGACAACGACGAGCCGGTCGTCCTCCCGAAACACAAACTCGTCCGGATCGAGCGACGTGATTACGTTGCCGTCGCGAACCGCCGCGACCACGGTGCAGCCCGTGCGTGCCCGAACGTCGGCTCCCGCAAGCGTGCGGCCGGCCAGGTGTCCTACCTGGAGGCGCACCACGTCGATCTTCGTCTGGAACGAGAGGGTCTTTTCTTCTTCCAGGACCGTCGCGGCCATCATGCGTCCGCTGATCGTGGCGAGCGACTGGACGTAGTCCGCGCCGGCCCGGTAGATCTTCCGCTCGTTTTCCTTTTCGTTCGCGCGGGCAACGATGTGCGCCTCGGGATTGGCGTCCCGGGCGATGAGAGTGGCAAACAGGGTGGTCGTGTCGTCGTCGAGGTCGATGACGATGGCGTCGGCCGCCTCCACGTTGGCCTCCTCGTACACGTCGGGATCCCGGGCATCGCCCACGATGTCCACGTTGGGGCGATCCTTCGCGTCGATGATGGTCAACCGGGCTTCCGTCCCGGACAGCACGTCGACCGCCGCCTGTCCGGAGCGTCCGTACCCGACGACGATGACGCGCTGGCGCTTCCGCAACTGAAGCGTCGAGCTGTCCTCTCTCCGCAGCGCCTGGATGCGTTCGGGCGCCCCGGACACGAGAAGACGCGCCCTGCAATCGATGGTCGTCTCCGGACCAATGGGACTCTTGAACCTACCGTCGAACCAGGCGCCAATTACGTCCACCCCGAAGCGCTCGCGCAGCCGGAGCTCGCCAATCGTCTGGCCGCACAGCGGACTCCCCGACTCGACGTCCAGCTCGGCGACCTCGAGGTCCTCGCCGATTCCGATCGTCGTATCCTCGGCCATCCGGAGGAGAAACGGAATTTCCCCGGCCAACCCCTTCCCAAGCAACTGGCGCGGGGAGAGGACATGGTCGGCCCCCGCCATCCGGTGGTAGGATTCGAGGGCCTCGTCTTCGATAACGGCTATAGTCCGGACCTCGTCGCTGAGTTCGCGCGCCGAGAGAATTACGCTCGTGTCCACCTCGTCCCGCCCGTCCACCACCAGCGCGGAGGCGGCCCGGAGGTCGACCCGTTCGAGGCCGGACACCGACTCCGGATCGCCGTGGACCACCGGGTACTCGTCGACGTGGAGATCCTTGGCCCGCTCCCGACTGGGCTCCAGGATCACGTACGGTCGGCCCTGGGCCTCGAGCTCCCCGATGAGTGCCTCGACGCGAGACGTGTGGGGCGCGAGCACGATGTGATCCGTTCCGGAGAACGTCTCCGGCGGACGTTGCTCGAAGGCCTCGCGCAGTACCGGGACGGCAAACAGGGGAACGGCGAGAAAGACAAACAGCACTCCCGTTAGATTCATAAAGAGGACCATCACGTTCATCTGCGGGCTGGCCCAGGGCGCATGGCTCCCAAAGCCCGCCGTGGTAACCGCCTCGATTACTACTTGCAGCGCCTGAATAAAGAGCACCGACTGGTCCTCGTAGATCCACATGCCCCACTGGTACACGAGGGCATAGGTTAGGAGCACCACCGCCACAACACCTACGGCCCCCCCCACACGACGCTGCCAATCGTTCATATCGCGGTCGAGTTTCCGTTCATCCAACGCGGGCTCCGTCTCCGATTCTCCGGTTCATCCGGGTTCTCCCCGAACGCAAACGGACGACCGCCCCCACCGTTGCCCTGTGACGAATGAGCTCGTGATTCCCCAGAAACGATTGCGTGGCACTGCTCCGTTCCGGCACGTGCGAGTGAGGTCGTCGGCGCTCCCGATCGGATGTGCCCCTCGCCCCGGCCGTGCCGATCAAGGAACGGATGGACGCGCCGCCAACGCTGAACCCACGCCTTTACACACGAACGACGCCGTTGCGGGGCGGGGCGTTCCGGGCTGCTCTCCATTCTTCGCCGTCGCACCGGCCAGCGCCGCTACCGCCTCGTCGGTGTCCACGGCAATGACGCCGTGGCCGGAGCCGTAGAGCGTCTCCGCGCTGCTCGATCGATGAATTGCAGGGGGAATAGCGAACGCCGCGGGAGTTCTTGGGAAGATGTTGTCTTGGGGCGTTGCGGTTGTGCCTCTGCGTCGTCATGTTTCTTCTTCGTGGACGCACAAAGCGCGAGTCACTCCTTTCTTCTCCACATCGCCAGTCGTTCGAAGAGATGCAAGTCGTTGTCATCGGCGTCGGACAGGTCGGGAGCAGCGTGGCCCACGCGCTGGCCGACGAGCACGAGGTCGTCGCGGTCGACAAAGACCCCGACCGCCTCGAATCGATCCGGTCCGAGACCGATGTCCTCACCTACGAAGGCAACGGGGCCCGGGTTGACGTGCTGAAATCGGCGGGGATTCAGGACGCCGACCTCGTGATCGGGAGCACGAGCGACGACCGCAGCAACATCCTGATCTGCAGCACCGCCCGGGCGCTGAACGAAGGCGCCTTCACCATCGCCCGCGTCGCCGAGACGGAATACCTCGCCACCTGGTCGCAGTTGCGAGAAGCGTTCAACGTGGACTACATGGTGGGGGCGGACCATCTCACGGCCCGCAACATCGTCGAGGTTGTGGGACTTCCCACGGCCCGCAACGTCGAACACTTCGGGGAGGGCCGGGTCTCGATGGCCGAATTTACCATCCCCGAGGAAAGCCCGGTCGCCGACAAGACCGTTCAGGAATTGCGGCTGAGCGACGGCGTCAACCTCGTGGCGGTGTTCGACGACGAGCACATGGAGATCGTCCGCGGCACCACCTGCCTTCGGCCCGGTATTCGTCTGCTGGTCATCGGGCGACCGAGCCAGGTCGAGCAGTTTGCGGGAACGCTCACCCCCAGGGACCGAGTGAAGAAGGCCCGTCAAATTATGATTCTGGGCGGGGGGGAGATCGGGTACCAGACGGCCCGGATGCTCGAGCAGCGCGGCCTTCAGCCCCGCCTCGTAGAGAAGGACCCCGACCGGGCCCAGGCCCTCGCCGAGGAGCTCCCGAACACGCTGGTCCTGCAGAACGACGCGACGGAGCCGAAGTTTTTGCGCCGGGAAGGGGTGGCGGACGTCGACCTCGTGGTCTCGGCCCTCACCCCCGACGAGCGAAATCTCCTCACGTCTGTGCTGAGCCTGGACCTTGGGGCCGACCGGGTGCTGTCGGTGGTGCACCGCAACGTCTACGAGTCGGTGTTCAAGAAGAGCGGCATCGACACCACGGTCAACCCCCGTCGGGAGGTCATCGAAGAGATCCTGCGACACACCCGCGTGCGGGGGATCGAAAAAATCACCTTCGTCCAGCGCGACCGGGGGGAGGTCGTTGAGGTCGAGCTCTCGGCGGACAGCCCTCTCGTGGGACGTCCGCTTCAAGAGGCCGTCGAAGGGGTGCCTCATAACTTCGTTCTGGGGGCGGTCACTCGGGACGGGGAGGTGCTCATCCCCCGGGGCAAAACCGTCCTGGAGCCCCAGGATCACCTCGTCCTGTTCGTCGACGCAGAAGAAGCAGACGAGGTATTGGAGGCCATATGATCGCAGGTCGTCGACTCCG
>JAZKTD010000279.1:0-4745 GCA_036625705.1 Salinivenus sp.
AGGCCCCCAGCATTCGTGATTAACAACTACTACACCCTTCAGGCCCTCGTCCGCGAATGGCGGCCCGACCTCGTGGGCGCGGCGGTCGTGGACGTGTTCTCCCAGAACAAAAACGAGCTGAGCGTTGCGCTGGCGGGCGACGACCGCGACTGGATGGTGCGGGGCTCGGTGCAGCGGCCCGACATCCACCTCTTCCGCGTGGAGGGCTACAGCAAGGCGCGCCGCAACGTGGCCCCGCTCTTCCGGGCGGCCCTCGACCAGCCGGTCGCCGACGTGCGCATCGCCGACCGCGACCGCCTCGTCTTCCTCGACCTGGCCGACGGCACGACCCTCCTGTGGCAGCTCTTCGGCGCGCGGGCCAACGTCTTCCACGTCGGGCCCGACGGCACCATCCTCGAGGCCTTCCAGTCCGACGACGAGCACGCCGGCACGGACGCCCCGACCCCGTACCCGGCCCCGATGCCCGAGTCGTTCGCCGACTTCGAGGATCGCTGGACGACCAACCGCAACAAGACGCGCCAGGCCGTGCAGTCGGCCGTGCCGCTGTTTGGCCGCACCCTGGCGCGGGAAACCCTTCACCGGGCCGGCGTCGACACGGCCGAGCCCGCGGACTGCGGCGAGGCGGAGCGTCGGGCCCTCTTCGACGCCGCCATGGCCCTCTGCGACGCCCTGGAGGCCCCCGAGCCGGTGATCTACGGGACCGGGCAGTTCCCGGACGCGTTCGCGCTGATTCCGCTCCGACACCGGGCCGAGGAGCCCGCCGAGCGCTACGACACGGTCGACGCGGCGGTGACCAGCTTCGTGCGGCGCCGGCTGGCCGAGCGGCACTTCCACCGCCTCTACGACCCGTTGGAAGAGGCCCTCGAGTCGGCCGCCGAGCACTACCGCCAGAGCGCCGAGCGGATGGAGGCGGAGCTCGACAGCGAGAGCCGCGCGGGGCGCTACGAGCGATGGGGCCACCTCCTCATGGCGCAGCAGGACGCGGTCCCCGACGGGGCCGAGGAGGTCGAGGTCCCCGACCTCTTCGCGGACGGCACGCCGGTAACGATCCCGCTCGATCCGGCCCAGTCGCCCGTCGAGAACGCCCAGCACTACTACCGACGCGCCCGCCGCACGCGCCGCTCCCGGGAGGAGGCCGAGCGCCGCCTCGACGAGACCCGCGAGCGCGCCGAGCGCGCCGAGCAGCTGCTGGCCGAGCTCCGGGCCATCGACACCCTCGACGGCATCAAGCGCTTTCGGGACGAGAAGGAGGAGGCCCTCGCCCCGTTTGTCGAGCGCGAGGACGCCGACGTGGATCGGTTCCCGTACCGCCGGTTCGACCTCGGCGACGGCTTCGAGGTGTGGGTGGGCCGCAATGCGCGCCAGAACCACGAGCTCACGTTCCACGCCGCCCAGAAGTACGACCTGTGGCTGCATGCGCGGGAGGTGCCGGGCGCCCACACGGTGCTTCATCTGCCCAACCGCGACGCGGAGCCCGGTCGGCAGCGCATTCACACCGCCGCGGCCATCGCCGCCCACTTTAGCAAGGCGAAGGGCAGTGCCCTCGTGCCCGTCATCGTCACCGAGCGCAAGTACGTGACGAGCCCGACCGGCGCGGACCCCGGTGTGGTCCGGGTCGACCGGGAGGAGGTCGTCCTCGTCGAACCGGGGCTGCCGGAGTGACAGGGCCGACCGACGCGTCCTCAGTCGGCGCGCTCGGGCTGCAAAGGGGCACCGGGTCCGGACGCCTCGTCGGGCGCTGCGGGGGACGGCAGCTGGTTGCCCACGGGCGCCGCCGTCGCCGGGGCCACCTCTTCGTTGTACACCTCGCCCCGAAAGTCGGCGCCCGGCTCGATGGTGAGGTTGCCGGCCTGGAGGCGGCCGCGCACGGTCGAGCCGGCCGTCAGGAGCAGGCCTCTCTCCGCCCGCAGGGCCCCGTGCACCGTGCCCGCCACCTGGATGGACCGGGCCTGCACCGTGCCGTGCACCGTACCGGTGGGGGCGACGAGAACACGCCCGGCCCGCTCGACGTCGGCCCGAATCGTCCCCTCGATCCGGAGGTCCTCCGCCCCCGAAATGATGACGTCGCCCGAGATGGTGGTGTCCGCCCCGATCAGGGAGAGGGGGGAGGGAGAGTCGTCGGTCGATCGAGAAAACCAGGCGAGACCGGGCATGGGCCTGAGAGGAGTGGGGCGAGCAGAGCGGGCGCCTACGGAGAGACACCCTTAAAGAAATGGACTGGAACCCTGCCCGTCGTGCCCGGGCAAGAGGCCCACTCCTGCTCTCTGGGTGCAGAGTCGCGTGGGAGAACGGAGATGGGGCCCGCACCGGCGGACCCATTGGGGCTACGCCTTTGCGGGAACGGGGGCCCCCGACGAGGTGCGGACGACGAGCTCGGGGGTCACGAGCTCCGAGAACACCTCCCCGGAGTCCGTCCGGCGGAGCCGGCGCAGCAGCAGGTCGGTGGCCCGCTCTCCGATGTCGTGCATGTTCTGGGCAATACTGCTGAGCCCGATGAAGCGGCTGATTTTGATGTCATCGTATCCGATGAGGGCCACGTCGTCGGGGACGCTGCGTCCCTCGTGCCGGAGGGCCTGCCAGGCGCCGATGGCCTGCACGTCGCTGCTCGCGAAGACGGCCGTCACGTCCGGACCGGCTCGGAGCAGGGCCTTCATGGCTTCGTAGCCGGACTCCTCGCTGAAGCCGGCGTGTTTCTCCGTGCGGCCGGTGGCGATCCGATCGGGGCGGGGGACAATGCCGGCGTCCCGCAGGGCGTCCTCGTATCCCTGAATCCGGGCGTTTCGGATCGGGCTGTCCCGGTGGGTGGTGATCATGCCGATCTGCGAATGGCCCTGGTCAATCAGGTGCTCGGTGGCCATCCGCGCGCCGGTGGTCTCGTCCCAGTAGAAGGAGTCTCCGTCCGCCCACCGACTTCCGATGAGCACCGTGGGGCCGGCCAGCTTCTGCAGCTCCCAGCCGAGCGACTCGGTCATCGGCAGGCCCGCGGCGAGGAGCCCGTCCATGGCGCCGCGGTCGAGGAAGTCGACGAGAGAGGCTTCCGGGTGCTCCCACTCCAGGTCGCAGAGCAGAAAGTCCGTGTCTGCGCCCTTGAGCCGGCTGCGGATGCCCTTTAGGAGCTCGTTGTGAAACGGCGTGGTAAACGTGGGCACCGCCACGGCGATGGTTCGGGTTGTGCCCTGCGAGAGGGCCTTCGCCGTCCGGCTCGGCCGGTAGCCCAGCTCGTCGATCACCTCGGCGACCCGCTCTCGGGTGTCGTCCGCGGTCTGACCGGTCTCGTTGACGACGCGGGACACCGTCGCCGTCGAGACGCCGGCCCGATCGGCCACGTCGTGAATCGTGGGCTTCTGCTGGAAGGGAGGGGGCATAAAGGAGGCAGAACGGTAGAGGGAAGGGCGATGAAATCGCCCGCGAGGGAGAGATCCCCGACCCGAAGAGCGTCCACGGCGGTCGAGGACGATTCGTACAGGAAGCATCCCTCCAATCTCCGGTCCAGCCCCCAGGTTCGCCCCGGAGACGGCTGGAAGGGCTTTACGAAGACCGTTTCTCAAAAAATTGATCTACGAGAGCGAAGAAACGCAACGGAAAGAGGCAATTTGCGAGCACCGCCCGAATTTGTTCGGCAGTGTTACGAAAGTGTTTAATATAGTTTGGCGGCGAAGTCGGCTGGCAGTCGGGGGGCGGCGCCTCCCTGTTCGGCCGAAGGGGGCGTGCAACCCGTCCGGCGATGGGCCTGTCTACTGCGGAAGACCGGGAACTCTCTTCGATCGAACGCTCACGCGAATCGGTCCGTACACAGCCATGTCCAGACGCACAGGAATCCTTTCCATCGTCACGCTCGCCGTCCTGCTGCTCGGGGCCACGTCGGGGGACGCACACGCCCAGGGCCGGACCACGAGCGGAACCGCGGCGCTCGACGCCCAGGGCACCGTCGTCGTCGAGAACCACGAGGGCCGCATCACGGTCGAGACGTGGGACCGCGATGAGGTCCGGTACGAGGCGGTCGTCCGGCCCGAGGACGGCGCCGATCACCCGGAGGCCACCCGGGTGCGGGTGCAGGGGGAGCGCCGTCGCTTCGAGATCCGAACCGAGTACGACGAGTCCCGCGCGGAGGACGACGACTCGGGGTGGTTTGGGAACGACAGCGGGCAGAACATCATGCCGGTCGAGTATCGCCTCACCGTGCCCCGCGGGGCCGCCGTCGAGATTGAGGACCACGAGTCGACGATCGAGGTCCGGGGCATCGAGGGCGTGCTTGCCCTCAACACGCACGAGGGATCGGTGACCGTGGCCGACCAGGACGGGGCCGCCACGCTCACCTCCCACGACGGGCCCATCACCGTCGAGAACCAGACCGGCCCCCTCACCATCGACACGCACGACAGCCGCATTCGGCTCCGCTCGGTCGCGGGCCGGACCGAGATCAATGCCCACGACGGACGGATCGAGGCCGAGGGCCTGCGGGGCGCGCTCGCCGTGAGCACCCACGAGGGGGAGGGCCGCTTCGCGTTCGCCGACCTCGTCGACGACGTGGAGGTCGACACCCACGACGGCGACTTTGCTTTCACGCTCCCGGCGGAGGCGGGCTTCGACCTCCGGACCGACTTCGACGACGACGCGGATCTGCGGGGCGACTTCGACCTCGCGTCCGTCCGCGTGATGGACGACGACGAGATCAACTACGCCGGAGCGGTGAACGGCGGCGGGCCGCGCCTCTCCCTCACGGCCCACGACGGCGCCTTCGAGGT
>JAZKTD010000280.1:0-4737 GCA_036625705.1 Salinivenus sp.
TGATTTGCGTACGTTCTCACGGATCGGTATCGCTTGGCCGCGGTGCGCAGGCGGACGGGCCGCCGTGTCGACGGACAACCAGGGGGCGACCCCGTTGCGGATTCTGCGATCTCCGCCCATTCACAGGCCTCCTACAGACGAAGGATATCGTTGAAGATCAAAAACGCCATAAAACCCAGGAGGAGAATCATGCCGATCTGCTGGGCGACCAGCCGAACCCGGACGGACGGGCGGCGGCGCGTGACGGCCTCGTAGAGCAGGAAGAGCAGTTGGCCGCCGTCCAGGGCCGGGATCGGGAGGATGTTCATGATGGCCAGGGTCACGGACAGGATGGCGACCAGCCGCCAGAACACGACCGGGCCTCGGTCGGCCGCTTCGCTCGTCACCTTCGCGATCATGACGGGGCCGCCCAGGCTCTCCCGGAAGTCGTCGCGTCCGATGGCGACCCGCTGGAGGGTCACGACGATGTTGCGGGTATTCTCCCATACCGCCTCTATGCCGCCCATAAAGGCCTCGCCGGGCCCGAAGGTGACCTCTTCCATCCCCAGCTCCGCGTAGAGCATCCGCTGCGTGGTGGGGCTCGCCCCGGGGCCGCGCACCCCCAGCACGTAGCGGTCGCTGTCCTCGAGGTACATCGGCGCGGTGGTGGCCTGGAAGACCGGGCCCTTCTCGGTCTGCCGAACGAGCACGGCGGGGCCCGCGGTCGTGTCCGCCGCGGCGAGCGAGTCGGGCCGGCGCCACCGGAAGGCCACCGGACGTCCCTCCGCCTTCTGAATGGCGGCGCTCATCTCCTGCCAGAAGCGGACGGTGTCTTGCCCCACCGCGAGGATACGGTCGCCGGGCCGGAGGCCGATCGAGTCCGCCGGGCTGTCCGTCTGCACGGCCCCGACGAGGGGGGGCAGGAACCCGAGCCCCGGGAAGTAGCCCATGCTGGCGGTCTCCCCGCTGTTGCGGGCCCGGCTGAGGCGGGTGATGATGTCGGGAGGGCCCACGAGGCGCTGCGTCTCGCCGTCCCGCCGCACCGTGAGGGTGAGCGAGTCGGACGCCACGACGGACGAGGGCCGGATCTGATCGAAGCGTTCGAAGGGCCGGCCGTTGATCTCCAGGATGCGGTCGCCGGTGCGGAGCCCGATGTCGTGGGCCACCGACCCCTCCTCCACGTAGACCTGCTCGACGTTCTGCGCCGGGATGTAGGTGTCGCCCTCCGCCCAGCGAATGCCACCGAAGATGAAGACCGCGAGGATGACGTTGAAGATGACGCCCGCACTGATGACGACGATGCGCTGCCAGACCGGCTTGGCCCGAAATTCCCACGGATCGGGGTCTTCCTCGACGTGGTCGGTGTCGAGGCTCTCGTCGATCATGCCGCTGATCTTGACGTAGCCCCCCAGGGGCGTGGCCCCCAGGACGTACTCGGTGTCGCCGAAATGCCGGCCGAGAATCGTAGGCGGGAAGCCGACCGAGAAGCGCTCGACCCGCATCCCGAAGTACTTGGCCGTCAGGAAGTGGCCCAGTTCGTGGACGAACACCAGTACCGTGATCGCCAGCAGAACCCAGAGGGTGGACGTGACGATGCTCAACAGCAGATCCATACAGCTCAGAAACGGTCACCAGAACGAGGCCTTCCGAGGAGAAGGCCTCTACGAACACGGACTGTTCAATTTGACGGTGCGGCGGCGAGTTCCTTTACAGACCGCCGTGCCGCGCGGTCGGCCGTCGACAGGGCGTCGAGGCTCGACGCCTCGCCCGTGGCCGTCCGTCCCAGCGTGCGCTCGATGAGGCGCGGAATGTCGAGAAACGGAATTTTCTCGTCGAGGAAGAGCTCGACCGCCGCCTCGTTGGCCGCGTTCAGGACGGCCGGGGCGGTGCCGCCCGCGTCGAGCGCGTCGAAGGCCAGGCGCAGGCAGGGAAACTTGTCGGTGTCGGGCCGCTCGAAGTCGAGCCGCGTGAGCTCCGTCCAGTCGAGGCGCTCGTGCGGCGCTGCCCAGCGGGCCGGGAAGCTGAGGGCGTACTGGATCGGCACTTTCATGTCGGGGATGCCCAGTTGGGCCTTCACCGCCCCGTCGGTAAACGCGACCATCGAGTGGACGATGGACTGCGGATGCACCAGCACCTGAATCTGGTCGACACCGAGATCGAACAGCCAGCGGGCCTCGATGACCTCGAGGCCCTTGTTCATCATGGTGGCCGAATCGATCGTGATCTTCGCCCCCATCGACCAGTTGGGGTGGTCGAGGGCCTCCTCGACGGTAATCTCGCCAAACGTGTCGGCCGGGCGGGCCCGGAAGGGGCCGCCGGAGGCGGTGAGCACCACCTCCTCGACGCTCCGCTCGGCCTCGCCGGCCAGGCACTGAAAAATGGCGGAGTGCTCGCTGTCGACGGGCAGCAGGTGGGCGTCGTCGTGGCGGGCGAGCACGTCCTGCACGAGGCGCCCCGCCACGACGAGGGTCTCTTTGTTGGCGAGCGCCACCGTCTTCTCCGCCCGAAGGGCCGCCAGTACCGGCGCGAGCCCGGCAAACCCCACGACGGCGGCCATCACCACGTCGACGTCCGGATCGGTGGCGGCGTCGCAGAGCCCCTCCTCCCCGACGCCGATTGCGACGTCCGCGTCCGACAGCAGGGTCCGCAGCTCGCGGGCCTTCTCCTCGCTGCCCACCGCCACGCGCGCCGGGTGAAACTCGCGGACCTGGTCGGCCAGGCGCTCGACGTTGGCCCCGCAGGTGAGGGCCCGCACGTCGAACGCATCCGGGAAGAGGCGCACCACGTCCAGCGTCTGGGTGCCGATGGATCCGGTGGCCCCGAGGATGGCGAGCCCACGCGGGGCGTCGGGCGGTGGAGAGGGCATTGTCGAGTCGGGCATGGAGGGAACGAGGGGGCAATGGCGAAACGAGGAACCGACGGGCGGCCCGGCGTCGGAAACGCGCGGCTACAGGGCTTCGTACAGGGTGTACCTGTAGGGATTCCGGCACGGACGCGTGCAGTTCCGCTCCGGCATTGCCTACTACCGACGAACGGCCTCACGTATCCCCCGACCGCAGTGACGCGATCCTCCGCCGTCCGCCTCCGCGCATGGTTTCTCATCGTGGGTCTGGTGGGCGCCCTCTTCGTCCCCGTGAGCCCGGCTTCGGCCCAGCAGCGGGACAGTACAGAGCTCCGCCGCTTCCAGCGGGCCGACTCGTACCTCCGTGCTGGCCAGTACCAGAAGGCAATCGGGCTGCTGGAGGGACTCTACGAGCAGTCGCCCGGCAACGCCTCGTTCTACCGGAAGCTGAAGGACGCCTACGAGAGCGTCAAGCGGTACGACGACGCCGTCCGGCTGGTGGAGGACCGCCTCGACGAGAATCCCACCCCGCAGCTGCTCGCCGAGAAGGCGCGCCTGCTTCACCAGAAGGGCGAAGAGCAGGCCGCCGAGCGCACCTGGACGGAGGCGATCCAGCTCGCCCCGGAGCGGGCGGCCACCTACCGCGTCGTGTACCAGTCGCTCGTCGACGTGCGCCGGTTCCGCCGCGCGATCGAGGTGCTTCGGACGGCCCGTTCCCGGCTGGGGAACGAGGACCTCTTCCGCACCGAACTCGCCTACCTCTACGGCCTGGACGGGCAGCACCGGAAGGCCATGCGCGAGTACGTGGCCCTGCTCGAGGCGTCGCCCGACCGGCTGGGCCTCGTCCGCAGCCGCCTGCAGACCTTCGTCGAGCAGGGGGAGGGCATCGAGGCCAGCACCGAGGTTCTGCGGGGCGCCGTGGAGGACCATCCGCTGAACGCCGCCTACCGCGAGCTGCTGGCCTGGCTCTACATGTCGACCGACGACTACGAGGCCGCCTACGACGTGTACCGGGCCCTCGACCGGCTCCAGCAAACCAGCGGAGGACGGCTCTATACCTTCGCCCAGAAGGCGGCCGACGCCGATCGGTTCGAGGTGGCCACGACCACCTTCGAGACCGTCCTGTCGCGCTACCCGGACGCCGAGGTGGCCCCGAAGGCCCGTCGGGCGCTCGGTGACACCTACCGCCGGTGGGCCGAGCGCGACGGCTCCGCGTCGGCCCTCGCCACCGACTCCAGTGCCCGGTACGATTCGGCCCGGGCCGCCTACCGCTCGTTCTTGGAGGCACATCCGTCCCAAGCGGCCGTGCCGGACGTGCTCGCCGACCTGGGAGCCCTGCAGCTCGACGTGTACCGGGATCTCAACGCGGCCCAGGCCACCCTGGAGCGGGTCGTGTCGTCGCACCCGTCGACGACGGCCGCCAACCGGGCCCGCTACGACCTCGGGCGCCTCGCGCTGATGCGCGGCGACCTGGAGCGGGCCCGTCTCCTCTTCTCCCGCCTCGCCGATCGGGAGCGGAGCGGGGACCTCGCCAACCGCGCCCGGTTCGAGCTGGCTCTCCTTCCCTTCTACCAGGGCCGCTTCGAAGCCGCACGGACCCAGGCGAAGGCCACGAGCGCCGATCCCTCGGCGGACGTCACCAACGACGCCATCGAGCTGAGCGTCCTCATCCAGGAGAACAGCGGGCCCGACTCCCTCGACACGCCGCTCCGGCACTACGCCACCGCCAAGCTCCGGATGCGTCAGCACCGGTACGACGACGCCCTCTCCGGCCTCGACTCGCTTCTCCAGGCCTACGGCCGGCACGCCCTGGCCGATCAGGCTCGGTTCCAGCGGGCCCGCGTGCACCTGGCCCGCGGCGACACCGCCGCCGCCCGGGCGAGCTTCCGCGAGCTGTCGCGCCGACACCCCCGCAG
>JAZKTD010000281.1:0-4732 GCA_036625705.1 Salinivenus sp.
ATCGTCAGTTTCTTCGTGGTCGTTGCACCGCCGGCGCGCAGGCGGAGGACGTAGACGCCGGGAGAGAGGCCGCCCAGCTCGAGCGTCTGCTCGTGCCGCCCGGCCTCGGCCCCGGCGGTCACGGTGCGCACCCGCCGCCCCAGCATGTCGTAGAGGCGCAGCACCACGTCGTCGTCGAGGCCGCCGGGCACCCCGTACCGCACCGTCGCCCGCTGGCGAGCAGGGTTCGGGGCGGTCCCCAGGAGCCTCAGCCGGTCCGGCCCTCCCCGCCCCACCGTGACCGGGTCGGTGAGCGTGGCGCTCCCGTCGGTGTCAACCTGGCGCAGCCGGTAGGCCAGCGTGTCGGCCGCGTAGGGGAGGGCCTCGTCGGTGAACCGGTAGGTCTGCGCCTCGGTCGTGGTGCCCCCCTCGGCCGCGCTCTCCCGGTAGCCGACCTGTTGCCAGGAGCCGACCTCCGCCCCGCGGCGCGCCCCAGGAGCACGTGCGTCGACGATGCGGCGCTGGACCTCGAAGCCGGCGTTGTTCTGCTCGGCGGCGGTCGTCCAGGTGAGCTGGATCGCCTCCTCGCCGGCGCCACGGGCCTGCTTCTTCGCGGCCTCGAAGCGCGCCAGCTCCACGGGCAGGGGGCTCGCCTCGCTGCCGAGGGTCCAGCGGCTCAGCGACGCGATGCCGCTGAGCGTGACCGTGTTGGCGGTCGCGTCGCGGCTGTCGAATCCTTCCTCCGACCAGGACGATCCCCCGTCGGTCGACTTGAAAAATTCGAGGTCCGATTCGGGGCGGCCGTTGAGCTCCGCGTCGTTGTAGGAGAACCTCAATTCGGCGCTCAGGCCGCTGTTGTTCTGGGACGGACTGATCTCGTAGTAGCGCTCGATCGACTCGTTGCCGTTCGAGGCCGTCTGAATGGCATGCCCGCGGGTGACGGTCACGTCGCCGAGGTCGTTCGACGCGGTGATCTCGATTCCGAGCCCGGCCGGGTCCGCCGCGGTCGGATTGCTGAGGGCACGGACGGCCGTAAGCAGGCCGTTGTAGACGCGGCCCCCGCTCGGCTCACTCAGTGCGGCGGTGGCGCCGGCCGGGCCGAAGTCCATCGTGCCCCCCTGCAGGTCCCAGACGCCGCCATTGTTTACCTCCACGGTTGTGCCGTTCTGGACGAGGATCTCCTGGCCGGCGGCCGGGACCGTAAGCGCAAGGGAGAGCCCGAGAAGAAGCGAGAGGATGAGGAGACAGCGTGTGCGCATGGCGGAAGTGAGTTTGTGGGTTGCAGGTTGTGGGTTGCAGGTTGTGGGAGTGGAGATCTGCCGTCCGATCTGCATTCCCCACTCCGCAGTCCTCATTCCGCAGTCGAGGCGCGACGGCGCCAGAGCAGACCCGCGCCGAGAAGGCCGCCGAGCAGGACGGCAAGCAGCAGGCCCGTGCTCGAGCCGGTTAGGCCAGCGAGAACGGACCGGTCCGTGTCGGACTCGAGTTGGGCGAGCCGCTTTTTCACGTGGTCGAGGTCCTGCTTCTGTTGTTCGAGACGTTGTATCCGGCCTTTCAGGGAGTCGACCGTCGACTGCTGCTCCTGGAGGCCCTTCAGCAGCACGGCGGTAAACTTCGAGTAGGAGACCGACAGATGGCCGCTGGTCCCTTCGTTGACGAGCTGGGGGAACTGTGCCTGCACCTCCTGCGCAATGAGGCCGATCTGCTCGCCCGAGGGGTGCGTCTCTTTATTTTTGAAGTGGAACTGCACCGGGCGGATTTGACCGAGCTTGTCGAGTGCGTCCGTCCCGAGCGACTGGATCTCTTCCTTGAGGCGACGGTCGGAGTTTTCATTGAGGCTGCCGGCAAGCGTCATGTTGCCGTCGAAGTCGAGCGCCAGCGCGTCGGATCGGTCAAGAGCGCCTGAGCCGTTGCCGGCGACGAAGAGGGAGTTGTCGGCGGTGCCATCGTTGGCGTCGTTGTACGTGCCGATGGTAAGGGAGGCTTCCGTCGCGGCCTCCGTGCGGTCGCCCATCGCGGTGGAGTAATTGCCGCTGGCCCGCGTGTCACTGCCCATCGCCGTGGTAGAGACGCCGCTGGCTTCTGTGCCGGTGCCCATCGCCGTGGAAATTCCGCCGCTGGCGGTCGTCTGGCTCCCCATCGCGGTGGCATTGGCACCGCTGGCGGTCGTGCGATCGCCCATTGCGACGGAGTTTACACCGCTTGCCTGTGTGTCTTTCCCGAACGCCACCGAGTGCGCACCGACGTTGTCGTCATCCCAAAACTCTTCGCTGGCCGGACTGAGTTCGCCGACCTCTCCGGCCCGAAAGGCCGCCTTGGCGGGATGCCACATCAGGCGTGTGCCCGCACCTTCGACAGGAATGGTGCCGGTCCCTTCTTCCCCGTAGGCTGCGAAGCCCCCGTCTTCGAAGACCGTCAGCACGGAATCGCCGGCGGCGTTTTCGATCTGGGTGACGGGGGTCTGGGCGTGGACATTCTCGGGGACGGCTACGAGGGCTGACAGGAACGCAACGGCAAACGCGAGCGTCAGGGAGCGGTAAATTCCCGGGGCGTAGGTCATGATCGTTCGGATATGTACGTAATTCATGAGAGAAGGAGTGGATTGTCAGAAAAAGGAATGGGGAGATACCTGGGCACGGTCGTTCATCGTTCGGCCCGAAGCGCTAGCACCGGAAGAGAGTCCTTATTTGCGGCGGTGCCAGGCAATGACGCTTCCTGCGAGAAGCCCCAGCAGGCCGAGGAGTGCCCATGCGGTGCCTCCCAGCGCGGCCAGCCGCGATTCGTCCTGCCGCTCCAGCGTCGCCAGGCGCGCTTCGAGCGTCTCGACGCGGGCGTCCGTGGCCCGCAGCCGCTCGATCTCGGCCTGCTGCTCCTGCAGCCCCTTCAGCAGCACGGCCGTAAATTTCGAGTAGGACAGGGAGAGCGCGTCGCCGTTCTCACTGCTTACGAGGGCTGGGAACTCCGTGCGGACATCCTGGGCCACGAGGCCGATCTGCTCGCCCGAGGGGTGCGTCTCCTGGTTTTTGAACCGGTAGCGCACCGGGCGAAGCCGCGAGAGCTTTGCCATCGTCTCGCCCTCGAGCGGCCGGATGGAGGTCTTCAGCCGCCGATCCGAGCTTTCGTTGAGGGTGCCACTGATTTTCAAGGTGCCATTCGCAGTGAGCGACAGTGCGTCGGAGCGGTCACCGCTGCCGGTGCCATTGCCGACGACGAAGAGGGTGAGGCCGTCCGCCGTGCTGTTGGCGTCGTTGTAGGAGCCGATCGAGAGAGACGTGAAGTTCGCAGCGGTTGTGCCGTTGCCCATCGCCGTGGCGGCCTCGCCGCTGGCGGTGGTAAAGTCGCCCATCGCCGTGGCTTGGTTGCCACTAGCGGTGGTCTCCTTGCCCATGGCCGTGGCCATTTTGCCGCTGGCGGTCGTCGCGAAGCCCATCGCCGTGGCCTGGCCGCCGCTGGCGGTCGTTCCGTTGCCCATCGCCGTGGCCTCGTTGCCACTGGCTTCCGTCGATAGGCCCATCGCCGTGGAGTTGTTGCCCCTGGCGATCGTTTTGTTGCCCATCGCCGTGGCCAAGAAGTCGATGGCTTTTGTGTCGGAACCCATCGCCGTGGCGGCGAAGCCGCTGGCGAGCGTCACGTCTCCCATCGCCGTGGCGTTACGGCCGCTAGCGGTCGTCCCCTCGCCCATCGCCGTCGCATTTTCTTGGAACGCGGACGTGTTCTTACCCGTCGCGAGTGCGGCTTCGCCACTGGCCTCGGTCCCGAGTCCTATCGCCGCGGCGCCCCTCTCGCTCGCAACCGTGTTGATACCGGCTGCAAACGACACGTCGCCGCTCGCCTGGGTGTTGTTGCCGAAGGCGACGGAGTAGTTGCCAACGTTGGCCGGGTCCCAGAACGTGCGGCCGTCGGTGCCCGCCCCGAAGGCGGTGTTGTCGAATACGCGTCCGGCCCGAAAGGCCGCCTTGGCCGGGTACCACATCAGCCGCGTGCCGGCGCCGGTGGCTGGGATCGAGTCGGCCGGCGTCGTGGGGGCGTACGTGCCGGGGACAAGCAGGCCCCCGTCGTAGTTGAGCTGGAGGCGGGTGTCGCTGTTGCCATTCTGAATTGTGGTCGTGGGCGTCTGCCCGGCGGCCACGCCCGCTGTCATCACGGACACGGCCACCGCGGAAACGGCGAGAAGAACGGTCGTGCGGAGAAGGGTATGCATCGGACGAGGGCGTCTGAATGAAAAAACACTGCGGAGAAAAGAGACGGAGCTACCGGTGCCGGCGCCAGAGCAGGCTGGCGCCGAGAGCACCGAGACCGAGGAGGAGCGTCAGCGCCCACGGTCCCGTCAGGCCCGCCGGCAGCGCCGAGGCGTTCTGCCGCTCCAGGGCCGAGAGGCGGCTTTTGATCTCTTCGTTCTCAGCCTTAATCTCGTCGTTTTCGGCCTCCAGCGCAGCGATCCGTTCGCGTTGGTCCTCCATCCGCTCGGCGACGGCCCCGCTGCGGCCGAGCCCCACGGCCACGGTGACGGTGCCGACGCCGTCGCCGGATTTGGCCGACCATGCCTGCCCGGCGATCGGGCTGTGCTCGGCGCGGCGGTACTCGCTCGGAGACACTGCCTGGGCCGTGCCGTCATTTCTGCCCGAGGCCACCACGAGGTCACCCACGTCCGCTTCTCCGCGGAGCCGCACCGGCACCTGCCCGACGAACGCCACCGCCACGCGGCGGGCATCGTCCGTTTCCGTAGACGGAGTCGTGTTGCCGGTCACGGCGG
>JAZKTD010000282.1:0-4731 GCA_036625705.1 Salinivenus sp.
CCTCGGGGGTCGAGGACGACTCGTCGCCCCAGTAGTCCCGATGGGGAGACGGGACATGCCCTTCCAGACTTCCATACCCGAACGGAGCGTGCACTCGAGAACATCGAGTGCATGCGGAGTTCGTATTACCCTCCCATCCAGCGGTCGGACTGACGCGCCAGGGCCTGTCGCTCCGTCTGGGCGCCCTGATCGCCCTGTTGCGTCATCCAGGCGTCGAGCTCCTTCTTCAGTCGGCCGCGGACCGACCGGTAGGCCGGGGCCTCCGCCCGGTTGTGGAGCTCGTAGGGGTCGGCCCGGTGGTCGTAGAGCTCAAACTGGGGCCGCTTCTGGTACCACCGCACCCGCTCCCGGGCAAACGGATCGCCCGCCTCGGCCGCCCGCTCCCAGGATTCGTAGGGCGCGAAGCCGGCGGTCACCAGGTTCTGGAATTCCTGCTGCCAGTTCAGATTCCAGACCAGTCGGTAGCGGTCGGTCCGCACCGACCGGATGCCGTACGCCTCCGGCCCCTCGTAGATGCCCTTCGAGGTCTGCAGGCTGAACGCGTGGTCGCGGTGGGTGTCCTGCTCTCCCCGGAGCAGCGGGAGGAAGCTGTCCCCGTCAAAGTCATGCTGCTCGGGCGTGCCCCCAATCGCCTCCAGGAGCGTCGGCAGCACGTCGACGTACTGCACGAGGGCGTCGGAGACCCGTCCCGGGGCCACGACGCCGGGCCACCGCACGAGGGCGGCCGAGCGCACCCCGGCGTCGTAGCAGGTCCACTTGCAGTGGGGAAAGTTCGAGCCGTGCTCGGTCAGGAAGAGCACGATGGTGTTCTCGGCCTGTCCCGTCTCCTGCAGGTGCTGCAGGACGCGGCCTACCTGCCGATCCATGTAGCTGATCTCGGCGTAGTAGCGCGCCAGGGCCTCCCTCGTCGTCTCCGTGTCGACGAGGTACGGAGGAAGGTCGAGGGCGTCGGGGGCGTACAGGTATCCCACCCCGCGATTCCACGGAACGTGGGGTTGATTCGAGGAGACGACCAGGGACCAGGGGGTCGATTGGTTCTCCTCCATGAACGACCGCACCGTCGAAAGGTCGAGGTCCACCCCTTTTCCCGTGTCGTGGTGGCGCCCCCCCAGGTCCTCAAACGGGAAGAGGTCGAGGGGGGCCTCGTGCCGCTTCCCGATAATGCCCGACTGGTAGCCGAAGTCGTCCAGGTAGTGCGGCAGGCTCCGGGTGCCGGGATACACGCGGCTGTGGTTGGGATAGGCCCCGTTCCGGACGGGGTGAATGCCGGTGTAGAGGCTCATCCGCGTCGGTGCGCACATGGGCGAGGAATTGAAGGCCCGCCGGAACAGCAGTCCCTCGGACGCCAGCCGGTCCAGATTGGGCGTCTGCACGTCGCGATTGCCCATGCACCCGAGGTCGTGGTAGGTGAGATCGTCCGAAATCATGATCAGAATGTTCGGGCGATCGTTGTCCGCCCCGGGCGCATCCGCCCCCGCAACGAGCGGCGTGGGCGCGGCGAGTCCCGCCGTTCCCGCCCCGACGGTCTTGAGAAAGTCACGTCGTTCCATGGGGGGCTGGGTCAATTCATCGTGCAGTGAATGACGGCCGCGAACCCGCGACGGGGACCTTTTCTTGACACTTCGTTCACAAATCGCTATCAATGAATCCAGTTTCGAGCCCCTGTCCCGACAGACATGCGCGTTTCAGGACGGCGGGCCCCGCCGCCCGGGAAGCGCCTTCTCGTCGGGATCAGAGACAGGGCACGGTCCCCTTTGCCTCACCAGCGTGGACGATATGGATCGTCGCGAGTTCATCGAGCGGGCCGCCGCCGGAGGGATCGGACTGATGGGCAGTTCTCTTTCCTCGTGGTCGGACGGCCGCCACAAGATGCCAAACGATGACGATTCCAGTCGCCCCAACCTCGTCTACGTATTTGCCGATCAGCTGCGGCCCCAGTCCTGCGGCTACGCAGGGGACCGCTACGGCGGCACCTACGCCGACGAGCCCGCGCCCTACACGCCCCACATCGACCAGCTCGCCGACGCGTCCGCCGACTTTCGGGAGGCGGTCTCGGCCGACCCGATCTGCTGTCCGCATCGCAACAGCCTCTTCACCGGCAAGTACCCGAGCAGCACGGGCATGGTGATCAACGAGCTCCGCGCCATGCCCGACCCCGACGCGATCGGGCACGTGCTCTCGGACAACGGGTACCACACCGGCTATATCGGAAAGTGGCACATGTTCGGGAAGACCCACGAGACCGAGCAGCAGTTCATTCCGCCCGGGCCGTACCGCCTCGGGTTCGACGACGTCTGGGCGGCCAACAACTTCAACCACGACTACTACGACGGCTTCTACTTCCGGGACACCTTCGACAAGATCGACATCGAGGGCTACCAGCCCAACACCTTCACGGACCTGGCCATCGACTACCTGCGGAGCACCGCGGAGCAGGAGGATCCCTTCGCTCTCTTTCTGTCGCTCGGGCCGCCCCACGACCCGTTCACGTGGGAAAACACCCCGGCCACGTTCGAGCACCTCTTCAAGGGCCGCGACTTTCCCGATCCCCCGAACTACGAGGACGGCCACGCGCGGTACTGGGTGCCGGACTGGGGCGAGGAGTGGTGGCTGGAAAACTGGAAGCCGAACCGCTTCACCTACCGCCAGGCCTACGCCGCCCTGACCTCCTCGGTGGACTGGGAGGTCGGGCGGCTGCTGCACGCCCTCGATGTCCTGGACTTGGCCGACGACACAATTTTCGTCTTCACCTCCGACCACGGCGAGATGTTCGGGGCCCACGGCCGGATCGCGAAGAAGATCTTCTACGAAGAGGCGGCGCGCGTGCCGTTTCTCGTGCGCTGGCCCGGCGAGGTCGAGCCCGGCCGGAACGACGTCTGCCTCAACACGCCGGACATTGCCCCGACGCTCCTCGGGCTCATGGATCTGCCCGTTCCCGAATCCATGGAGGGCATGGACCTCAGCGGGCACGCCCGCGGCAAAGGAGGCCCGGAGCCGGAGGCGGCCTTCCTGCAGGGCATGGGCCACACCTACCAGTGGCACGACGGCGACGAGTGGCGGGCGGTCCGGGACGAGCGCTACACCTACGCCCGGATGCTGGCCGACGGCTCCGAATACCTGTTCGACCACGTCGACGACCCCTACCAGCTCGACAATCTCGTCGACGACCCGAACCACCAGGGGACGCGCCGCCGCCTGCAGAGCTACATGCAGAAGCGAATGCAGGAGCTGAACGATCCGTTCAAGCCGACGACCTGGTACCAGCGCTGGGTCGACGACCGCGTCATCCTCCGGTCGGCCACCCGCGAGCTGGCGCCGAAGTACCAGCCGGAAAACATCGACCTGCCGCACCTGGACGACGCCTGATCGCCGGGCCCGTCCGGTCGCGGGGGGCGCAGTGCCCTCCCCGATCGGCCGCCTTGAAGCGAATACGACGTGTGTCCCCATGGCCGCCCCACCCCCGCGTTCACGCCGCACGTTCCTCCGGGTGGCCCTCGCAGCCGGCGCCGGGGGTGCGCTCGCCCCGACGGCCGCGTGGGGCCGACCGTCGCCCCCTGTCGCCCCCGCCGTTCAGAAAATCACGGTCCTGCGCGTACCGGGGACGTTCTACCGGCCCATTGCCATGAACGCCTACGACGACGCCCCCAAAGGCAAGGCCGGATCCGTCCGGCTGGTTCGCGTCGTGCTGGCGGACGGGACGACGGGTGTGGGCGTCGAGGGATACGCCCGCATCGACGACACGACGGTCGAGGGGCTTCGGCGGGACGTGCTCGGCGCCAATCCCCTGGCCTTCTACCGCTGGTCGGGGGACCGCATCGAGGGGGTTTCGCCGGACTACGAGTCCGTACTGCGCGACGTGCGGTACGCCTGGCTCGAAAGCGCCCTTCTCGATGCCGTCGGTACGCTCAAGGGGCGGCCGGTCTACGCCCTGTTCGGGGAGCCCCTCCGGACGCGCGTCGATGCGTACGACGGCACCCTCTACTTTAAGGACGTCGAGCTCCGGGCCGGCCCCGATGCCGTGGGCCGCGTCGCTGCGCGCATCCGGGAGGATGGCTACCGGGCCCTCAAGATGAAGGTGGGCCGCCCGTACAAGTGGATGGACGAGGCGCCGGGCCTGGACCGGGACATTGCCGCGATCCGGGCCGCCCGCGAGTCCGTCGGGGCCTCGTTCACGCTCATGGCGGACGCCAACAACGGGTACCAGGACCGGTTCGACGACGGCCTCCGGCTGCTCCGCGAGACGGCGCCCTGCGACCTGCACTGGATGGAAGAGCTGATGCCGGAGACGACGGACCGCTACCGTCGGTTGCGGCGGGCCACCCGCGAGGAGGGGGTCCACGTCCGCTTCGCCGAGGGCGAAAATGCACTGTGGGACGCAGACGCGTCCATCCAGCGCGCCGACGACGTCACGACCTGGGTGCAAGACGGTCTCGTCGACGTGATACAGCCGGATCTGCGGACCGTGGGCTTCTCGACCGTCCTGGCCATGGCGGACCTCGCCGCCCGGCACGGCGCCACGCTCGTGCCACACAACTGGCAGAGCGAGATCGGCAAGCTCATGGGCATCCACGCCGCGATGCTCCGCCGCAACGTGCGGTTCGTAGAGGACGACCGGTGGAGCAACGTCGCCCTCGACACCTCCGACTACCGCTTTCGCGACGGGCAGTGGCGCGCGCCCGACACGCCGGGATGGGGAATCCGCCTCACCGACCACTACGACCGGTTTGCCCG
>JAZKTD010000283.1:0-4646 GCA_036625705.1 Salinivenus sp.
CCGACGGGGCCGACGTGTCGGACGACGCGGTATCGGGCGACGCAGTGACGGGTGGCGAGGGAGGGCCGGGAGACGCCGGCGACGGGCGATCCCGGTCCGAATGGGTCCGCATGCGGGACGGGGCGACGCCCCGGAGCGCCTCGACCGTCGCGAGGGCGGGGATGCTATCGATGGGCAGTTGCCCCGACACGATCCGCCCGGCGGTCGCTGCGTCCCTGAGCCCGATCTCCTCCAGGGCCGCGCGCAGCTGCTCGGCCGTGCTCCTCGCAATCGCGTCGACGGTAACCCGTCCGTTCCGGACGCGCATCCCGGACACGCTCGGGCGGAACGCGTCGTCGCCGCGCCGGCGGAAGGCCTGGTACTCGTGGTAGAGCACCAGCAGGTCGAGCCCCGCCTTGGCGAGGGGCCCGTCCTTTCCCTCCAGGTCGGGGCCGTGGAAGTCGCGGAGGGCCGCCGCCCGGATGCTGTCGGCCGGTTGCTGGGCCGCCGTCGGAGACGCGGAAAGAACGCCCAGAAGGATCGCCAGTCCGAGGGCGACCGTCGAGCGGTGCAGGGTCACGGGGCAGGGGCTCAGAAGGAAAGAGTCATACGAACTCCGCTTGCACTCGATCTCCCCGAGTGCCCGCTCCGTTCGGGGGTGGAGGTCTGGAAGGAGGGGACGCGTGAACGTATTTTGCCGTACATTCAACCCCGAATCCTGCTACAGGATTCGGTGTCACTGGACACGGACGAACTTCTTTGTGGTCGTGAACGATTCTCCCTCGACCCGAAGGAAGTAGACCCCACTTGAGAGCGCCTCCCCGACCGTGAAGGTCCTCGGGTCCTGCGCGGGAAGCGGGCCGTCGTGGAGGAGGGCCACCTGCTGGCCGAGCGCGTTGTAGAGGGCCACCCGCACCGGCTGCTCCTCCCGCACCGTAACCGACACGGCTCCGCGCGTCTTCACCGGATTCGGCGTGACCGCCGACACGGTATACGCGCCGGAGAGGGCGACCGTCGTCGTGATCTCCTTGCTGTACGTCGACGAGCCGTCGAGGTCCACCTGCTTCAGGCGGAAGGCGTGCGGGCCCGGTTCGAGTGCCGCGACGCGGTGGCGGTAGCGCTGCGGATCGGTGGTGGTGCCGGCGCCCTCTTTGTAGGCCAGCTCGGTCCACGCGCCCTCGTCGCCGCGCCGGTGCTCGACGGCAAAGCCCGCGTTGTTGGTCTCGCTGGCCGTCTCCCACGTCAGTACGGCTGCGGTCCCGTCCGTGGTGGCGTCGAACCGGGCGAGCTCCACCGGCAGGGCCGACCCGACGGCCCGCACGAAGCCGTGCCCGCTCCACGGATCGAAACCCTCGGCGATCGGGACGGGTTTGCCGCCGTCTCGGGGTTGTCGCCGGGTCACGTCCTCGGCGTTCGTCTCCAGCTGAGCGTACACGTCCGACGGGCCGAACCCCGGATTGGCCTCCCGGATGAGCGCGGCGATGGCCGCCACGTTCGGGGCCGCCGCCGACGTACCGAAGAAGTTCGGATAGGGGTCCGCGTCCACCCCATTGAAGAAGCTATCCGGGAGATCCTGACCGAAGAAGGTGTTGTCGATGCCGTCGGTGCCGGTGACCTCCGGCTTCTGCCGCTGCTGTGGCGAGCCCAGCCGGTCTCCGTTCTGGTCGAAGAGAATGGGGATCCCGCCCCTCGAGGAAAACGGCTCGAGGACGGCCGGGTCGACGTTTGAGTTGTACGCGGCCGTGTTGTAGAAGGCCGCCGCGGCCACCGCCGTCGCGCCCTCGGCCGTCTGGTGGCCGTAGATCGTCGGCCCGAGCGTGTCGTACTCCTCAATCGTAAAGCCGCTGCCGGAGTAGATGTACTTGACCTCGCCGGGATCGGGCCCGGTGGCCTTCTCGATGACGAGGTGAAAGGTCGAGTCCGCAACGCCGTCGTCATCGGTGTCGACTTTCCCGTCGTTCGTGTAGCGGAGCGACTCAAGGGGGATACCGTTCCCCGAGGTGTCGCTGTCGAGGGCCGACTGCGCGACGACGCCGAGGGTGTCGTCGACGAGGGCCACGTCGAGGTCGGTGTCCGCGCCCTTCGAGCCGGCCACGACGGCGGACGGGTCCGACCACTGGAAGGTAAAGAAGCCAAAGTCGCCGCCCTCCTGGATTGTGATTTCTTGCAGGGTGTCGACGGCCGTGCCGGGGGCGAAGTCGTGGGCCACGGAGGTGTCGCTGAGCACGCCCGGATTCCCCGAGTCGCGGAACGGGGCCTCGTAGGAGTTTTGGCCGTCGTTGCCGGCGGAGGAGAAGTAGGCGACGCCGTCGTTCTGGACGACGTCGTCGACGGCGCTCGAGACGGGCCCGTCCTGATAGAACGGCTCGATGTTGTAGTTGATGTCGTCGACGATGACGGTGCAGCCGGCGTCGGCGAGGTCGCGGATACCGTTTGCAAAGACCCCAACGCCTCCGAACGCCGTGTGGAAGCCGAGCGAGGCCCCCGGGGCAATGTCGTGGATGAGCTGGAGCATGGCCCGTCCCTCGTCGCCGCCGGGCTCGCTGTCGTCGAGGGTATCGACCGCAGTCGTGTTGCCGTCCGGGCTGCCGG
This sequence comes from Salinivenus sp., assembly GCA_036625705.1. Taxonomy (GTDB): domain Bacteria; phylum Bacteroidota; class Rhodothermia; order Rhodothermales; family Salinibacteraceae; genus Salinibacter. The sequence continues at coordinate 2,572 of JAZKTD010000283.1, forward strand.
GGCCGGGCAGGTCGCCCGTCGACACGTCGTCGGAGGCCGACGTGGCCGCCGAGCCGTCCCGGTCGTAGCTGTCGGAGAGGGCGCACACCTTCTGCCCGCTGCCGTCGACCCCGAGGTCGGCGCGCCCCTGTGTGGCCGCGTGGGCCGTGTCGGCTTCCGACTGTATGCTGTCGGCGCCCGCGTCGACCACGTGGGTGCGAACGTACGCCGGCAGGGCGCCCCGCAGGGACGAGAGCCGGGCGGCCGCCTTCAGGGCCGAAATCGGCAGCCGGCCCGACACCACGTTGCCCGCGACGGCGCCGGCCTCCAGGCCCAGGCCGCGGAGGTCGCTGAGCAGGGCCTCCGGGGTGGTGGCCGCGATGGCGTTCACGGCGACGGCCCGCCCGCCCGGCGAAACAGGGGAGTGATGCTCCGCCCGCGAGGTCGGACGCACCTGCGCCTCGACCCCGGACAGGCGCCGGACGCCGGAGGGGCCCTGTGCCTCGTGCTGGTAGTAGAGCATCGCCAGCTCGCGGCCGATCGTGGAGAGGGGCCCGTCCTTGCCCTGGCGGTCGGGGCCGTGGAGGGCCGCCTCCACGCGCCTGAGGACCTCGGGCGAGACGTGGTGCGTCGACGCAGAGATCTGAACGGGCTCGCCGGAGGACGAGGGCGCCGGTGACGGCTGCTGGGCGACGGCCGGATGGGAACACAGCGCGACGAGAAGAAGGACGAAGAGTCCCGATGACACCTGTTTCATGGCACGAAAGTGAAACGTGAGAAGTCCCACGACGGCGTCCCGAACCGTCCCGTCCCCTCGTCCGGCCACGCCATCGGACGTCCTCCAGGGCCTCATGGGGACGCCGTTGGATCGGCGAGGACGACGCCAGGGAGGGGCACCGGTGTGTTCGGGAAATAAAAGAAAAGTGTGTCCAAAGGGAAAGATTCTACACCGAGTATATGACCAAGAACCAATCTCAACATTGGGGCTGAGCGCCAAAACGTAAAGAGGACGGCTCCAGATAACAGGAGAATAAAAGACGACATCGGTGGGGCCTACGACACCTCGTGGATGACGTGCCGCACCACGCCCCACACCACGAGCTCCTGGCCCGGCTCGATGGGGATGGGGGCGTGGGTCTCGTTTGCGGGGACGAGGGCGGGGCCGTCCGCGCGGTCCCGGTAGCGCTTAACCGTCAGTTCGCCGTCGAGGGCCGCCACCACCACGGCCCCGTCCGTCGGCTCGACGGCCCGGTCCACCACGAGCAGGTCGCCGTCGTGGATGCCGGCCCCCTCCATCGAGCGGCCGGCCACGCGGACGAAGAAGGTCGACGCCTCCCGCTGGATGAGGTGCTCGTTGAGGTCGAGCCGCTGCTCGACGTAGTCGTCGGCCGGGGAGGGAAAGCCGGCGGGCACCCGCGAGAGAAAGACGGCGAGCGGCCGGGGGCGGTCCCGTTGGATGCGGTACGCGTCGGTGACGACGAGGGCGGGCGGCGGATCGGTCGGCATGAGGAGGTGGGGGTTCGTTCAGGCAGCGTCGCCAAGATAGAAACCAGCACACATATTTCAAACATGTTCTGTCGGGCGGGGCGTCCCGGCCCTCCGCGGGCCGGCCCCGGGCGGGCGGCAGGCGAAATGCAGGCCGCTACAGAGAAATGCAGTTCGCTTCCTGCGTCTGATCGCGCCCCGATCGGGGCGGTACAGCCTCCCGAAGCGTCGCCCGACGACGCGGGCGAGGCGCGCTTCGCCACTTCGCCGTTCGGTTCACTAGCGCCCACAGTTCCCATGCGCTCGTTGCTGTTCGACGCTCGCCCATCCCTTCCTTCTCGAATCCGATCGATGGCCCTGCTCGGGTTGGCCACCGTCCTCGCGATTGGCCTGGCGGGGCCGGTCCAGGCCCAGACGGCGTCCTCGGCGCCCGACGGGCCGACGGCCGCCGAGCCGATGCAGGGGCGGTGGAAGGCCCACTTCGACGAGCAGATTGCCCGCACGCTCCGGGACTCGTCGTCCGGACGAGTACGGACGACCCTCCTCCAGACCCTCATCGACGTCGCCGCCGAGGAGCGATCGGGCATGGACTTTTCGGCGGCGGTGCCCGC
>JAZKTD010000019.1:0-24052 GCA_036625705.1 Salinivenus sp.
GACGAGCCAGAGACTGGACGAGCGAGAGACGCATTCGAGTTCCGAATGGCGAGTGTCGAGCGGCGACGAATGCCCCTGCCGGCACACGGTCATTCGGCATTCGCGACTCGACATTCGACAATTGAGACTGAGACATGGCCACGCAGCAGAAGATACGCATCAAGCTGAAGTCGTACGACCACTCCCTGATCGACAAGAGTGCGGAGAAGATCATCCGCACGGTGAAGTCGACCGGGGCGGTGGTGAGCGGCCCGGTGCCGTTGCCGACCGAGAAGAAAATCTACACGGTGCTGCGCGGCCCACACGTGGACAAAAAGAGCCGTGAACAGTTCGAGCGGCGCCACCACAAGCGCCTGATCGACATTCTCTCGTCGAGCAGCGACACGGTGGATTCCCTGATGCAGCTCGAGTTGCCCAGCGGCGTGGACGTTGAAATCAAGGTGTGACCCGACGCGACGCACAACTGGGATGGGGCCTTCTGGCCGCCGTCCTCCTGGTCCTTTCCAGCTGCGACGGCGGCGGCGCGAAACGAGACGCCCAGTACCAGCGCCTGGTGGGGACCTGGGAGGTCCGCGCCCTCCGGCAGGGGCGCGTCGTCCTGAGTCGGGATCTCAACATGCAACTTACATTCCATGAGGGCACGGAGGGACGCACCTACCGGCTCCGGCACGTGTCTGCCTCGGGCGACACCACGACGGTCGCGGGCCCTGTGAGCCTGCTCGGCCCAAACACACTCAGCATGTCGGGGGGGTTTTCCCGTCCGATGGTCTGGGCCTTTACGTTCGAGAAGCCCGACGAACTGAACGATACCGTACAGTTTTCTCTGGAGAGCCGATGGGAGGGAAGCGTACAGGAATTCCTGTCGGCCATCGACCGGAGCGGCACCCGACAGCGCATCGAACTGGACCTCGAGTTTCAATAGCCGGGCTCGATATCGAGACGAACCACCTGTTAATAGAGCACACGCCATGAGTAGCGGACTGATTGGAAAAAAAGTGGGCATGACGAGCGTCTTCGACGACGACGGCAACAACGTTGCCTGTACCGTCATCGAGGCGGGCCCCAACGTGGTCACCCAGGTGAAGTCCGAAGACGGACCGGACGGCTACGACGCCGTGCAGCTCGGCTTCGACAACAAGCCGGAGAAGAACACCACGAAGGCCATGCAGGGCCACTTCGCCGAGGCCGACGCGCCGCCCAAGCGGGTCGTGAAGGAGTTTCGTGACTTCGGCGGTGAGGTGGAGCAGGGCGACGTGATTCGCGTCGAGGACCTGTTCGAGGAGGGAGAGACCGTCGACGTCGTGGGCGTCTCGAAGGGGAAAGGCTTTCAGGGGGTCGTGAAGCGCCACGGCTTCAGCGGGGTGGGCATGATGACCCACGGCCAGTCCGATCGGCAGCGCCACCCCGGGTCCATCGGGGCGTCGGCCGACCCGTCCCGCGTCTTCAAGGGAATGCGCATGGCGGGCCAGACCGGCGGGGACCGGACGAAGATCCAGAACCTGACTGTGGTCAAGATTCTGCCGGACCACGACGCGATCCTCGTCAAAGGCTCGGTGCCCGGATCCAAAGAGGGATACGTCGAACTCCACAAGAAGACGACCGCGGAACTGGGTTAGGGACGAACTTTCCCCCGCACCATCGGTTGGCTCCGGTCGGCACATACTGCGCTATTGTGAATCTCCGAATCGATTGAATCATGGACGTCGAAGTGTACCAGGATGATGGGGTGGGCTCCGGTCGCACCGCGACCCTCGAGCCGAGTGTGTTCGAGATCGAGCCCAACGACCACATCATTTGGCTGGACGTAAAGCGGATTCAGGCCCACGAGCGGCAGGGCACCAACAAGACCAAAGAGCGCTCCGAGGTCCGGGGCTCCACCCGCAAGCTCTACCGCCAGAAAGGCACCGGCAACGCCCGGGTCGGCGACGCCCAGTCCCCGATTCGTCGGGGCGGGGGACGCGCCCACGGAGCCCGGCCCCGCAGCTACGACCACGACCTCAACAAGAAGGAGAAGCGCCTGGCCCGACGGTCGGCCCTGGCCTACAAGACCCAGGCCGACGCCGTCCGCATCGTCGAGGACTTCTCGATGGACCGCCCGAGCACCCGGGAGCTGACCGACCTCCTCGATCTCCTGGACCTGGCCGACCAGAAGGTGCTTTTGGCCACCACGGAGGTGGAGACCGAAATCTACCAGAGCGCGCAGAACCTGTCGGACGTGAACGTCCGAGAGGTGCAGAGCGTCAATACCGTCGACATTCTCGACGCCGACGCGGTTGTCTTCCAGGAAGGCGCCCTCGAGTGGATGACCAACGTGCTCTCGACCGCCGCCCCGACGACGGCCTAGACCTGGCTCCGGAGCGACTTGAACCTCAGATTTCCCCGAGTTATGAGTGACCGCGTTCTCATTCGCCCTTACGTCACCGAGAAGACGACCTACCAGATGGAGGAGGGCAAATACTCCTTCATCTGCGGGCTCGACGCCTCGAAGCCGGAGATCCGACAGGCCATCGAGTCGCGCTACCCCGGCGTCGAAGTGGCGAACGTCCGCACCCAGATCGTGCCCGGAAAGCGTCGTCGGCAGTTCCGGCAGGGCAACATGATCGAGGGCCGGACGTCCGGCTTCAAGAAGGCAATTGTGGAGCTCGACCCCGACGGCAAGCAGATTGACTTCTTCGAAGGCATTTAGCCTCCGAGCCCGCTTCCGACCGCGACCTTTGCACTCACGACGGGAGCGCTCATTCCCGCAAACCCTGTACTGACCCATGGCGATTAAAAAGCGCAAGCCGACGATCAACAGTCAGCGCCAGTACTCCGTCGACGACAAGGACGACATCACGACGACGGAGCCGGAGCGCAGTCTGCTGGAGTCGATGTCCAACAGCGGCGGCCGCAACAACCAGGGCCGCATGACGATGCGCTACCGGGGCGGCGGCCACAAGCGCCGCTACCGAAAGATCGATTTTAAGCGCCGCGACAAGGACGGGATTCCCGCCCGCGTGGCCACGATTGAGTACGACCCGAACCGGTCGGCCCGCATCTCTCTACTGGTGTACGCCGACGGCGAGAAGCGGTACATCGTCGCGCCCGATGGGGTTGAGGTCGGGGACACGGTGATGAACGGCCCGCAGGCGTCGGCGGATACCGGAAACTGCCTCCCGCTCACCAGCATCCCGCTGGGGACCCGCGTGCACTGCATCGAGATGCGCCCCAAGAAGGGCGCCCAGCTGGCCCGCGCAGCCGGCACGCACGCTCAGCTCACCGCCCGGGAAGGCGACTACGCCACCCTCAAGCTGCCGAGCGGCGAGACGCGCCTCGTGCCCTCAAATTGCCGGGCCACGATCGGCACGACCAGCAACGTGGAGCACTTCAACATTGAGATCGGCAAGGCCGGGCGCAACCGGTGGCTCGGGCGCCGGCCCCGCACCCGGGGCGTGGCGATGAACCCGATCGACCACCCGATGGGCGGCGGTGAGGGCCGCGCCTCCGGCGGGCACCCGCGCTCCCGGAAGGGCGTGCCGGCGAAGGGCTACAAGACCCGAACCCGCAACAAAGAGTCCAACAAGTACATCATTCGGCGCCGGACCGAGTCGAAGAACCGCAAGAACTCGAAGTAAGCGCCACTGAGGGCCCGGGCTTGCCGCCCGCCCCACGAGATCGCACTCAGACTTACTCCTCCGCCACGACATGCCGCGTTCACTCCGCAAGGGACCGTACGTTTATTACAAGCTTCAGCGGAAGGTCGACGCGCTGAACGAGTCCGACGAGAAGAAGGTGGTCAAGACCTGGTCTCGTCCGTCGATCATCACGCCGGAGTTCGTCGGGCACACCTTCGCCGTACACAACGGGCGACAGTTCGTCCCGGTGTACGTGTCGGAGAACATGGTGGGCCACAAGCTCGGCGAGTTTGCCCCGACCCGGACCTTCGAGGAGCACTCGAAGGCGAAGGTCGACAAGCGCGCCCGCCAGAAGCCCGGACAGTAGTTGCTCCGGCGCCCGCCGCCGCGTCCCCTGATCGTCACCGCAAATTGTAGGACGAGACATGCAATCACGAGCCGTACGCAAACACATTCGTAGCTCCCCGCTGAAGATGCGGCGCGTCATCAACCTGGTGCGTGAGCGCAACGTGCCGGAGGCGGTGGCGATTCTGGACTACATGCCGCAGAAGGTGACCGGCGTCATCGAGAAGACCATCCGCTCGGCCGTCTACAACCTGATGGACCAGTACGACGAGCGCTTCGATGAGGGCGCCCTGCAGCTGAAGGAGATCCGGGCCGACGAAGGCCCGACCTTCCAGCGCTGGAACGCCCGCGCTCGGGGCCGTGCCGCGCCGATCCGCAAGCGCACCACGCACCTTACCGTCGTCATCGAAGTGAGCGAGGAGACCCCGGAAGAGGTGGCGTAGCCCGCCCCCGACGCCCGGACCCACACGCTATACAACCGACACAAGCCGACGAGGTACAGCCTTGGGACAGAAAACACACCCCATTGGATTTCGTCTCGGAGTCATTCGCGGTTGGGATTCCAACTGGTACTCCGAAGACGACTTTCAGGACAAGCTCGTAGAAGACGAGGAGATCCGGCGCTACCTGCACACCCGTCTCAAACGGGCCGGGCTCAGCCGTGTCGTGATCGAGCGCACCCCGAAGCGCGTCATCCTGACGCTGCACACCAGCCGCCCGGGCGTCGTGATTGGGCGCGGCGGGTCGGAGGTTGAGAAGCTTCGGGAAGAGCTGAAGACGCTGACCGGCAAGGACATCCAGATCAACATCAGCGAGATCAAGCGCCCGGAGCTCGACGCGACCCTCGTCGCCAAGAACATTGCCCAGCAGCTGGAGGGCCGCATTTCCTTCCGCCGCGCCATGAAGCAGGCCATGCAGGCCGCGATGCGCATGGGGGCGGAGGGCGTGCGGATTCGGGCGGCCGGTCGCCTCGGCGGGGCGGAGATGGGGCGGGTGGAGGAGTACCTCGAGGGCCGTGTGCCGCTCCACACGATCCGCGCGGACATCGACTTTGCCCAGGAGACGGCCCTTACCATCTACGGCACCATTGGGGTCAAGGTCTGGATCCACCGCGGTGAGATCCTCGGCCAGCCCGACCTCAGCCCGAACGTGCAGGCCCAGCAGCGCAAGCAGATGAAGGAGACCCCGAGCGAGCGGCGCCAGCGCCGCGAGGGGCGGTAGCGCCCCCGTGGACACCCGCATCACCGAGTGTTTGAACCCAACAAGGTCTTATGCTAGAGCCGAAACGCACAAAACATCGGAAGGTCCAGCGCAATCAGGGCCTCACCCGGGGAGAGTACGCCCAGAAAGGCACCCGCCTCAACTTCGGCGACTTCGGTTTGAAGTCCCTCGAGAAGGATCGGGTCACCAGTCGCCAGCTTGAAGCCGCGCGGGTGGCCATCAACCGTTACCTCCAGCGTGCGGGAAAGGTGTGGATCCGCGTGTTTCCCGACAAGCCGGTCACCAAGACCCCGGCCGAGACGCGAATGGGGAAGGGGAAGGGCGAGCCCGAGTACTACGTTGCTCCGTTGCGGAAGGGCCACGTGCTCTTCGAGGTCGGCGGCGGCGTCTCGGAAGAGATGGCCCGCGAGGCGCTTCGTCTCGGCAAGCACAAGCTCCCGATTAAGACCAAGTTCGTCGTCCGGCCCGGATACCACGCCGACTAGCGACGCCCGCCCCGACTGGGCCGCCGGCCCGCCCGGGCATCTCCGGTACTGTTGAACTGACCCCCCTGCCGACGATGGAAGCCGACCAGATCCGCGATCTCAGCGTCGAGGAGATCCAGACCCGCATTGAGGAGGAAGAGGAAGAGCTGGAGGAGCTGCAGTTCCAGCACGCGATTCGCGGCCGGCTCGAAAACCCGATCATCCTCCGCACGAAGCGCCGTCTCATCGCCCGTCTCAAGACGGTGCTGAACGAGAAGGCAATGGCCGACGAGGAGGCGTAACGCCGCCGCCCCTTTCTCCCTCCCGACATCCCGACGAACACGAGGCCCTACAGAGTCATGGAGCACACTGAGGACAATACCGACGCCCCCGCCGAGCGGAGCAACCGCAAAGAACGCATCGGTGTGGTGGAGAGCGCAAAGATGGACAAGACGATCACCGTGTCCGTCCGTCGCCAGATGAAGCACCCCATGTACGGCAAGTACCTGGAGCGGTCCTCCACGCACATGACCCACGATGAGGAGAACGAGGCCAACGAGGGGGACACGGTCCGGATTATGGAGACCCGCCCGATCAGCAAGAACAAGCGCTGGCGACTCGTGGAGATCATCGAGGAGGCGAAGTAGCACGGCCCGCAGACCACGGTCGAGGCGTCGTACCGCGGCGCCTCGTTTGTTTCGAACCAGGAACCTCAATTACGGAGACCGCCATGATTCAGCAAGAAACCCGACTTTCGGTGGCCGACAACAGCGGGGCCAAGGAAGTCCAGTGCATTCGCGTCCTCGGCAGCAGCGGCCGGCGCTACGCCGGGATCGGAGACCAGATCGTGGTATCCGTGAAGTCGGCGATTCCGAGCGGCAACCTCAACAAAGGTGACGTCAGCCGGGCGGTCGTCGTGCGCACCAAGAAGGAGACGCGCCGCGACGACGGCACCTACATCCGCTTCGACGAGAACGCGGCCGTCCTCATCAACGCCCAGGAGGAGCCGGTCGGGACCCGCGTCTTCGGCCCCGTGGCCCGGGAGGTCCGTCAGAAGCAGTTCACGCGCATCGTGTCGTTGGCCCCGGAGGTGCTCTAGCCTCACCGTCCGCCCCGCCGCGGATTTTCGCACCGAGTCTCGAACTCACACCCTGCCTCGCTATGAAACAGAAGAAGCTCCACGTCAAGAAGGGCGACATGGTCATGCTGAACAAGACCATCACCTCGGCGAAGTCCGCCGGGGAGGACCGAGAGTCCGGCTACGTGGGCAAGGTCTTGAAGGTGCTCCCCGAAGAGGAGCGCGTGATCGTCGAGGGGGTCAACATGCGCATCTACCACGAGCAGCCCAGTCCCCAGAACCGGGAGGGCGGCCGCGAGAAGCGCGAGGCCCCGATTCACGTCTCGAACGTGAATCCCATCGACGGCAACGGCGACGCGACGCGGATCGGTCGGAAGAAGGTGGAGGACCCCGAGACCGGACAGTCCCACTGGGTCCGCTACGCAAAAACGACCGGAGAGGAGCTCGACGACTAGTCCTCCGCACCGGCGTGAATCGTCTGTGCAGGGGGAACCGAGCCCCCCACATTCCGATTTTCAACGTCTGTCCGTGCGACCCGAGTCTCGCACCGACGCCCGCTACGCTTTCCGATTCGACCCACTCCCGCTCTTCCCATGGCCGAGAACACCCCCCGACTCCGCACGACATATCAGGACGAGGTCCGGCCCGATCTGGTCGAGCAGTTCGGCTACGAGAACGGCATGGAGGTTCCGCGCCTCGAGAAGATCGTGATCAACAAGGGCGTGGGAGAGGTCTCCGAGAACGAGCAGGCGGTGGACACCGCCGTGGAGGAGCTCCGGAAAATCACCGGGCAGCATCCGACCATCAACCGGGCCAAGAAGAGCATCGCCAGCTTCGAGATCCGGGAGGGGATGCCTGTCGGGGTGTCTGTGACGCTCCGCGACGAGCGGATGTACGAGTTCTTTGACCGGCTCATCACGCTGGCTCTCCCGAACATCCGCGACTTCGAAGGGGTGCCCGATCGCAGCTTCGACGGGCACGGCAACTATAGTCTCGGCATCCCCGAGCAGACGATCTTCCCGGAGATCGACGTCGACAGCGTGGACCGCATCAGCGGCATGGACGTGACGTTCGTGACCGACGCCGAGACCGACGAAGAGGCCTACGCGCTGCTGAAGGGGCTGGGGATGCCCTTTGTGCGTCGCGGCGACGACGAGCCCGCGGCCGCGTAGCCCGCCGCCCACTTTGCGTACGACATCCGATAGACAACGACCCCCGACATGGCCAAGAAGAGCTGGATTGCGCGCGAGAAGAAGCGCGAAAAGCTGCACGAGAAGTACAAAGAGAAACGCCAGAAGCTCAAAGAGGAAGGCCGGTGGACGGAGTTGCAGAAGCTTCCGCGGGACTCGAGCCCCGTCCGGCAGAACAACCGCTGCCGCCTTTGCGGTCGACAGCGCGGCTACCTCCGGAAATTCGGGGTGTGCCGCATCTGCTTCCGTGAGCTCGCCCTGGAGGGCAAGATTCCGGGCATCCGTAAGGCGAGCTGGTAAGTCCCCGGCCCCCCGCCGCATTCCGAACCGACGACCCACAGCACCGATGAGTGGAGTTTCCGACCCTGTTGCCCAGTACATGGCCCGCATTCGCAACGGCCAGCGGGCCGAGCACAACTACGTCGACATCCCGGCCTCGAAGCTGAAGCGGGCGATTACGCAGATTCTGCTCGAGAAGGGGTTCATCAAGAACTACGTCAACATCGACGACGGGAAGCAGGGGCGTCTTCGGGTCTACCTGAAATACGACGACTACGGAGACCCCGCCATTCGAATGATGGATCGCGTCTCGAAGCCGGGGCTGCGCGAGTACGCCAGCGCCGACGAGCTCCCGAGCGTCAAAAACGGCCTCGGCATCGCGATCCTCTCGACCTCGCGGGGCGTGATGAGCGACAAGGAGGCCCGCCGCTTCGGCGTCGGGGGCGAGGTGTTGGCGAAGGTGTTTTAGTGTCCCGGGGCCTGGCCCCTCCCGTTTCTCTGTGCGAACGAACCGAACGACATCATGGCTCGAATAGGAAGCAGACCCATTCCCTTTGGGGACGAGGTGACCATCACGGTCGACGGCAAAAACGTCGTCACGGTGGAGGGCCCGAAGGGCGCCCTGACCCAGCAGATCGACCCGGACCTGACGGTCGAAGTTGACGAGGAGACGGTCACGGTCAACCGGCCCACCGACCAGAAGCGACACCGGTCGTTGCACGGCCTCAGTCGCTCGCTTCTCCAAAACATGGTGGAGGGGGTGACCGAGGGATACAAGAAGGAGCTCAAAATTATTGGGGTGGGCTACCGGGCCGAGATGTCGAACGACGCCCTCGAACTCGCGCTCGGCTACTCGCACCCGATCTTCTTCCTTCCGCCCGACGAGGTCTCGATCTCGGTCGACTCCGGCCGCGGGCAGGATGACATCATCATCGTCGAGGGCATCGACAAGGAGCTCGTCGGGCAGGTGGCCGCCAAGATTCGGAGCATGCGCCCGCCTGAGCCTTACAAGGGAAAAGGCGTCCGGTACGTCGACGAGCACGTTCCCCTGAAGGCCGGGAAGACCGCGGCCCGCTAGGAATACCTCCACACTCGGTTCGTTGAACGAAGCCTACTGTTGTCATGGCGAAGGGGACAAAAGAAAAAGTCGAACGCCGCAAGCGGATCCACCGCAGCATCCGCGAGGACATGATGGGGACGTCCGTTCGTCCGCGTCTGTCGGTGTATCGGTCCAACAAGTACATCTACGCCCAGCTGATCGACGACTTCGAGGGGCACACCCTCGCGGCGGCGTCGAGCCTCGAGGACGAGGTGGACGGGGACTCCCCGACCGACGAGAGCCGCACCGTAGGGGCCTTGATCGCCGAGCGTGCCCAGGAGGAAGGCATCGACCAGGTGGTCTTTGACCGCGGCGGCTACAAGTATCACGGCCGGGTCGCGGCCCTGGCGGAGGGCGCCCGAGACGGCGGCCTCGAGTTTTAGCCCCAGTCTCGACCCACACGCATTTGATTTACGCACACACGGTGTAACGAAACATGGCGGATCGTAGAGAACGAAAGCGGGTCAACGCCGAGAAGCGACAGGAGAACTGGGTTGATCGGCTCGTGTCGGTCAACCGCGTCTCCAAGGTCGTAAAGGGCGGGCGTCGGTTCTCCTTCAACACGGTGGTCGTCGTCGGGAACGAGGACGGCCTCGTTGGCATGGGGCACGGCAAGGCCAACGAGGTGTCGAGTGCTATTTCGAAGGGGGCGGACGATGCGAAGAAGAACGTCTTCCGCGTCCCGATCCGAGACGGCACCATTCCGTACAAGATTGTCGGCAAGCAGGACGCCGGCAAGGTGGTCCTGAAGCCGGCCGCGCCGGGAACCGGGGTCATCGCCGGGGGCGGCGTCCGTGCCGTGCTCGAGTGCGCGGGCTACCGCAACGTGCTCACGAAGTCGATCGGCACGTCCAACCCGCACAATCAGGTGAAGGCCACCATCAACGCACTGGCCGACCTCGAGGACGCCCTCGAGGTGGCCCGTCGCCGCGACATCCCCCTCGAGAAGGTGTTCAATGGCTAGCAGGAGCGGGGGCTGATCACAGTCCGTCTTCGGAAAACCGACCGATAGCCATGGGGAAGATTACGATCAAACAGGTTCGCAGCGAAAACGGCGAGAAGATGTCCCAGCGCCGAACGCTTCGGGCGCTGGGTCTTCGCCGCATTCGTGATACTGTGACCCACGAGGACACCCCGCAGATTCGGGGCATGATTACCGCGGTGAGCCACCTCGTGGAGGTTGTAGACGAGTCCGACTGACCGGTTCACCGACACCCGAGGCCACCGCGTGCCCCTGCACCTGCCTACCTCGGGTCCCGTTGTTTGCACTGAGACATTAGACGAGCCTACGAGCCATGGACCTTAGCAACCTACAGCCCGCCGAGGGAGCCACCCATTCGGAGCAGCGCCTCGGCCGAGGCGAAGGCTCCGGCCGCGGCGGCCACAGTTCCACGCGGGGCACGAAGGGGCAGAGCAGCCGCTCCGGTGCCAAGAACCGCCCGATGTGGTTCGAGGGGGGCCAGACGCCGCTCTTCCGTCGCATTCCGAAGCATGGATTCAACAACCCGCTTCGGACCGAGTATAGCGTCGCCAACGTCGGGCGCATTCAGCGTCTTATCGACGAGGATCGCCTCGACCCGGACGACCCGCTCACCCCGGAGGCCCTCGAGGCGGCCGGGGCGATTCGCGACGCCGGACGCGTCAAGATCCTGGGGGATGGCGTCCTGGAGGCCGCCCTCGACGTGTCGGCCCACGCCTTCAGCGACTCGGCCCGCGAGAAAATTGAGGACGCGGGCGGCGCCGCCACGGTCCTCGACGACGCGTAGCTTCTTTCCCGTTCAGCGCGGCACCTGCGACCAAGACGTCGACCTATGGCTGGCTTTGCCGAGAGCATTCGAAACATCTGGAACGTTCAGGAGCTCCGTGAGCGGATCCTCTACACGCTGGGGCTGCTGGTGGTGTACCGCTTCGGGACGTTCGTGACGCTGCCCGGCGTGAACGCAGAGGCCCTTGCCCAGATCAACGCCCAACAGGGCGGGGGCGGGCTCTTTGGCTTCCTCGACATGTTCGTCGGGGGCGCGTTCAAGTCGGCGGGGATCTTTGCGCTCGGCATCATGCCCTACATTACGGCCTCGATCATCATCCAGCTGATGGGGGCCGTGGTGCCCTACTTCCAGAAGCTGCAGCGGGAGGGGGAGGAGGGGCGCCGCCGCATCACGCAGCTTACGCGCTACGGGACCATCGGAATCACGGGACTCCAGTCGATCGGCTACGCCATCAACCTTCTGGCGGGCGCGACCGGCCAGGCCGTCGTTATCAACTCGACGCTCTTCACGATCACCACGGTCATCGTGCTCACCAGCGGCACGGCGTTCGTGATGTGGCTCGGAGAACGGATCAGTGAGGACGGCATCGGGAACGGCATCTCGCTGATCATCATGATCGGCATTATTGCCTTCCTGCCGCAGGCGCTGCTGAACGAGATCAGCCTCATCGGCGACAACATCTTCATTCTGCTGCTGGAGATTGGCGTCTGGGTGCTCGTGACCGGCGCCGTCGTGCTCATCTCGCAGGGCATGCGCCGGATTCCGGTGCAGTACGCCAAGCGGGTCGTGGGCAAGAAGGCCTACGGGGGCTCGACCCAGTACCTGCCGCTGCGCGTGAACGCCGCGGGCGTGATGCCCATCATCTTCGCGCAGTCGATCATGTTCATTCCCTCGACGATTGCCTCGTTCTTCCCCAACAACCAGACGATGCAGCAGATCGGGGCCTGGTTTTCGAACATCCAGGGCATGGGATACTCGATATTCTTCTTCTTCGTGGTCGTCTTCTTCACCTACTTCTACACCGCCATCACGGTGAACCCGAAGGAGATGGCCGACACGATGAAGCGGCAGGGCGGCTTCATCCCGGGCATTCGCCCCGGGAAGCAGACCAGCGAGTTCATCGATAGCATCCTGACGCGCATCACGCTGCCCGGCTCGATTTTCCTCGGCATTGTTGCGATCCTGCCCGCCTTTGCCATGCAGGCCGGCGTGTCTCAGGGCTTTGCGATGTTCTACGGCGGCACGAGCCTCCTCATCCTCGTGCAGGTGACCCTCGACACGCTTCAGCAGATCGAGAGTCATCTCCTCATGCGCCACTACGACGGCTTCATGAAGAGCGGGAAGATGCGCGGCCGCCGGCAGGGCCTCTAGCGACCGCCCGCGCTCCACTCCGAACGCTGTTCCTCCCATGCGGTGGTGGACCCACCTTTGGAATCGACTCCGTAGCCCATTCATGGTGCATCTGAAAAGCCAACGCGAAATTGAGCGTCTCCGGGAGAGCGCCGACCTCGTCGGTCGGGCCCTCGCGGAGGTGGCCCGGCACATCGACGTCGGCGTGACGCTCAACACGTTGGACGCCGTGGCGGAGGACTTCATCCGAACACACGGGGCGGAGCCGGCATTCAAAGGTTATCAGGTTGGGGACAATGTTTTTCCCAACACGCTGTGCACCTCGGTCAACGAGGCGGTGGTGCACGGCATCCCGAGCGACTACGCCCTGCAGGACGGAGACCTCCTCTCCCTCGACTGCGGCGTAAAGCTGAACGGATACTACGGGGATTACGGCTACACCTTCGGGGTGGGATCGATCTCGAAGGAGGACGCCGCGCTCTGCCGGACCACCTACGAGGCGCTGTGGAAGGGCATCGAGCAGGCCGTGGAAGGAAACCGGGTGGGCGACATCAGCCACGCCGTGCAGACCCACTGCGAGGCGTCCGGCTACGGGGTGGTCCGAGAGCTCGTCGGACACGGCATCGGACAGAGCCTCCACGAGGACCCGCAGGTGCCCAACTTCGGGGCCCCCGGTGAGGGGCGGCGCCTGAAGCAGGGCCTCTCGATGTGCATCGAGCCGATGATCAACCAGGGCGGGCCCGAGGTGACGACGGACTCCGACGGATGGACGATCCGGGCGGCCGACGGGCGGCCCTCGGCCCACTACGAGCACATGGTCGTCGTCCACGAGGGCGACGCCGAGCTGCTTTCCACGTTTGACTACATTGAGGACGAGATCCAGCCCCCGTACGAACTCGACGCTCTCAAAGAGACTCCCACTCGCTAATGGCAAAGGAAGAAGCCATCGAAAAAGACGGGGAGGTCATCGAGGCCCTTCCCAACGCCCAGTTTCGCGTGCGTCTGGAAAACGGCCACGAAATCCTGGGTTTGCTTTCCGGCAAGATGCGTATGAATTACATTAAGATCCTGCCGGGCGACCGCGTAAAGGTGGAAATGTCGCCCTATGACCTGTCGAAGGGGCGGATTGTGTATCGCTACAAGAACTAGTCCCCCATTCCTCCGTACACACTCATTTGGTTGCCGTCCCGAAGTGTTTACGGCGGCAGCCCCCGCACGCCAGTAGAATAGAGCACGCAGCAGACCCCTATGCCACGGATTGCAGGAGTTGACGTCCCGAACCACAAGCGCGGCGAGATCGCCCTGACGGAAGTCTACGGCATCGGGCAGTCCCGGGCGCAGAACGTCCTGGAGGAGGCCGACATCGACAAAAACGCCCGTCCCCGGGAGTGGTCGGAGAGTGAGACGAAGAAGGTCCGCCGCATCATCGAGGAAAACTTCACGGTCGAGGGGCAGCTCCGGACCGAGGAGCAGATGAACATCAAGCGCCTCATGGACATCGGGTGCTACCGGGGCAAGCGCCACCGCGAGGGGCTTCCCGTGAACGGCCAGCGGACCCGCACCAACGCCCGCACCCGGAAGGGCAAGCGAAAGACCGTGGCGGGCCGGAAGCAGTCCTCCGAGAAAAAGTAAGCGGATTCTTTGCACGACAGTATTCCCTTCAGCACGAAAGACGTAGATCAGCGTTATGGCCGACAACAGCAGCAGTGGAAAGCGGGTCCGGAAGAAGAACGTCGTTGTTGAATCGAACGGACGGGCCTACGTAAAGGCCACCTTCAACAACGTCATTGTGACCCTCACCGACCAGTACGGCAACACCATCTCGTGGGCGAGCGCCGGCAAAATGGGCTTTAAGGGCAGCCGGAAAAACACGCCCTACGCCGCCCAGAAGGCGGGCGAGGCCGCCGCGCAGGAGGCCTACGACCTCGGCCTCCGGCGCGTAGACGTCTTCGTGAAGGGGCCCGGTTCCGGGCGCGAGGGAGCCATCCGCGCGATGTCCGAGGTCGGGCTCGACGTGGCCACCATCAAAGACGTGACGCCCCTTCCCCACAACGGTTGCCGGCCGCCCAAGCGCCGCCGCGTTTGATTCCACGTGCGAATGGCGAGTGTCGAATGGACTCATGGGTCCAGGAAAGCCCCCCGCTCGCCGTTCATTCGACACTCGAAATCCGAAACCCGATACTGCGTAGTATGGCTCGATACAGAGGTCCCAAACAGAAAATCGCCCGACGCTTCAAGGAGCCCATCTTTGGGCCGTCGAAGGCCCTGGAGCGGAAGCCGTACCCGCCCGGCCAGCATGGCCAGTCGCGCCGCCGGCGCGAGAGCGAGTACGCGGTGCAGCTCAAGGAGAAGCAGAAGGCGAAGTACACCTACGGCCTGCTCGAGACGCAATTTAAGAACCTCTTCGACAAGGCCTCGCGCACCCAGGGCGTGACGGGAGAGAAGCTCCTCATCCTTCTGGAGTCGCGCCTCGACAACACGGTCTTCCGCATGGGCTTTGCGCGGACGCGGCGCCAGGCCCGGCAGTTCGTCTCCCACCGCCACATTATGGTGAACGGAGAGATCGTCGACATCCCCTCCTACGAGATGTCGCCGGACGACGTGGTGGAAGTGAAGCCGAAGAGCAAGGACCTCGAGGTCATCCAGGACAACGTCCAGCACCAGCAGCGCACCTTCTCCTGGTGCGACGTGGACAGCGAAGAGAAGAAAGGGAAGTTCATCGACTACCCGAACCGGGAAGAGATTCCGGAGAACATCGATGAGCAGCTAATCGTCGAGCTGTATTCGAAGTAGCGGGATCGACCTGCCGCTCTTCCCCGGAGCGTGCTCCCGCCCCCGGGGCTGGTTTCCGAACCGGCCCCATCCTCTGATTTGCTTTTATACACAAGTTGCCGACTACACCGTATGGATAACCACGGGCTTCAGATGCCGGAAGGCGTTCAGGTCGAGGAAGAGTCCGAATCGACCGGACAGTTCGTCATTGAGCCGCTTGAGCGCGGCTACGGCGTCACCATCGGGAACGCCCTTCGTCGCGTGTTGCTCTCATCCCTTCGTGGGCTGGCAGTGACCGCCGTGAAGATCGACGGCGTGCAGCACGAGTTCTCCACGATTGAGGGGGTGACCGAGGACGTGTCGGACATTATCCTCAATCTCAAGGAGGTTCGCTTCAAGGCCGACGAGATGCGCGAGGGCCACCTGCACATCAGCCTCGAGGGGCCGGGCAACTGGACGGCCGAGGACATCAACGAGGCCACCGCGGACTACGAGGTGCTCAACCCCGATCAGCACATCGCCACCCTGTCCGAGGACGCGACGGTGAACGTCGACCTTCGTGTCGGCTTCGGCCGCGGGTACGTGCCCTCCGAGGACAACAAGCGGGAGGACGACCCGATTGGCGTGATCGCCGTCGACTCGATCTTCACTCCGGTCAAGAACGTGAAGTACTCGGTGAAGCCGACCCGCGTGGGGCAAAAGATCGATTACGAGAAGTTGATCCTCGACGTCGACACCGACGGGTCCATCACCCCGGAGGACGCGGTGACCCACGCCGCCTCGATCCTGCGTGATCACGTCAACTTCTTCATCCAGCTCGACGAGGAGCCCGAGCCGGTTGTGGAGGAGCAGGAGGTCGACGAGGAGGTCAAGCGCATCCGCGAGCTTCTCGCCCAGCCGGTCGACGAGCTCGACCTCTCGGTCCGCTCCCACAACTGCCTCAAGGCCGCCAGCATCAAGACGATCGGCGACCTCGTGCGCCGAGAGGAAGACGAGATGCTGAAGTTCCGCAACTTCGGCCGGAAGTCCCTCCAGGAACTCGTCGAGGTCCTCGACGAGCGGGGCCTCCACTTCGGGATGGACGTTGAGGAGTACCTCGAAGAGCAAAAGACGACGAGCTAACCCTCTCCCGGGGGCGTCCCGGCCCCACCCCTACGATCGGCACCCTTTCCCCAGACCCCCTGACCCGCAGAGCTCATGCGTCACCGCAAGAAAGGCAAGAAGCTCGGCCGCACGTCCCCGCACCGCGAGCGGACGCTCCAGGCCCTGTCCAATGCCCTGATCGAGAACAAGAGCATCACCACGACGACCGCCAAGGCAAAGGCCCTGCGCCCGTTCGTTGAGCCTCTGATCACGCGGGCCAAGGAGGACACGGAGCACAACCGCCGTGAGGTGTTTCGTCACCTCCAGAACAAGGAGATGGTGAGTGAGCTCTTCGGAGAGATCGCCGAGCGTGTGGGCGATCGGCCGGGCGGCTACACCCGCATCATCAAGCTGGGCCAGCGGTCCGGCGACGGGGCGGAGCTCGCCCTGATTGAGCTCGTGGACTACAACGACGTGAAGCCCACCGGGTCCAGCAGCGGCGGGGGCGGGGGCACGCGCCGCGGCGGTGGAAAGGGACGACGGTCGGACGCCGGCTCGACACAGACCGCCGAGACCGACACCGACACCCAGGACGAGGCCGACGCCGACGCCGAGGACAGCGCCGACACGGCCGACGGGGACGCTGACGACGCCGAGGGTGCAGAGGCCGAGGCCGACGTCGAGTCTGAGTCGGCGGACGCGGAGACCGACGAGTCGACGGACAAGGAGGAGTAGCGCGACGCTTCCCATTTTGCCCCTTTACTCCGAGGCGTCGGGTTGTCCCGGCGCCTTTTCGTGTTTGGGGATCCAGGGCCCGACGACTCGACGGGAAACCTCTGGAATGACCGAAATTAAAAAGCACGTGGAGCCCCTTCCCCCCAACGGTTCAGTCGGATGATACAGGCTTCAGCGGTCCCGGACAAGAGTGAAATCGACATCGACGAGAAGTTTCGCGACGAGCTCGACACCCTGCTCGCCCAGTGCCGGGAGCACCTCCCGTCCGTCGACGAAGACATGATCCGGCGAGCGTTCCGACTCAGCTACTGGGCCCACCGCAACGACTGGCGCGAGTCGGGCGAGCGCTACATCAGCCATCCGCTCCGGGTAGCCACCATTGTGGCCCGCGACATCGGGCTCGACGATACCAGCGTCGCCGCGGCGCTCCTGCACGACGTGGTGGAGGACACCGAGCTGTCCCTGGACCTCATCCGGGAGGAGTTCGGGGACACGATGGAGAACATCATCGACGGGCTCACCAAGATCAGCGGGGTCTTCGACAGCCGGGAGCTCGGGCAGGCCGAGAACGTCCGCAAGCTCATGCTGTCGATGGCGACGGACCTGCGCGTCATTCTGGTGAAGTTTGCGGACCGGCTCCACAACATGCGCACCCTCGAGGCGCTGCCGAAGAAGAAGCGCCTCAAGAAGGCCAGCGAGACGCTCGACCTCTTCGCCCCGCTCGCCCACCGGTTCGGGCTCTTCACCATCAAGAGCGAGCTGGAAGACCTCTCCTTCAAGGTCCTGAACCCGGACGCGTACGAGCACATCGTGTCCACCCTCGAGGAGATGGCCGAGCAGCGCGACGCGTACATTGCCCGGTTCATCGATCCGCTCGAGGAGCTGCTGGAGGAGGAGGGGTACATCTTCAACGTGAACGGTCGGGTGAAGAACGTCTACTCGATTCACCGCAAGATGAATCGGCAGAACAAGCCGATCGACGAGATCTACGACATCTTCGCGATCCGGATCATTCTGCAGAGCGACGGCCGGAAGGGCAAGGAGGACTGCTGGCGCGTCTACTCGCTGGTCACGGACGTCTACAAGCCGCTGCCGGAGCGCTTCCGCGACTTCATCTCGGTTCCGAAGTCGAACGGCTATCAGAGCCTGCACACCACTGTATTCGGGCCGAAGGGGCGGCGCGTGGAGGTTCAGATTCGCACCCAGGAGATGCACGAGGTCGCCGAGCGGGGCGTTGCGGCCCACTGGAAGTACAAGGAGGGGGCCGACAACGTCGACGAGGAGATGGAGCAGTTCCTGGAGTGGGTGCGGGACCTGCTGGACAACCCGAAGCCCGACGAGGCCACCGAATTCGTCAAGGAGTTTCGCCTCAACCTCTACGACGAGGAGATCTACGTCTTCACCCCGCAGGGGGACCTGATGACCCTGCCGCAGGGGGCGACCCCCGTGGACTTTGCCTTCAAGGTCCACACCGAGGTCGGCATGCAGTGCATCGGCGCCAAGGTGAACGGGAAGATGGTGCCGCTTTCCCACGAGCTCACCAGCGGGGACCAGGTCGAGATCATCACCTCCAAGAAGCAGCAGCCAAACCCCGACTGGATCAACTTCGTGGTCACCCACAAGGCCCGGAGCCGCATCCGCCAGTGGCGGAACGAGGAGCGCCGGAAGGCGGCGGACCTGGGCCGCGACATGTGGCAGAAGAAAAAGGACCGGGCCAACATCGAGATCAGCGACCAGGACCTCCAGGAGGTGGCCCACGAACTGAAGTTCCCGGACCTGCAGCAGCTCTTCTACGAGATCGGAAAGGGGCTCTACGACCCCGACGAGCTCGTCGACTACATCAAGGGCAAGACCCAGGACCAGACCCCCGACCAGGACGGGGAGGACCAGGAGTCACTGAGGGAGCGCTTCGAAAACTTCCTCGACACCGCCCAGTCGACCGACAAGCAGACCCTCCTCATCAACGGGGAGATCCAGAAGGACCTGGCCGTCAACTACGCCGCCTGCTGCAACCCGATTCCGGGAGACGAAGTGTTCGGGTTCGTGAGCAAGACCGGCACGATCAACATTCACCGCTCCAACTGCCGGAACGCCTCGGACCTGCTGGTCAACCACGCGGATCGGATCCTGGAAGTGGAGTGGAGCCACCAGAAGGACGTGCAGTTCGTGGCGGCCCTGCGGCTGATGGGCGAGGACCGTGTCGGGATGGTCAACGACATTACGACGGTCATCTCCAAAAACCTGAAGACCAACATCCGGTCGCTGACCATCGACACGGAGGACGGGATCTTTTCGGGAACCATCACCCTCCACGTCTCCGACCTGGAGCACCTCCAGCGCCTGATGGAGCGCCTGAAGCGCATCGACGGCATCCACGGGGTGTACCGCTTTGAGGAGTAGGCGGCTCCCCCTTTCGAACGACGCACACCCAGCTACGCACACCTGAACGACGTACACCGGTCACCCATGTCCGATCGAACGGAGACCCTCACCAAAGAAGACGTCGCGCGCCGCGTGGCCGACAAGATGGAGGAGCCCCTCTACAAGGCCAAGCCCTGGGTGCGAGCGGTCCTCATGGCCGTCGGGGACCTGCTGGTCGAGTCGGACCCGGAGCGCCGCATCGAGCTCCGCGACTTTGGAGTCTTCGAGGTGAAGAAGACCAAGGCCAAGCCCACGGCCCGGAATCCCCAGACCAACGAAACGGTCTTCGTCCCCAGCCGGCGCAAGACCCACTTCAAGCCCGGAAAGCGCATCCGGGAGGTGCTCAAGACCCCGCTTCGGGAGCTTGGCTACTCGGTCCCGGAGGGCAGTGCCGACCGGCCGGACGAAGACGCCGACGAATAAGATCTCCTCTGCGTGCTTCGTGGAGGGATGGGCGTGGGGACACCCGTGTGCCGACACCCGTCGGGGGGCGCACGTCGCCCCCATCCGTCCATATTTCCCTCTATCCGTACCCGGATCCTGCACGCAGGGATCATTGAAAGAAAGAGGACGCCTGTGGAGGCACTCGAGGAACCGTCCCGCATCGTAGGGGTCGACGTCGGCACCAAGCGCGTCGGGCTCGCGGTGTCGGACCCGCTGCGGCTGTTCGCGCAGGCCGAGGGGACCTACCCTCCGGCCGAGGCCCTCAAGGTCCTGGAGTCGTGGCGGCGAGAGGAGGGAATCGAGCGAATTGTCGTCGGGTGGCCCCTCACGGAGGCGGGCGAGGAGGGGGAGGCCACCGAGATGGTGGACGCCTTCGTCGAGCGCATCGAAGACGCCCTCGGCCCGGTCGACGTGACGCGCCGCGACGAGCGCTACACGTCGGAGCGGGCGAAGGCTCTCCTGCGGCGGGCGGGCGTTTCACAGCCGGGGCGGTACGACAAGGGGCGCGTGGACGCCGCCGCGGCCGCCGTCATCCTTCAGGGCTACCTTGATGCGCGTGAGGGCTAACACGAACTCCGCTTGCACTCGGTCTCCCGAGTGCATGCTCCGTTCGGGTGTGGACGTCTGGAAGGGCCTGTCCCGACTGCCGTCGGGGTGGATGTATGGACGTACTTTGCGTCCATACTTCCACACGTCCTCACATCCAAACCTGAATCCTGCTACAGGATTCGAGGTTAGAGGATTCGGGATAAGCCCTGTCGCTCCGATCAGTCCCCGCGCCGCGCTTCCTCGTCCAGAATGCGGTGGCCAATCGTCCGTGCGAGGTCCGGGGCGTTCCCCCAGGCGCGGTTGTTGGCCACGACGTTGAGGAGTGCGTTCTGGGCCTGGGCCCGGTACGTGAGCGCCGTCGCGTCGAGAACCATGTCGTGGGCCTGTTCCGTCTCGCTGAGCTCGGAGACCGGGGTGTCGAACGGATAGGCCATCGCGTAGGCCTCGGCGTACTTCGTGTCGCGGGGCGTAAGCAGGCGGGCCACGGCCTGGTCGTTGGCCGCGGTGAAGCGCTCCCCGCACCGCGCCCACTGCTCGCGGATGGCGGGCAGCCAGGTCCAGTGGCTGAAGACGTGCCCGAGGCCGCTATCGTCGAGCCAGTCGAAGTAGCCGCCCTTCAGCAGGTGGTCGGAGCGCAGCTCGACGTGGCACTGCACGTCGTCGGGCAGGGCGGAGAAAAAGCCGTCCAGCTGCTGGACGTTGGCGTCGGGCTGGGGACTCTCGGCCACCCGCTGGTACTCCTGCTGAAAAATGAGGCCCTCGAGCCGGTCCCCGACCAGCTCGACGGCCGGTTCGTGGAACGTCTCGAGGTAGCCCTCGGCGTCGAGATAGTCCGGATTGTCGACGAAGTCGCCGCCGCGGCGCAGGGTCCGGGCAAAAAACTGCTGGGGGGCCTTCAGCAGGAAGGCGGCGTCGTCGGGCGCGTGGTCCAGGTAGTTGGAGAGGACGTGGTAGTTGGACGACGGCTCCCCCCCGTCCTCGAGGAGGGGACGGTAGAACGTGAAGTCCAGCTCCAGCACCTCGAAGTGCTCGAAGTACGACTGAACCGACGCGATGGGGACCCGGCGCTCCTCGTAGCTCTGGCCCTGCAGGGTGCGCTTTCGGGTCGAGATCTGATCCCCGTACTCGTCCTCCGGATAGATCTGCCCGATCCAGCCGCCGTACCGGTCGCTGGCGGTACCGAAGCGGACGTGCGGGTGCAGGTCGCGAAACTCGAAGCGGTCGAGGGCCGCGCGGCGGTCCTGCAGGGAACGGTCGGGTGCGGAGGGGGCCATGGGGAGAAGGGACGGTTGCTAGGAGTCGTCGGGGGGGAGGGAGTCTTCCACCGCGGCCCGGAGGCGGTCGTAGGTGGTGGAGAGGTCCTCGGGCAGCACCCGCGTTTCGGCCGTCGTGGACATGAAGTTGGTGTCCCCGTCCCAGCGGGGCACGACGTGCACGTGCAGGTGCTCCGGAATGCCGGCCCCGGCGGCACGGCCCAGATTCATGCCGACATTTACGCCCTCCGGCGCCAGGGCGGTGTGGAGCCACTCGATGCACCGGTCGATGGTGGCCGCGACGGCCCGCTGCTCGGCGACGGTGAGCGCCGTGTAGGCCTCGACCTCCCGGTAGGGGACGATGAGCAGGTGTCCGTTGTTGTACGGGTACAGGTTCATGATGACGAAGACCTCCTCCCCCCGCCAGAGGATGAGGTTCTCGGCGTCCTCGTTTTCGTTGAGGAGCGTCGTAAAGATGGACGCACCGTCGGTCGGGGTGCGGCCGGCGGCCTCCGACACGTATTCCGATCGCCACGGGCTCCACATCCGATCCATCACGCAGAACAGGTTGATCGAAGTCTGGGGCGTCAGGGTCGACACCGTGAAAGATGCTAAACTCCGCCGCGTGTCGACAGTTCATGAGCGATGGATCGCCGCCCCGAACGACCCAATGAGCACGTGGATCGACCCGACAGGGACTCAGACCAGACGCCGGTGTTTGCGGATCTCCACACGCACACGAGCCGGTCGGACGGGATGCTGTCGCCGTCGGACCTCGTGGAGAAGGCGGCCGATCGCGGCCTCTGCGTCCTCTCCGTCACCGACCACGACACGGTCGCCGGCGTCGAGGCCGCCACCCACGCGGCGGCGGAGGAGGGGCTGACGTTGCTGCCGGGCGTGGAGCTGAGCGTCACCCTGAACGGGTCGGAGCTGCACCTCCTGGCCTACGCATTCGATCCGGCGCACTCCGGCCTGCAGTCCTACCTCCGCGAGATGCAGGCGGCGCGTCGTCGGCGGGCCTGGAAGATGGTCGAACGCCTCCGGACCCATGGCCTGGAGGTCGAGGATGAGCAGCTCCGATCGGTTATCGACACTACGGCCGCGGCCGGCCGGCCGCATCTGGCGTCCGCCCTCGTCCGCGCCGGCCACGTATCGTCGATCGGCGAGGCCTTCGACCGCTACCTGGGTCGGGACGGGCCTGGCTTCGTGGCGAAGCCGGAAGTGCCCGCGGCCGACGCGCTCACCGTTGTCCATGAGGCCGGCGGCGTCGGCGTCCTGGCGCACCCCGGTCACTGGACCTCCTCCGCCGACGTCCGAGCCCTCTGTGCCGCCGGCCTGGACGGGCTCGAGCTCTACCACCGCTCCCACGGAGCGTCCCTGCGGCGCTACTACCGCCGCCTGGCCGAGAGCTACGACCTGCTCGTGACCGGCGGCTCCGACTACCACGGCCGCGAGGAGGCCGAGGAGACCCACCTGGGAACGATCGGGCTGAACGAGCGCAACTGGGAACGATTTCGGGCCGCCGTAGCGTAACAGCAGGCCTATTCGCACCCTGTGCCCCAGCCCGTACGCCCCGATGCCCACCCACATCGAAGGAGACCTCGTTGCCGCCGACCACCGATTCGCGATCGTTGTGGGGCGGTTCAACGAGTTTATCACGGAGTCCCTGCTCGACGGGGCGCTCGACACCCTGGAGCGGCACGGGGCCGACCTCGACGAGGTGACGGTGGTCCACGTGCCGGGCTCCCGCGAAATCCCGGTCGTGGCCCAGAAGTGTGCCCGGTCCGGCGACTACGACGCGGTGATCTGCATCGGGGCCGTCATCCGGGGGGCGACCGACCACTTCGACTACGTGTGCTCCGGGGTGTCGAGCGGGACCCTCCAGGCCGCCCTCGACACCGAGGTCCCGGTCATCTTCGGCGTCATCACGACCGATACGATCGAACAGGCCATCGAGCGGGCCGGCACCAAGGCGGGCAACAAGGGAAGTGATGCGGCCGCCGGCGCCATCGAGATGGCGAGCGTCATGGATCAGGTGTAGGCCGGCGCGACGGGTCCACCGAAAGTTCACGGCGGTGGGCCGGGGTGCTCCTTGCAATCGTGAAACGTATCGGCTAGCGTACTCGTCCTATAGGACAGTGTACCAAAAATGGTGGGCGTAGCTCAGTCGGTTAGAGCGCCAGGTTGTGGTCCTGGAGGTCGTGGGTTCAAATCCCACCGTTCACCCTGTATCTGTTTTGGGGACGTCTCCCCGAATGGACGCCTGCCGCGTTCGTCTAGCTTGGTCCAGGACGCCGGCTTTTCACGCCGGTAACACGGGTTCAAATCCCGTACGCGGTACCCCCAGCGATCCCCGAGGGACGCCAGGAGCCCCCTGGCGTCCCTTTTT
>JAZKTD010000284.1:0-4603 GCA_036625705.1 Salinivenus sp.
GTGATCGCCGGGAAGACGGTGCCCCACGAGTCGCGCTTTACGGAGCGTGACCTTTTCGCTCGGGCCCGACGCCCTCAGATTCCTTTTTTTTGATCGCATGAGCAGCTTTCCCTGGGTTCTCAAAATGGCGTGGCGCGACAGCCGCGGCAGCCGCAAGCGCCTCGCCCTCTACCTCTCGGCCATGGTCCTGGGGGTGGCGGCCCTCGTGGCCATCCGGGGCTTCGGCGACAACATGTCGCGCACGGTCGACCAGGAGGCCAAGACGCTGCTCGGCGCCGACCTTCGCCTCGAATCCGAACAGCCGTTCGACGACTCCACCGAGGTGCTCATCGACTCGATCGGCGGCACCCAGTCGCGCCGCATCTCCTTCGGGTCGATGGCCGTCTTTCCGAAGACGGGCGGGACCCGGCTCACGGCCGTCCGGGCCGTGGAGGGCGGCTACCCGTTCTACGGCGTCCTCGACACCCGGCCCGACAGCGCGGCGCAGGTGTACCAGAATGGGCGGCAGGCGCTCGTGTCCGGCACGCTGATCAATCAGTTCGGCGTGTCGGTCGGAGACTCCGTCCGCATCGGGGGGGTCACGTATCGCATCGCGGGCGAGATCGAGCAGGCCCCGGGCGAGTCGTCGTTCAGCGCCGCGGCCCGGCCGCCCATCTACATTCCGAAGGCCGAGCTCGACACGAGCCTGCTCGGGCGCGGCAGCCTGGCGGAGTACGAGGCGTACTTCATGTTCGAAGACGGCCGCGACGTGGACGAACTCGTGGGCGGCATCGAGTCGTTTGCCGAGCGGCGGGACCTGGACACCGACACGGTAGAAGAGGAGGCCGAGGACTGGCGCGAGGGCCTGGGCAACCTGTACCGTTTCCTGAGTCTCGTCGGGTTCGTGGCGCTGCTGCTCGGCAGCCTCGGGGTGGCCAGCGCGATCAACGTGTACGTGCGGCAGCGCCTCGCCTCCATCGCCGTGCTGCGCTGTCTCGGCGCCTCGGCCGGGCGCACCTTCCGCATCTACTTGGCCCAGGCCGCCGCCCTCGGCCTGATCGGGGCCGGCATCGGGAGCCTTGTGGGCGTGGCGCTGCAGACGTACGTGCCGCGCCTGCTCGCAGACTTCCTGCCGTTCGAGGTGAGCTTTGCGTTCTCGTGGACGGCCGTGGGACTGGGGCTGGGCGTGGGGCTGGGCGTGACGCTGCTGTTTGCCCTGTGGCCGCTGCTGGAGGTGCGGGGCGTCTCGCCGCTGCGGGCGCTCCGGAGCAACGTCGAGCCCACGACCGGCGGGTGGCGCGACCCGGCCCGGTGGGCGGTGGCCCTCCTCATCGCCGCGGGCGTCACCGGGGTGGCCCTGCTGCAGGCCCCCTCGTGGGAGATTGGGCTCGGCTACGCGGGGGGCGTGGCGGTGGTCTTTGGGGTCCTCGCGCTCGTGTCGTGGGGCATCGTGGAGGGGGTGCGGCGCTTCTTCCCGACGAGCTGGTCGTACCCCTGGCGGCAGGGCCTGGCCAACCTGTACCGCCCGCAGAACCAGACGACCGTGCTGATGCTGGCGCTCGGCCTCGGTACCTTCCTCATCGTCACGCTCCTGCTCGTGCAGCGCACCCTGCTGGAGCAGATCCGCGTGACGGGCGGCGAGGGGCGTCCCAACATTGTGCTCTTCGACGTCCAGAACGACCAGGTCGACGGGGTCAAGGACATCGTCCGGAACGCGGGCCTCCCCCTCATGGCCGACGAGCCGATCGTGACGATGCGGCTCCACAGCGCGAAGGGCCGCACCGTCGAGGAGCTCCGGCGCGACTCGACGGCCGAGGCCACCTGGGCGCACCAGCGCGAGTACCGGGCCACCTACCGCGACCACCTCACCAACAGCGAGACGATCGTCGAGGGCGAGTTCGTCGGGCAGGTAGACGGCAATCCCCTGCAGTCCGGGGAGGCGGTGCCCATTTCGCTGGAGCAGGAAATCGCCCGCGAGGAGCTAAACGTCGGGATCGGCGATACCCTCACGTTCGACGTGCAGGGGCGTCTGATCCCGGCCTACGTCTCCAGCATCCGCCAGGTCGACTGGCAGCGCATCGGCACCAACTACTTCGTGGTCTTTCCGGAGGGGGTGCTCGAGTCCGCCCCCCAGATGCACGTGATCCTCAGCCGCACCGAGAACAGCGAGGCGTCGGCCCAGGTGCAGCAGCAGGTGGTCCAGGACTATCCCAATATCTCGGCCATCGACCTGTCGCTGGTGCTCTCGACCGTGCAGGACCTCTTCGGGCGGCTCGCGTACGTCATCCGGTTCATGGCGCTCTTCAGCATCGTGACCGGCCTCATCGTGCTGGCAGGGGCCGTGGTCGTGAGCCGGTACCAGCGCGCCGAGGAGAGCGTGCTCCTGAAGACCCTGGGGGCCTCGCGCCGGACCGTGCTTAAGATCATGACGGTCGAGTATCTGTTCCTCGGCGTCTTTGCGGCGGCCACCGGCATCCTGCTCGCGCTCGCGGCGGCCTGGAGCCTCTCGTACTTCGTCTTCGAGGGGCCGTTTGTGCTGGCGCCGGGGGCCCTCGCCCTCGCCTTCGTCGTGGTGGTGGCCCTCACCATCGGAATTGGCCTCTTCAACAGCCGCGGCCTCTACGACCGCCCGCCGCTCGATGTGCTCCGGGCGGAGGTATAGGTCGCTCCCGACTTCCGATCCCCGACGCGACGGGCCCCATCGCCGGGGCCGCTCTACACAGGGTCTTCCGAGGCATGAACGTTCTCGAACAGACGGTCACGTGCCCGCACTGCTGGGAGCAGATTTCGATGCTGGTGGACCCCTCCGTCCGCGAACAGACCTACATCGAGGACTGCGAGGTCTGCTGCCGTCCCATCCGCGTCCACGTCGTTGCCCGGGGCGGCCGCGTCGTCTCGTTCGACGCCCAGCCCACCCAGTAACGACGGGGGCGGGCCGGATCAAGTCCTCCCGGTCCTGATTCAACATCCGCGCCGCTTCTCTTCCGCACAACGGCTCATTCTCGCGACATGAACAAGATCCCGGAGCCCACGCCGGAAATCGAGGAGCAGGTCCGCCCGGAGGCCGTCGCGGCCCGGGTTCGGGAGGTCCGGGAGCGCATCGCGCAGGCCTGCGAACGCGCCGGGCGTGCCCATGAGCCGACCATCGTCGGCATCTCGAAGACGTTTCCGATGCAGGCCATCGAGTCCGGCCGGGCCGCGGGCCTGGAGCATTTTGGCGAAAATCGGGCACGACAATTGCGGGACAAAGCCCGTGCTCGGCCCGGCGCCTTCAAGGGCGGCGATCTGAGCTGGCACATGGTGGGGCACCTGCAGACCAACAAGGCGAAGTTCGTGGCCCGCCACGCCGACTGGTTCGACGCTCTCGACAGCCTGCGCCTCGCCGACGAACTCGACGAGCGCGCGGCCAAGAACAACCGTGTCCTTCCCTGTCTCGTGCAGGTGAATATTACCGGTCAGGAGAAAAAATACGGCCTCGACCCGGACGCCACGCACGACTTCCTCGACCGGTGTGCCGGGTACGAACACCTTGCCGTCAAGGGGCTCATGGCCCTGGGGTCCTTCGTCGACGACCCCGAAGACGTCCGCGGCGAGTTCCGACGGATGCGCACCCTGTTTGAGGGCTACGACGACGCCGGCAACCCCTGCGTTGAGATGGACGAGCTCTCCATCGGCATGAGCAACGACTTCGAAGTGGCCATCGAGGAAGGAAGCACCATGGTTCGGATCGGGAGCGCCATCTTCGGGCCGCGCGACTACGACTGACGGCTCGTCTTGGGCCCGCGCCCACCCCACACAGCGCCCTCGCGAAACAGACGAGCTCCTCAATGGTGAAAATAAAATGAACTGAGCCGAGCATCCGGCCCGTTCCTGTCGCTCTACGCCGTGGTTCTTACCCTACCCCTCACTCGGGACACGGGACTGCCCGGCTGGCCGCCGGCCCGAGGGGTGCCTCTCCGCGAACTGTCCCACTGACTGACCGACGCCATGAATCTGACGCCGCTCAACATTCGAAAGCAGGACTTCGACAAGAGCCTCCGCGGGTACGACCCCGAAGAGGTCGAGGCCTTCCTCGACACGGTGGCGACGCAGTGGGAAGAGATGGAGGACGAGCGTCGGCGCCTGGAGAACAAGGTGCAGGAGCTCGAGAACCAGATGGATCACTACAAGCGGGTGGAAGAGGCCCTGCAGGAGGCCCTGGATCAGACGCGCCGCAACGCCGAGGAGAAGCTCGAGAACGCGAAGCAGAAGGCGGAGAACATCGTGCAGGAGGCCCGCACGGAGGCCCAGGAGATCAAGCAGCGGGCACAGGCCCGGCGCGACCAGCTGGAGGCGGAAGCAAATACGCTACAGAATCGTCGCAGCGAGGTCGTGGCCCGCCTCCGCGCCTTCCTGAATTCCGAGCTTGAGATTCTTGAGGAGTATCAGGCGAGCAGCGGGGGCGGTGCGTCCTCGTCGGAGGCCCAGACCGCCGCCCTCGGGGAGGAGCCGGAGGTCTCGCCCCTCCAGGAGCCGGACGCCGACGAGCCCCGGGCCGCCGAGTCCGACCCCGGCCCGGACGAAGCCGAGCCCAGCACGGCGGCGGTCGAGGAGGTCGCCGAGGACGTAGCCGCTCAGGAGGCGG
>JAZKTD010000285.1:0-4597 GCA_036625705.1 Salinivenus sp.
CCCCAGGCCCGGTCGCTCCGGCTGGCCGGCGACCGGGCGGCGGCCGAGCTGCTCGAGGCCCGCGGCGGCCTCGAGCCTCGTCTCGTGTCGGACTACGAGTACAAAACGAAGGCCGATAAGGCAAAACTCAACGTGCTGCGGAGCGGCCTGCGGCAGCCCCTGAACCTGCCGATGAGCCCGACCGTGAAGGTGGACTACCGCCGGGGGGTCGGGTCCAGCATCGACCCGTCGGTGGCCACCTCGCGGGTGGGCGAGACGCGCGTCGGGCTGTCCCTCTCGCCGCTGGCGGGCCTGTTTACCGACAAGCGGCGGGCCGCGCTCGACAAGGCCCGCCTGGCGCCGCGCCGCGCCCGGGCCCAGCAGGCGAAGGCGCGGAACACGCTGCTCCGGGACGCTACCCACGCATACTGGGACTGGGTCGGGGCCCGCCGCAAGCTCGAGGTTGCCCGGGACCTGCTCGCGCTCGCCCGGCGGCGCGAGGCGCTGATTACCCGGCGGGCCCGCGCCGGCGAGGTGCCCGCCATCGACAGTGTCGAGGCGCAGCGGATCACCGCCGGCCGCGAGGGGACGCTCGCAGACGCCGTCCGCGCCGCCACGCAGAAGCGCGTTACCCTCGCGACGTTTCTTCCGGGGGACGAGGGCGCCGCACAGGCCCTCCGCTACGCCCCACCCCCGCTGCCGTCGGACTCGACCCCGGAGCCGATCCGCACGGCGGCGGCCGTCGACACGGCGCTCACGCGTCGCCCTGCGCTCCGGACGCTCGAGGTGAAGCAGCAGCAGGCCCGCATCGAGCAGTCCCTCGCTCGCAGCCGCCTCCGGCCCGACCTGAAGCTGGAGGCCCAGGCGGTGTCCTACGACGAGAGCCCGCTGAACGTGACGGACGTGAAGGTGGGGCTCCATATCGACCAGCCGCTCTTCTTTCGAAGCGGGCGGAGCGGCGCGGAGAAGGCCCGCATCAAAACGAGTCAACTCGACTTCGAGCAGGACATCACCGAGCAGAAGGTGCGCGCCGACGTCGAGGCGGCCGTCGTGGCCCTCCGCCAGGCCCGGCAGCGCGTGCGGTCGGCCCGGCGCAGCGTCGCGCTTGCGCGCCGCCTCCGGGAGGCCGAGCAGCGTCGCTTCGACCGGGGACAGGGCACGCTCTTCCGGCTCAACCAGCGCGAGCAGTCGCTGGCCTCGGCCCGGCGGACGCTCGTCTCCGCCCGGATCGACGTCCTCCGGGCCCGCGCCACCTACCAGTGGGCCACCGGCACCATCGCCGACGCGTACCGCCCCCGCTGACCGCCCGCCTTCGACCGTTCTGGGGCCGGTGCGCGGCGCCTGGGGCCGACGGTGAAGTTGACGCCCTTCCTGCGCCGCGGCCCTAACGGAAGGAGGGACCTGCTTCCGGTTTGCTCTCCCGACCGGTTACCAGTAGATTCGGAGACGGAGTGTCCCCCGCCACCCCGCAGGCCCCGTCCGCGGTCCGCCGCCGCCCGACGAGTGAAGGCCATTCCGCATGCTTCCTCGGGAGGGGCGTGTGGACGAAGACGGCCCGACCGGCGCCGGGGTGGACGCCTGGACGAATGAGGGCTCCACGGGTCTGTGCATTCAGGGCCCCCGGCACCCTGTGGACGGATTCGACATGAGAGGGGCCGTCGGCCGACGTGGGGCCCCGCGGCCGGGGCTGCGGTTTGACGGCGCCGACACCCCCGGAGCGCCCGTACTACGAACAGGAGGCCCGTCCCCGCATGGACTGGATCGTCTTGCTGCCGCCCGTCGTGGCGATCGTGCTGGCCCTGTGGACGCGCCAGATTTACCTGTCGCTCTTCGCGGGCCTCTGGCTGGGGACCACGATCCTCGCGGGGGGCAATCCGGTGGCCGGGCTCCGCGGGGTGGCCGACCAGCTCGTGACCGCGTTTGCCAACGAGAGCAACGCCAGCATCCTCATCTTCTGCCTGCTGGTGGGCAGCCTCATCGCGCTCGTGCAGGCATCCGGCGGCGTGGCGGGCTTTATCGAGTGGGCCCGGGCCCGCGGGTGGGGGGAGAGCCGCCGCGGGGCCGAGCTGCTGGCCTGGGGGGTCGGCATCGTGATCTTCGTCGAGTCGAACATCTCGTCCCTCACCGTGGGGGCCGTGAGCCGACCGCTGTTCGACCGGCTCGACCTGCCCCGCGAGAAGCTCGCGTACTACTGCGACGCCACCTGCGCGCCGGTGTGCATGGCGATTCCGCTCAACGGATGGGGGGCCTTCGTGCTGGGGCTGGTCGGCGCCCAGGACCTCTCGCAGAACGCCGTGGCCGTGCTGGCGGAGGCGACGCTGTTCAACTTCTTCGCGATCGCCGCGATCGGGTTCTCGCTCGCGCTGGCCCTCAGCGGGTGGGGGTTCGGGGCCATGCGCCGGGCCGAAGAGCGGGCCGAGCAGGGCGGGGGCGTGCTGCGCCCCGACGCCCAGCCGATGGTCGAGGACGAGGTGGCGAGCATCGAGCCGCCCGACCACGTGGTGCCCCGGGCGCTGCACCTGCTTCTTCCCGTGGCGGTCATGGTGGCGATGATCTTCGTGGGGCTCTACGTGACCGGCGACGGGCAGCTCATGCAGGGCAGCGGGGCGACGTCGGTGCTGTGGGCCGTGGGGACGGGCGTCGGGGTGGCCCTTCTCCTGTACGCCCTGCCGCGCCCGTTCCCGAACGGGCGCCCGACCCTCCCCGTCGGCGACGCCATGGACTG
This sequence comes from Salinivenus sp., assembly GCA_036625705.1. Classification (GTDB taxonomy): domain Bacteria; phylum Bacteroidota; class Rhodothermia; order Rhodothermales; family Salinibacteraceae; genus Salinibacter. The sequence continues at coordinate 2,705 of JAZKTD010000285.1, forward strand.
GGTGGTGAAGGGCGCCTCCGGGCTCGTGCCCGTCACGCTGCTCCTGGTGCTCGCGTTCGCCATCGGACAGGTGTCGCAGGACCTGGAGATGGGGGCCTACGTCGTGCAGGTGGTGGGCACCGACGGCCCCACCTGGTGGGTGCCGCTCCTCGTATTTGCCGTCACCGGGTTCGTGTCCTTTACTCTCGGCTCCTCGTGGACCGCCTTCGCAATCCTCATTCCCGTGGCCATGCCCCTCGCGGCGGAACTGTCGCTGCCCGCCTCGCTGCTACTGGGCGCGGTGCTCTCCGGCGGCGTCTTTGGCGACCACACCTCGCCCCTCTCCGACACGTCCATCATCTCGTCGATGGCCTCGGCCTGCGACCACGTCGACCACGTCAACACGCAAATGCCCTACGCCCTGGTGCAGGCCGCGCTGGCCGCCGTCGCCTTCCTCGTGGCGGGCGTCCTGGCCGGGTGATGCCGCGTCTACGTTCGTCCCCAACAAAAAAGCGCCGGCCGCACGACTTCGGTGCGACCGGCGCCAGTTCGCCGTCGGAACGGGGCGGGGCGACTACTGCCGGAAGGGCTCGTCGACCTCCGTCCCGGCGATGTGGTTGACGTAGTTGCTCATCGTCTTGATGCCGACGAGCGTGATGATCTCGTAGAGCTCGGGCCGCCCGAGGCCGAGATCGGCGAACTCCGCCTCGTCGGCGTCGGAGAGCCAGCCGCGCTTGCCGAGGATGCGCCGCGTGGCGCGCACGAGGCTCCTCAGGCGATCGTCGTCCGGGAGGCCGCCCTCGTTGATCGTCGCGGTGGTCGCGGCGTCGAGCCCGGCCTGCTGGCCGGCCACGGCGTGGGCCTTCGTGCAGTAGTGGCAGTCGTTGTAGCTGGAGACGGCCAGGATGACGGCCTGCTGCTCGGCGGGGGAGAGCACGCCGTCCTCCTGGAGGAGGCCCTGGGACGTCAGGTAGGCGTCCCCGACCGCCGGGTTTTCCGTCGTCATTTCCTTGATGAGATTCGGCACGAAGCCGAGGGCCTGCTTCGCCTTGTCGTGGACCTGCTCGGCGTGGTCGGTCTGAGCGGCGGTGGTGGTAGCCATAAGCGGTGCTGAGGGGGTTGTGAGTGAAGGTCGAGGGTTCTGTCCCGCGAACGGAGACGGGCTCCTTCGCAAGAGACGCCATACTTACTTATCAGTAAGTAGGTATTCACGGGTACGGGGAATGTTTCTCCCTCCCGCGTGAAGTGGGTACGGATCGGACGGGCTACGTTACGACCGAGTCGACGAGGCGCTGGAGGGTATCGACGTAGGGGCCGGCGGAGCGCTCCGGCGCGGTGATCATCGCTCCCTCGATGGCGGCGAGGAGCAGCCGGGCCTCCTCGCGGGGCGTCTCGCACCCACTCAGGCCCGTGCGCGTCGGCGCGCCGGCCTCGAGGACGTCGGTCAGCCAGTCCTCCTGCTCCGCGAAGAACTGCCGCACCTCGCGGCGGACCTCGGTGGGGAGGGTGGGGCCGTCGGCGGCCAGCACGCCGCAGAGGCAGAGGCCGCCCCCGTCGATCACGTCGGCGAAGAGGGCGACGTACCGGTCGAGCCGGGCCCGGAGCGTGTCCGCCTCCTCGCAGATGGTGGCCCGCGTCTCGGCGTTCCGGCGCCGGTACCGCCGCACCAGGGTCTGCACCAGGTCGGCCTTCGACGGGAAGTGGTAGTGGATGGCGGCGGTCGTCAGGTCGAGCTCCTCGGCCAGGTCGCCGTAGCTGACGGCGTTGTAGCCCCGGCGCTGGATCCGCGCCTGGGCGCAGTCGAGGATGCGGGTGGCGGTGTCGGGGCGGTCCTCGGGGGGGGTGTCGGTGTCGGGGGACGAAGGCATAGGCGGACCGGCCCGTTCTGAAGACGATGGACCCAGCGTATGGCCG
>JAZKTD010000286.1:0-4594 GCA_036625705.1 Salinivenus sp.
CCCCGCGGCGAAGATGGACGGAGAGAACAATGTAGGACTGCTGCAACGATCCCCGGGCGGATGGATCGGCGCAACAGCAGCGACCGTAGTCAGTATTCAAAAGTCGAATAGCAAGTCAACCATCAACCCGCGGGGGACGTCTTCCGCGTCCGCATTTCCTCATCAACAACCGTCCGTTCATGACGAATAGCAAAGGGTGGATCTTTGCCGCTGGCGTGCTGGCACTTGGACTCTCGCTCTATCTTTGGTTCAGTGGGAGCCGCCAGGCCGGCATCTTCGTGGGGCTGTGGGTTCCGTCCCTGTGGATCCTTGCCGATCTCGTCGAGAAAACGGAGCTCTCCACCGAATGAAATTCATTATCGAATACTTCGGACTGCTCATTTTCGCGTTCGTGGTCCTCGTGGGGGGGCTCGTGGCTCTGCCGTCCCTCACGCAGGCCCCGCAGACCTCCGTGCGGGAGATAATGGGGCTGGGCCTGGCGTTCATCGTCATCACGGGCGGCTTCTCGTGGTACTACTTCGCCACGTCGCCGTCGGACCTGACGGGCGGCGAGGCCGCGAGTCGACGCCCGTCCGCGCAGGACGGCCCCCGCCGGTGAGCCGGGCGGACCCGTTACTGGGCGTACAGGTCGTCCACGAAGTCCTTGAACCAGGCGGGCCGTGCCAGGAGGACGTACGCCGCCGCGAACGGCACGATGGGGACCATGAAGAAGAGCAGATCGGCGGCAATAAGGCCCGCTGCGATCAGCCAGACGGTTCGGGTGGACACGGCAGCCTCCGAGCTGGTTCTATAGAGGCGAGCGTCGAGAGGAGGGCAGGGCCGGCTCACTCGTCGGAGTCGGCCGCGCCGTCGCGAACGTACCCCAGCACGTCGATGATTTTGCCGATGCCCATCAAGAGGGGCGCCACGATGAGGAGAACCGTCCCGAGGGCCGTCTCGACGCCGTCGGAGTGCCCCACCATCAGGAGCACGAGCCCCGCGAGGGCCGCAATTGAGGCCAGCGTGTAGGCACCATTCCGCATCGATCAGGAGCGGCGAGGAAACATCTCGCGACGTTTAAGGGATTAGGGAGTGCTGGGGGACACCGGAAGGGTCCACCGAAAAAGCGTTTTGGGCACCCCGCTCATGGCGCTGGACTTCATCGACACGGTGGTGTCGGGCTCCCACCCGTCGATGTCGAAGCTGTGGGACACAACCCGGTCGCCTGGATCAAGCTCGCGCCGTAGCTTGGGGCGAAGCCGGTTGTTCATGTCGGGCCAGAGGTAGAGGCTCACAACCGTTGCGTCCGCGAGAGACACGTTGAACAGATTGTCTCGCCGAAACTCCACGAGGTGCGATACCCCAGCCTGCTCGGCGTTCCGGCGGGCCTTCTGCACGAGCTGAGAATCGATTTCGACGCCGACGCCCCGGGCCCCAAACTCCTGCGCGGCGAGAATGACGATTCGCCCGTCGCCGCTCCCAAGGTCGTAGACCACGTCCTCCCCCGTCACGTTCGCGAGCCGAAGCATGCGGCGCACGACGTACTCGGGTGTGGGTACGTAGGGAGCGCCCTTTTCCGTCGTGTCGGCCGTCGGCGACGGCACCTGGGCCGACGTGGTGGGCACACCGAGGCACGCCGCGAGAAGCCACAGAAGGACGGCGGCGAGGACCGTTTTCGAATTTCCGGTCATGATGGGTGGGAGGGGGCCGAATGAATTGCGTTGCGGGGACGGATCGGATACGATATGCACGCGTTCCGCGGCGAGACGGCTTCGGGGGATGCGACGTCGACCACTTTCTTACAAGCCTTCGATGCCCATGTTGCGGTGCCTGCGATTGAGTGTTCTTGCGGCTCTTCTTGTTGGTCTCGTCGGCGCCTGCAGCGGGCCCACCCAGCTCTCCGGAGACTCGATGGCCGGGCGCCCGTCGGTCGACGGGTCGATTGAGGAGTGGGGCGAGCGCCTGACGCCGGTGGACGGCTCGTCGGTGTCGGTCGCGGCCCACCCGACCGACAGTCTCCTGTACGTGGCCCTTCTGGTGCAGGACCGGGCGCTGGTTCGGTCGCTCGCCGTCAACGGGCTCGTCGTGTGGGTCGACCCCGCCGGCGGGCAGCGTCGCGCCTACGGGGTTCAGTACCCGCTGGGGCTCCGCCGGCAGCGCGCCGGGCAGCAGCCCGCGACGTCGGGACAGGGCCCGGCCTCGGAACAGAGCCCGGCTGGGCTCGACGACGTCTCCCTCACCGAACTCGAGGTGGTACGCGGTGATACGGCTCGCCAGCGCATTCCGGCGCGCTTCTCGTCGGGGCTTCGGGGCAAGGCGGTCCTCGACCCGTCCTCCCTGATCTACGAGGTCGCGATTCCGGTCGGGGCGGCCTCCGGCGGGGCGCGGGCACATGGGCTGCGCACCGCCCTCAGCGACCCGGTCGGCCTCGGGCTCGAGATCCCCGAACCGGAAGAAGAGGAGGAGACGACCGCCAACCAGGGAGAGAACATCGGCTCCGTGACGGGACGGCGCGGCCGTCGTCGCCGCCGTCGACAGCGCCGTCGGCGGCAGCAGCGCCAGCAGCAGAGCGGCCCGCAGTTTGCGACCCTGGACCTGTGGATGACGGTCCCGGCCGGGGCCCAGCCGTAGCGCGTCGGCGCTACGTGTCGAGCTCACGTACGGTGAGGCGGGAAAGCCGGCAGTTTTCCTTCAGGCGGCAGCCGAGCCGGCTCACCACGAGCAGCGTCTCCAGCGGGTCCCGCCCCTCGTGCAGCGCGAACGTCCCGTGGTGGGCGCCGGCCATCACGGTCCGCTCCAGGGGCGAAATCTCCGCCCGCTGGTCGTCGTTCAGCGTGAGGGACTCGTTGTACTGGACGATGTAGGCGCCCTGGTCGAGGGTCCACCAGGCGTACTCGTCGCTGGGGTCGTCGAGGACCGGGGTGAGGGACTCGCGCGGGGCCTCTTCGAACTCCCCGCCGCCGAAGTCGAGTTGGCCGTGCCCCGTGGTGCGGTACACGGCGTCGACCGTCAAATCGATGCCGTCCGGGGCCCGCTGCGTGTCGAGATGAACGAGGCCGTCGAGCTGCTGGGCAAGGGCGTCGGGCGAGAGCATGGCAGCGTCGCTGCGGTGACCAGGAAGACGAAAGGGACCGGCGGACGACCCGCCTGGGGGGCAGTCAGCACTATGAACGGGCGGTCCGCAGGTTCGCCGGCTCGGGGGAGGCGCCGCGGATAGGTGCGTTCCGGGGCGCCTCCGTCCGCTGTGGCGGGACGTGGGGACCCGCTCGCGACGGCCGCCGCGCCGTGGCTTCTTTCACGAATCGGCAAAATCACGTTTTCCGCCGCCGACAGCGACGGTGGGCGAGTACCGACGGGTGTCGGGACACTTCCGCACTTAGTTACACTTCGTTCAGGGCGCACTCTAAAAGCACTTCTTCACTCGGTTACACCTCGTTCAGGGCGCAGCCCAAGACTACTTCCTCACTTCGTTCAGGGCGCAGCCCAAGACTACTTCCTCACTTCGTTCAGGGCGCAGCCCAAGACTACTTCCTCACTTCGTTCAGGGCGCTCACGGAGGCCTCGGTGTGGATGGCGTCGATGCCCTCGGCGAAGCGGGGGGCGGCGTCGCAGACCGACAGGCGCGGGGCCACGGCCGTGCCCTCGAGCCGGAACGGGGCCACCGTGTTGGTGACGAAGAGGTGCTCCAGGGGCGAGGCGGCGATGCGCTCGGGGGCCTCCCCCGAAAAGAGGCCGTGGGTGGCGGCGGCCACGACGGTGTGGGCCCCGCCCTCGGCGCAGGCGGCCGCGGCCTGGGTGATGGTGCCCGCCGTGCTGATGAGGTCGTCGACGATGACGGCCACCCGCCCGTCCACCGGGCCCACGAGCCGGCCGCCCGCGACCTGCTCGGCCTGCTCGTGGCGCATCTTCTCGACGAACGCGGTGGGCACCTCCCGTCCCAGCGTGGCCCCCAGGCCCCCGGCAAACCGGCTGGCCCGCTTGACGCCGCCCTCGTCGGGGGAGACGACCACCACGTCCTCGTCCTCGAGGTGATGGGCGATGTCCTGGACGAAGAGGGGGCGGGCCTCCAGGTGCTCCGCCACCGTGGAGAAGGAGTTCTGAAAGACGGCGAGGTTGTGCACGTCCATCGCCAGCACCCGGTCGACCCCCACCGCGTCGAAGAGGCTGCCCAGATACCGGGTCGTGACCGAACCGCGGGGCTTGCTCTTTCGGTCCTTGCGCTGGTAGCAGAGAAACGGCACGACCGCGGTGACCCGCTCGGCGGCGGCGTCCCGGAGCGAGCCCAGGAAGAAGAGCAGGCGGCACAGCTTGTCGTTGACGCTGAGGCCCGGCTCGGCGTAGAGGGACTGCACCACGAAGACGTCCCGCCCCCGCACGTTGACCTCCGACCGCATCTCGTGCTCGCCGTCGCTGAAGGTCTGGTCGTAGTGGTCGTCGAGCTCGGTGCCGAGCGCCGCGGCGACGGTGCGGCCAAACTCGGCGCTCTCGGCGGGGGCAAACAGGCGAAGGTCGTCGGACATAGGGGCAGCTTCGTCGAGCGTAAGGTTGGGACGCGGCGGAAAGGGGTTCGGAGATCCGTGCAGGGCTCCTGATGCGTGAAGCGTGATGCGTGAAG
>JAZKTD010000287.1:0-4575 GCA_036625705.1 Salinivenus sp.
ACCGTGGGCGGGTAGGCGTAGTCGGCCCAGAGGCGGTCGAGCCGGGCTGCGTCGGGCGGCCCGTCGAACACCACGAACCGGTAGCGGGCCTCGTACGGGCGGCCCGGCTCGATGGCCCAGCGCCCGAGCTGGGACGGAGCGATGGAAAAATATGGCATCTCGGGGTGAATGCGCACCGGCTGTGGCGACCGCACGTTGTCGGGATGGCTCAGCACGGCGAGGCCCGCCCGCTCACCCTCCACCTCGCCGCCGATGTAGGTCCACCGGGCCCGCGTCTCGTTTCCGTTCGAGCGGTCTTTTCCCGCCGAGGTCAGAAAGTGGGCGTTGCCGGCCCCGTACCAGTGATCTCGCCCCCGAATCCCCATCCCCCCGTAGTGATACGGCGGCAGGATTAGCGGGCTCTCGGAGGCGGTCGTCTGCGTGACCGCAAGGTCGAACAGGCGATAGTCTCCCTCGGCGGCCGGGACGTCGTAGACGCGGACCGTCCACTGCTCGTAGAGGGCCGTCGTGGGCTCGGGGGCCGAATGGTCGACGTAGCGGTGGCGGGCCGTGAGGCCGGCCTGCACGGACCCCTGCCACGTCGAGTCGAGGACCATGGGCACCACGGCCCCGGTGCCCTGCTGCATGTTCCAGAAGTCGGGCGTCCGCCCCCGAAACTCCGTGTTCGTCCAGGCCGACCAGACGCCGTGGTGGTGCGGGTGGCCCTCGGCGTAGTCGCCCGTCACGACGCGCCCAGACGGGGTGCGCACCGGGTGCAGGTAGCCGCCGCGCAGGTAGATCGAGTCGAGCTCGGGGCGAGGGAGCGGCCGCTCGTCGGTCCAGTAGCGGAGGACGGGGGCGCCGTCGACCGAGAGGGCGAGCGAGCGGCGCTTCCGGGCGAGCCCGACGCTGTCGGCCGCAGCCGACCCCGCCACCAGCCGGTAGGTGCGCTCCTGCCCCGCCGCGAGCCGGTCGAGGACGAACCACGCGCGGGTGTCCCCTACCTGGAGCGGGACGGCTGTGCCGTCCGGCGCCTCCAGGTGATGCTCCGCCGCCGGAAGGGCCGACGGCAGGGCAAACGACACCACCGTGCCGCGCCGGTCGAGGTCGCCCGCCGCGACGGTCACCTCATAGGCCGCCCCCGACGGTTGCGCCCCTGCGGGCCCGGATCCGAGGAGCAGGCCCACGAGGAGCGAGGCGAGGCCGACGACCGCGGGCATTCGTGGGTGTAGCATGGTCCTCCGGGCTGCTATTGGAGTCGGGCCCCGTCGCCGAGACGAACCGTCTCAGTTCTCACTGCTGCGTCGCGCCGTCGGGAATCTTGCGCTCGTCCTGCTGGGAGCCGCGGGGCCGCTTGAGCGGGATGCTCAGCCCCCCCGTCGCCTCCAGCCGGTCGAAGAGAACGTTCCGCAGGCTGTCGGCCACCTCCGGGCGCGCCTCGATCATGTTGTTCATCTCCTCCGGGTCGCGCTGCACGTGGTACAGCTCGTTGATGTCCCAGAGCCCGTAGTAGAAGACGTACTTCCACTGGTCGGTCCGAATCCCGAACATCGTCGGGGTGTGCGGGAAATTCCATTCCCAGTAGTACTCGTACAGGATCGAGCCGCGCCAGTCGACCTCCGAGCCGCTTTGGCCCCGAAGCAGCGGCAGCGTCGAGCGCCCGTCCATCCGGTTGACCGGCTCGGCCCCCGCCACGTCCAGCACCGTCGGGGCCACGTCGATGTTCTGGACCATCTCCTCCGTGCGGCTTCCCGACTCGATGAAGCCCGGCGCCCAGGCCAGCGCCGGCACCCGCACCGACGGGGCGTACATCTGCCGCTTGTCGATCAGGCCGTGCTCCCCCCACATGAAGCCGTTGTCGCCCATGTAGATCACGAGGGTGCTTTCCGCCAGCCCGCTCTCCTCGAGGTAGTCGAGCACGCGCCCGATCTGACGGTCCATCGAGTAGAGCGACTCGGCGTAGTTGCGGAGCCGGCGGTCGAAGGAGTCCATCCCGAGATGATACATGTGCTCGACCCCGTGCCAGCCGTAGCGCTGGGCCTCGACCCAGTCGGGCTTCATCCGGTAGTTCTCGCGGATGTTTTTCATCGACTGGGGATGGGGCATCTCCACGTCCTCGTAGCGCCCTTCGTCCTGCGGATGGGGCGTAAACGGGCTGTGGACGTTCTTGTGGGAGAGGTACAGGAAGAAGGGCTCCTCGCTCTCCCGCCCGCGGAGCCACCCGAGCGCCTGGTCGGTGATGACGTTGGCGGTGTAGCCCTTGAAGTCCCGCTCGGTGCCGTTGATGTTGAGCGTCGGGTCGAAGTAGGGCCCCTGGCCCCGGAAGCTGGCCCACTGGTCGAAGCCGCGGCGCGGCTCGGCGGAGGCCCGGCCCATGTGCCACTTCCCGAAAAAGGCGGTCTGGTAGCCGCTCTGCTGGAGGGTCTCCGGGAAGAAGTGGGTCGTGTCCGGCACCCGCCGCTGGTTGTCGACCACGCCGTGGCGGTGGGCGTGCTGGCCGGTCAGGATCGAGGCGCGGGACGGGGAGCAGAGGCTCGTGCCCACAAACGCGTTGGCCAGGTGCATCCCCTCCCGCCGCATGCGGTCGAGGTTGGGCGTCTCCAGGAAGCCCGGCGCCCGCTCGTGGAAGCCCATGTAGTCGTAGCGGTGGTCGTCGCTGAAGATGAAGACGACGTTCTCGGGCGTGTCCCCGCCGGTCTGGGCCACAGCCAGGCGCGGGGTGGCGAGGAGCAGCGCAAGGAACAACGCGGGTAGATATAGGCAACGGCGGGACACGGGAACGAACGGTGTGGCTCGGGGACGTGGAAAAGTGCACTCCTATTGTAAGAGACGCGATTCTGAAATGCGAACGATCCGTGAAGAGGCACTCCCTCCCACGAGCAGGCGGTGGCACCCGGTGGGCTCATCTCGCGCCCCCGAACGCTGTGGCGTTCGACGTGGAGACTGCTCTGACTGTCCAATCGTTGTTGCCGTGGGCGCACTGGCAGGGAGCCTCGCCCCAGCCGTTCGGCGTGCCGGATTGCGAGGACCGTCGTGCCTCGTTGGGGCGTTCGGCGCACACCGCAATGGTTTGCCTCTCGCCCCCAAGCCTCCGCCCACGACACACGCATCTTCCGTGAACCGCCTCTGGATGGCTACCATTTCGTCCCTCGTGCTCGCACTGCCGGGGGCGGCGCGGCAGGACAGGACGCCGCCCGGCAAGCCCCGCGTCAGCAGGCCACGGGGGCCGTCTTTTACGATCGAAACGAGAACGGGCGACGCGACCCGCCAACCGGACAGAGGGCGTGTGGTGACAGTGCGGTCCTGGGGCGCGTGGTCCTACACTCAGCTCTCACCTGGGAGGACCTCCGTCCAGGTCCTCGGACCGACGGGGGCATTTGAACACGTCTCCCGTGACGGGCCCGCCGGGGCCTCTCCGTCCGAGCCCGAGAGCGAAGCCGAGCCCGGGAGCGAGGGGTTCCGGTGGGCATTTTGCGTGTCGAGCTCACGCTCCAGGTAGGGCCGCCAGTCGATGACGGGAATCTCCAGGTCTCCCCGAAACACGGGGCCCTCGCGGTCGGCCGCGGCAATCGCGTCGGGGTCGGCCTCCGCACGCGGAGCGGGGTGCTGAGCGGCGTTTTCGGGTCCGAAGTGGTGTGCTCTACTCCCCCAATTTTCCGGGACCACCATGCTTCTCAGGGCCGGAGGCCGCCGGCCGCGCCCGGCTCCAACGACGGCCTACTCACTCTCTCCCTCCAGCGGCTGACCGCGATGGTGGATCTGGGTGACCGGCAGTCCTGCACGGCGGCCATGTTCACGAACAGTATCCTCATCTTTCGCTCGGTAGTGACAGAACGTCCCGGTCACCTCCCCGTCATCGTTCGTGAGCACTTCCGAGTCCACCCAGATGATGTCGACGTCCTCCCCACGAAGCTCCTTCAGGGCCTGTCCCGACGCCTCCACTGCCTCGCCGAGCTGTTCCCGCGTGATTGGATCGTCGAGGGTGCGTAAGATTAGGAAGTCGTTGAGCGTATCCTCCATCATGCTGTGCTGCTTTTCTTGCGATGGGCTTACTGCCGATCCGTGGGAGCGTACGGAACCGGTGGTCCGCCACAGTGGGAATATCAGATTCCCTGGACCGTGTGTGGCCGCACGCAGAGAGCGGACGGTACCGATCCCAGATCGGTGGAACCGTGTCCACGGATCGACAGGTCGCCCTCGGCTGAGAGTCGAAGAGGGCTCGTGCCGGCAGCACGCTGCCGGCCAGAGAAGAGGCATCCGGACTTCCTCTCGTCGAACGTGAAGAAGGCCCGTGGGCCTGTTGCCTTCCGGCCCACCACTGGAAATGACGATAGGTCACTTCGTGTTCGCCCCCGCGACGACCGGCCCCGTCTTCGCTACGAGGATGGTCGAGAGGCGCCGCCCACCGGCGCGGTTCGGGAATCTGTATCGGGCCCGTCGTGAGCAAGTTTCCACACATGGTCGTGCCCTGGGTGTGAGGCACCGACCCCACGTGACCGACACGCGTGTCCGTAGCCCGAAGAGAGGAGAAGGAGAAGAGACGTTCTCGCCAGAGGGAATCCGTGCGGGGCCGCTCCTTCATGCTCGAATTTACAG
>JAZKTD010000288.1:0-4539 GCA_036625705.1 Salinivenus sp.
ACGTGGTGGGTCCGTCCAAGGCCGACACCGTCTCTACCTACTACTCTGCAAACGGAAGCTAAGACGCTGTTCTAGTAGACACGCCGTACATTCACCGGGGCGTACCGACTACAGAACCGCCCACTCCTGTCGTGTTGTGCAGGCGCATACGCCTCAATTCGGCGTCTCTCCATGAGAGAAGCCGACAGCGAATGTGGGCACGTCCGCACATTGAAACGGGTTCTTGAGCGTCCCCTTCGTACGAGATCGCCGCCCCCCTGCCCGCCATGAAGCGATGCCCCAACTGCGACGCCCACCGCGAGGACGACGATGACTACTGCCCGGTGTGCGGCGAAACGTTTCCCGGCCCCACCATCTCGGAGCGGACCGGGCCGCCCTGGTACGCCCGGTCCGACTTCATGATTGCCTACATCGTGCTCCTGTGGCCGGTCGCCCTGGTGGGGCTGTATCGCCGCGACGCCTGGGACGCCAACGCCGACCAGTGGATGCTGGCCGGCTGCCTGTTTATGGCGGTGGTGTGGGCACTGGTTCTTCGCTCCCTGTAGCCCGCCGCCCCCTACCACCGACCGACCTTCGATCCACAACAGCGCACTCTGCGTGAGAGCATACCCGCAGTGATCGACACGTGGTATTTGCAATAACGGCACCTTTCTAACAAATCTCTTTCCGCCATGGATCTCCAACAGCACCGCGCGGCCGTCCTCGTCGACCACTCGTTCGAGGACCTGGAGTTCTGGGTCCCGACCATGCGTCTCCGCGAAGAAGGCGCGGACGTCGTCGTCGCCGGCCGCGAGGCAGACACGACCTTTACCGGAAAACACGGCCTCACCGCGACGACGGACGCCGCGGCCCGCGATCTGCGCGCCGCGAACCTCGACGCCGTCGTGGTGCCGGGCGGGTGGGCCCCCGACAAGCTCCGTCGGGACGACGGCGTCACGTCTCTGGTCCGCACCCTGGACGAGCAGGGGAAGGTGGTTGCCCAGATTTGCCACGCGGGCCTCGTCGGCATCTCCGCGGGCATCGTGGAGGGGCGGCCCGCCACCGGCAGTCAGGGCATCAAGGATGACCTCCTGAACGCCGGGGCCGAGTGGGTCGACGAGGCGGCGTTCCAGCACGAGAATCGCGTCTGGGGACGCGTGGTCAAAGACATCCCGGCGTTCTGCCGGGTGCTCGTGGCAACCCTGAAGGAGACCTCCGCCCTCTCCGCGGTGAACGAGGATTCGTAGACGGAGATTTTCCGCCGGAGAGGGGACGGCGCGTCGGTTCGGGCCTCACGCCCCGGCGCGGGACGACGTAGACACGTCGATGCGATCGGAGATTGAAGCGGGGTCCTTGACGCACTCAGGAGCTCACCACGCGGCCGATGATGTTGTCGACGTCCTGCCAGTCGTAGTCGTCGTCCGCGTTGGTCTCGCTGGGCGTAGTCTCGAACTCTCCGTCGTCGGCCTTGCTCTCTGGATCCCGGTCGTAGTCGAGCGCGTGGAGCAGGTCCAGTCGCGTCTGGTACTTCTGGATGAGCGTCGTCGAGGAGAGGTCCTCGTCCTGCGTGAGCCCAATCTCGTTGCAAATCATCTGAACCGCCCGCGACGCCACAATCGAGGGCGACAGTCCGAGGTGCGAGGCGACCTCCGAAAGCTGCTCGGCAAGATTCCGGGGCAGGTCGAGGTCAAGTTCGACCTCGGAGTCGTGTTCCGGAACGGGGTCCTCGTCGCCGCTGGGAGGGTTGTAGAGGGTCGGCTTTGGCGAGGAGGAGCGGTCTCCACTACTCATTTCGGGGGTGGAACCTATGAGGAAGAGTGCGGGAAGGCCCCGGCGCCATCCGGCCCCGGGCACCGGCCCGAAGAGTCCGATGTGGTTTGCAGTGACCTTGTACAACGAGTCTGACAACTTCGAGGTGGATTCTGCGGTCTCCGTCCATCCAGTTGTGCACACCCACTAGACAACGGGACCCGTCTTCGTCCAGCCCAGAGGGTCGCAGCCCGTTCCTGCAGGGGACACGCCGGTACGATCATAGCGGGCGCAGGGGTGCGTCCTGCCCGGCGTTGGTTCGTGGAGCGTCAACACGGGCTCCAAGGAATTATGCAGGCGCGAGAATTGCGAGGTGCAGGTCGATAAGCCATCCAGTTAGGAAATGGTACAATTATCGTTCCAGCGTATCCCTTCCGGGCCGCCGCACGTTGTCGGAGACTCGCTGGGTGGGCCCCCGGCCCCGACCGAACCATAGCACAGGCGGCAGGTACGGGCACCTCTCCGACCGGTTGACCAATTCCTCTGTCTCTGTGGCCCGCCGTCGTCCAGATACTGACCCTGCCCTTGCGGCCTGCCCATCCCCGGTCGTTGGCGCGGATGGGGGCCCGCTCCGCCTCCCGCTGTGGGTATTTCTCGGCCTGTTCCTCGCCGGCACCATCTCCCAGGCGCGGGCCCAGACCCGACCGGCCCCCTCCCTCGCGCCGTCCGGGTCCGAAGGCTCCTCGCAGTACGAGGTCTCCGAGACGCCGGCGTTCACCCGGGCCGTCCGCGGCGGCACCCGGTCACGGGACGGCCGGCCCGGCCCGCAGTACTGGCAGCAGTCCGCTCGCTACCGCATCCGCGCCCGGCTGGACACCGCTTCGCATCGAATAGTTGGGCACGAGCAGGTCACCTACCGGAACCGATCCCCCGACACCCTCGACCGGCTGGCCGTCCACCTGCGGCAAAACCTCTTTCGGGGCGCCTCTGCCCGCCGGCGGTCCCTCCCCGAAACCGGCGGTGTCACGCTCCGCCGGGTCGCGGTCCGGCAGACCTCGCTTCCGCGCTCCGCGGACTCGTCCGGGATCGGATATCGGGTGGAGGGCACGGTCGCCTGGCTGCAGCTCCCGTCCCCGCTTCCCCCGAGCGACAGCGTCTCGCTGCAGTTTGACTGGGCGTACACCCCGCCCCCCGCCCCGGCCGACGGGCGGCAGGGCCGCGAGGGGCGCGTCTACTACGCCGGCTACTGGTATCCCCAGATCGCCGTCTACGACGACGTCCACGGCTGGGTGGCCGAGCCCTATACCGGGCAGGCCGAATTCTACATGGGCCAGGCCGACTACGACGTCCGCCTCTCGGTGCCCGCCCACTGGCGGGTCGGGGCCACCGGGCAACTTCAGAATGCCTCGGCGGTCCTCTCCGACCGCTCCCGTCGCCGTCTCCGTCGGGCCCGGCGGACGGGCGACGTCGTGCCCCTCCTGGGCCGCGGGGAGCGCGGCACGGGCCGGGCCACCCGGACCCCGGACGACTCGCTTGCGACCTGGCACTTTCGGGCCGAGAGCGTGCGCGACTTTGCGTGGGGCACGAGCGATCGGTACCTCTGGGACGCGACGCGGGCCCTCGTGTCCTCCCCTCAGCCCCCCGCCGCCCCTCCGGATACCGTGATGATCCACAGCCTCTACCGCCCGCATCAGGCCGCGGCCGCCTGGCCCCACGCGGCCCGGTACACCGCGGAGGCGGTCACGACCCTGTCGGAGACGCTGCGCCCCTACCCCTACCCAACCATGACGTCGATGGAGGGCATCCTCCGGGGCGGCGGCATGGAGTACCCGATGGTCACCATCATGCAGCCGTGGGCCGACACGCTCAAGCTCGCCGGCGACCTGATGCACGAGGTCGGTCACATGTGGGTGCCGATGGAGGTGGGGACCAACGAAAAGCGGTACGTCTGGATGGATGAGGGGCTCACCCAGTTCAACACCGCACAGGGCATGCGGCGGCTCTACGGCCCAGGGCCTCGGCCGGCCGGGCGGGCGAGCGACTCGGAAACCGGCCAGCGGCAGACCTATCTCCAGATTGCCCGCCGGGACGACATGGTCCCGCTGATGCGACACGGAGACGACATTCCCGCGTCGCTGTATTTTGACCTGCCCTACGACAAGGCGGCCCAGGTGCTCGCGGCCCTGCGCGGGGTGCTCGGCCCGTCGACCTTCCGGCGGGCCTACGACGCCTTCTACGACCGGTGGTGGGGCAAGCACCCGACCCCGTACGACTTCTTCAATACGATCGCCGACGTGAGCGGCCGGGACCTCTCCTGGTTCTGGACCACCTGGTTCTATCGCACCTCGCCCCTCGACCAGGCCCTCGCGTCGGTCCAGGCAGGCCCCGACTCCACCATCATTACGATCGAGAACCGCGGACGCGCCCCCATGCCGGTGCCGCTCTCGATCCGCCGGGCCGACGGCCCGACCACCAAGCGAACCGTACCGGTGGACGTCTGGCTCGGAGGCGAGACGCGGCACCGGGTGACCGTACCGGGCGATCCGGCCGTCGTCCGGGTCGAAATCGACGCCGCGGGCCATTTTCCGGACCTCGATCGCTCGAATCAGGTCTGGCGCCGGGATCGCTGAGTGTCGGGCTCCCCCCAAGAAGCCCGGCCCCGAACCGCCGCGGCCCGGTCAACCACCGGGTTCCGGTTTGCGTTTCCGGCATCTTCAACCCATCATATGATCGCTCGTACAGGGGGTCCCGGCGCAACGACACCCGGCGGGCCCCGTCTGTCCCTCCTTCTACACGACTGCCCCACTGCCC
>JAZKTD010000289.1:0-4510 GCA_036625705.1 Salinivenus sp.
TTCCGCCGTCGCCTCCCGATCGGCCTCCACGTGGCGGCGGATGGCCGGCACCGAGTCGCCGCCGTACCGGCGGAGGAAGGCGTTGGCCACCGTGTAGGCGACGGTGGCCTCCGCGACGGTCGACGCGGCGGGCACGCTGGTGACGTCGCTGCGCTCGTAGCGGGTTGGCTGCGCCTCGTCGGTGGCGGTGTCGACGGAATCGAGCGGCTTGATGAGGGTCGGAATCGGCTTCATGTAGCCGCGCACCACGAGGGGCATACCGGTGGACGTGCCCCCCTCCGTGCCGCCGGCGTGGTTGGTGCGGCGCGTGTACGCCCCGTTCTCCCCGTGCTCGATCGGGTCGTGCACCTCCGAGCCGCGCCGCCGCGCGTTGAAGAAGCCGTCGCCCACCTCGGCGGCCTTCTGGGCCTGAATCGAGCAGATGGCCTGCGCGAGCTGGCCGTCGAGCCGGCGGTCCCAGTGCACGTAGGAGCCGAGGCCGCGGGGCACGCCCGTCACGACCACCTCGTAGACGCCGCCCAGCGAGTCGCGGTCCTTCTTGGTCTGGTCGATGTGCTCGACGCAGCGCTCGGTCATGTCGTCGTCGAGCATCCGGGTGGCGCTCTCGTCGGCGTGCTCGTAGAGCGCCTGCGCCCCGCCGCCCTCCTCGATGATGGCGTTTCGGCGGTCGACCCACTCCTCCGGCTCGTCGTACCCGACGTCGCCGATGCTCACGACGTGGCTGCCCACCTCGACGCCAAACTCGTTCAGGAGCCGGCGGGCCACCGAGCAGCAGGCCACCCGCATCGCCGTCTCTCGCGCGCTGGACCGGTCGATGACGGGCCGAATGTCGTCGAGCTCGTACTTCTCCATGCCCGCCAGGTCGGCGTGGCCCGGACGCGGGAGCGTTACCTTTTCCAGGTCGTCCGGCGGCGGCCCCTCGATGGCCATCTTCTCCGGCCAGCCGGCCTTGTCCTTCTCGTAGGCCCCGTTGTCGATGCGCATGGAGATGGGGCTGCCCACCGTCTCGGAGAAGCGGACCCCGGAGTAGATGTGCACCTTGTCGTTCTCAATCTTCGAGCGGCCCCCGCGTCCGTAGCCGAGCCAGCGCCGGGCCAGGTGCTCGTTGATGTCGTCGGGGCTGAGAGGCAGCTGGGCCGGAACGCCCTCGAGGATGCCGATGATGGCTTCGCCGTGCGATTCGCCGGCGGTCAGGTAGCGGAGCATACGTCGGTTGAACGTTGACAGGTTGAACGAGGTGCCGAGACGGGGAACGTTCGCCGTTGTACCGCGAGACGTTCCTGCGCCTCAGTTGATTTCGTAGAAGGCCTGCGTGCCGTCGGTGCGCTGGACCTGAACCAGGACCGGCCCGTCGGCGTCGCTCAGGTACGACTGTACGTCGGCGGGCCCGTCGACGGCGGTGTCGTCGAGCGCGGTAATGACGACGTCACGGGGCAGCCCCGCGGCGGCGGCCGGGCGGCCCTGTTCCACGTAGGCGACGTAGGCGCCGCCGTCGACGCCGAACGTCGACTGCTCCGAGTCCTTGAGCGGACGGACCCCCACCCCCCAGCGGTCGAGTTCGGCGATCGAGGACTCGGACGACTCCGGCTCCGGCTGCGACTGGGGCCGCTCGTCGTTGGGCACCGGGCCGGGCTGGGGGCGGGCGCGCTGGTCACTGAGCCAGTCCTGGTAGGCCGGCGTGTCCTCCCCCATCAACGCCACGTCGAACGTGTCGATCTGCCCCTCCCGCCACACGCGCAGGCTAACCACGTCGCCCGGTCGGTACATCGCCACCGTGCTCTGGAGCTCGTTCGTGGCGTCGACCCGCTTCCCCTCCACCGCCTCCACGATGTCGCCCTGCCGGAGGCCCGCCCGGTCGGCGGCACTGCCCCCTCGGACCCCCGCCACGTAGACCCCGTGGATCTCCTCCAGTCCCACCTCCGTCGCCACGTCGGCGTCCACCTCCTGAATGCTCACGCCCAGGTAGCCCCGCCGCAGTTCGCCGTACTCGACGAGGTCGGTGACGACCCGCTCCATGAGGGCCGACGGGATGGCGAAGCCGTAGCCTTCGTAGGCGCCGGTGCGGCTGGCGATGGCGGTGTTGATGCCGACCAGCTCGCCGTCGAGGTTCACGAGGGCCCCGCCCGAATTGCCCGGGTTGATGGCCGCGTCGGTCTGGATGAAGTTCTCGATGCCGAAGTTGCTATCGATGATGCGCAGCTGGCGCCCGAGTGCGCTCACGATGCCGGCCGTGACGGTGGACGTGAGCCGGAAGGGATTGCCGATGGCCACCACCCAGTCGCCCACCTCCACGCGCTTGGAGTCGCCGATCGGAAGCACCGGAAAGTCGGTGGGCCCGTCGACCTTGATGACGGCCAGGTCCGTCGTTTCGTCCGTGCCCACGACCTGCGCCTCGAACTGCCGCTTGTCGGTGAGGCGAACCTGAATGGCCTCGGCCCCGTCGACGACGTGGTTGTTCGTGACGACGTAGCCGTCGGGGCTAATGATGACGCCGCTTCCCAGGTTTTGCTGGCGGGGCGGGCCGTTGAAGAATTCCTCGGGGGCCTGGCCCTCAGACTCCGAGCGGACGCGGATCGACACGACGGCGTTCCGTACCTGCTCGGCCACGCCCCGAAACCGGTCGCTCAGGGTTTCGGGCGTGGCGGTCGGGGCCTCCGCCCCGGTGTCGGGGGCTGCTCTCGCCCGGCGGACCTGCGGCTGCTCCGCTGCCTGTTTCACGATGCGCGCGGCGGGACGGGGTGGGGCGTCGTCCTCAACGACGAGCATCACCAGAATGCCCGCGAGAAGGCCCACCAGGACGAGGCCAATGCCGACGAGGAGGCGGACGGAACGCCGAGAGGGAGACATCATCACCGGGCAGCGAGGCGATGCAGGTAGGGTGGATCACGCCTCCACCCCGTTCGAAATGAATTGTTTCGGATTCTTTCATACACAACACCCCTGTCACATCGGGGTCCGCCGCACCGCGACGGCCCGGCCGGGGAGAAACTTTTGCCTGTCCGACTCATCTAGTTGGTGCTTCGATTCCCAACCTTTCCGTGTCTCCCTCATGCGTATTGCGCGCTCCGTCGTTCTGGCCGTCGCCGGGATTTTCCTCTGCGGCCTCGTGGCTCCTGCGGCCGCCCAGATGGCCATTCCGCCCCACTCGTTCGAGGAGGTGGTGGACCGGGCCCAGTCGCAGCAAACCCCCATCCTCGTGGAGGTGTACACGTCCTGGTGCCCCTACTGCCAGCGCATGCAGGAGGAGGTGTATGCGGACTCGGCGGTGACGGCCTACCTCGACACCCACTTCACCTACGTGCGCCTGAACAGCGACACGACCGACGGGACCACCCACCAGTTCGACGGCCGTACGGTCTCCACCAAGGAACTGGCCTCGATGTTTGGCGCGCGGGGCGTGCCCACCACGGTCTTTTTGAAACCGGACGGCTCGCCCATCGCCCATCAGCCCGGGTTCATCGAGCGCCCCACCTTTTTCACGATGATCCGGTTCGTGGGCTCCGGCGCGTACCGCACGCAGAGTTTCCAGGAGTTTTCGGGTCGGTGACCGCCGCCCCCCGCTGTTCTCGCTTCTCCGACGACGGCCCGCACGACGACTGATCGGCTCCACCCCCCGTATGCGCGTCAGCTACAGCGACGGATACTACGTGCCGCTCCCGGACGGCCATCCGTTCCCGATGGCCAAGTTTCCGGCGCTGCGTCGGCGCCTGCTCGACGAGGGATTGATCGCGGAGGGAGACGTAGTGTCCCCCCGTCAGGCGGACTGGGCGGCCCTCCGTCGCGTCCACACGTCGGGCTACCTGGCCCGGCTGGCCCGGGGCACCCTCTCGGACCACGCGGAGCGCCGGATGGGCCTTCCCTGGTCGAAGCGCCTCGTGTACCGCTCCCGCCTGGCCGTGCAGGGGACCATCAACGCCGCGTTCATGGCCCTCACGGACGGCGTCGCCGCCAACCTGGCCGGCGGCACGCACCACGCCTTCCCCGATCGGGGCGAGGGCTTCTGCGTGCTCAACGACGTGGCGGTGGCCATCCGCGTCCTCCAGAACGCCTGCTGGGCCCGGCGCATCCTCATCGTCGACCTCGACGTGCACCAGGGCAACGCCAACGCGGCGGTCTTCGCCGAGGACGACTCCGTGTTCACCTTCTCGATGCACGGAGCCAAAAACTACCCGTTCGAGAAGCCGCCGTCCTCCCTCGACGTGCCCGTCGACGACGGGACCGGCGACGAGGCGTACCTGAACACCCTGAAACGCCACCTCCCGAACACGCTCGACGCCGTCCAGCCCGACCTCGTCTTCTACCTGGGCGGGATCGACGTGACCACGGACGACCGGTTCGGGCGGACGGCCCTCTCCCGCGAGGGGCTGCACGCCCGCGACGGATACGTGCTCGAGCAGATCCGAGCCCGCAACCTGCCGGTCGCCCTGCTCCTCTCGGGCGGCTACGCGGAGACCCCGGAGGCGACGGCCGACCTCCACGCCGTCATGTACCGCGAGGCCGCCCGCGTCTT
>JAZKTD010000290.1:0-4480 GCA_036625705.1 Salinivenus sp.
TCGCCGAGTGAGCCGAACGCCTCCTCGACCGGCATGCCCTGAGGGGGCAGGTAGGACACGACGTTCCACCCTTGCGCGAGCGGGATCGGGGTCGTCGACCGGAGCGCCTGCCCCTGCACGGTGAGGGACGTGTCGCGCTTCATGTACACCTGGTAGCCATCGACGGGCACCCACGTATCGAGTGCAGTGACGTCGTAGGTCGGGCTGAAGACGGCCCCGGTCTCGTCCTTGGCGAGGACCACGAGGTCGAGGACGTCCCCGAACACGCTGCGCATGGACGGGTCCTCGGGACGCACGCGGCTGGACACGAGGTTCCAGCCGGCGGCCAATGGAATCGTCTGTGTAACCGTTGTGCGGGGGCGTTCGGCGTAGAGACGGCGCTCGGGGATGGGGCCCTTCGTTGAGTCAGGGGGGGTCCACGCCACGCTGAGGGTCTGCCCGCCCGCATCGTCGAAGTAGTCCACCACCACCCGGTGGTATCCCTCCGACAGAGTCGCAGTGCCGGAGACCTCCTCGGCCCCATGGGTGCCGCCATTGTCGATGAGGAGGGATCCATTGACGTACATCTTAGACCCATCGTCCGACTCTAGATGGAAGCTGTATGAGCCCTTCTCGGTCACCTCGAGGTAGGCCTGGAGGCGGTACCCGAAGTGGTCGGACCGGGCGGGCGAGGCGATGGAGAAGGTCGACGTCGTGTCCCGACGGAGAGGAGATAGGGCGTCGTAGTCGGGCACCTGCTGCCAGGTGCCTTCGTAGTACGCCCGTGCCACCCCAGGCTCAGGGGGGAGGGTCCCGTCGGCGGTTTCCACCGCGATCTCGAGGGGGGCCGTCGTCGTGGTTGCCCCCTGATCGTCGGTGGCGGTGGCCGTGAGCCGATGGTATCCGGCTGACAAGTCGCTGGTGCCGACGCGGTAGGGCGCGGAGGCGTCCGTACCGAGCGAGCTGTCGGCCCGATAGAACTCCACCGACGCCACGCTGCCGTCCGGGTCCGACGCCCGGGCTTCGAGCGTGATCGTCTCGGTAGGGCCGAAGGTCGCCCCGTCCATGGGCGACTCCAGGCGCGCGGAGGGTGTCTCGTTGGAGGAGCCATCGGTGTCGACGGGAGGATTCCCCTTATAGGGCTCGATGTGGGCCATCCAGTCCCGGCTGGGCCAGGCTTTGCTGGCCCACTGGGCAATCGGTTCCAGGACCTCGTACGAAGCGCCGGCGTCCCCGAAGTTCTTCAACGAGGTCCAGAAATGATCGGGGTACGTGGTCTTGTCGTAGCGGTAAATGTACTCGGGGTAGGCGTCGGCCGGATCGAGGCCGTGGGAGCCCGTCTGCCGGGCCCAGGAGTCCGGGTTCTCGTCCGTGAGGCCCTCGCCGACATTCGTCAGGAGTACGTTCAGGGCCCGGCGATATTCGTCGTCGCTCAGGGCGTCGCGGAGGCCGCTGAACCAGTAGTGGTTGGCGTCGATGACGCCCGGGGTGAGATGCCGGAGGTACCACCCATCCGGTTCCTCGTTGCTCCAGTCGTTCGGAACCTCGTTGGCGACCTGCGTGACCTTGGCGTACGCGTACAGGAAACGGAAGGCATGCTTGCCGTATTCCGTGACCGCACTGAGGTGGCCGTAGTGGTATTTCCAATCCACCGGCAACAAGGAGGTGGACATGCCCGATCCGGGATTGAGGGTCATCTGGTGCTGGTACCAGGCCGTATCGTGGTATCGGTCCATGATGTTGGACTTCGGTCCCTTGACTTCTCCCAGGATGTGAGGGGCCTGATCGAAGACGATTCGACCGGTGCTGGGCCACTGCCGGGGTTCGGCCGCCGGGCCGTAGAAGTCCTGCGTGTCGTTCTCGAAATGGTGCGGCTGCAGCAGTTCGAAGGTCTTGGTGAGGGCCCACTGGGCCCGCGACAGGTTTGCAACCCCGTAGTCGGTCGGGTCGTCGTACGGAGCAGGGGCACTGCTCGGTCGAAATTTCTTCTTCGGGATCTTCCAGAGGTCCTTCGTGGCCCAGACCACGTCCTGGAAGTTGGTGGCGTCGTGGGCGTCGACGATGTCGTTCTGAAATTTTTTCCAGGAGTCCGACTCCGTGAACGTGGAGCCCCACACGTCCATCGGGTGCACGGCGGGGAGCCACTCGTTCCAGTCCGGCATCTGCAGGGCGACCGGCATCTCCCGGGTGTTCAGCTTCCTGTCCATGGTGATGTCGTTTGGAACGATGCCGTTCGGAAAGAGGAACGGCTTCATCTCCTGATCCGAGTCGAGGGCCCAGTCGAGGCCGGCCCCGGCGGCCCAGTACACGGCGGGAAGGTCGTCCATGGACGTGCCGTCGGTGCGCGGGGCGTCGGGTGCCCGGGAGGCCCGGGACGTGGGGCCCGGCTGGTAGGGCGGCGCCCACGGCCGTCCGGGGGGATCGATCGTCGTTCCGTCCTCCGTTTCGATCTGGATCGAACGAATGTACGCGGCAATCTGCTTGCCCTCCGTTTCGCTTAGGTCGTGGAACCGGCTGCGTTGGATGATTGACTTGTTCGAAAAGGCGAAATACTGCAGGTCGTAACCGTTCTCTACGTGGCAATCCGAGCAGGAGGCCCGAATTTGTTCCCCGTTCCAGCCGTCGACGAGGTGGTCACGCTTATACCAGAGCTCCTTGCCCGCCTGCACGGCACTCTGAGTCTGGTAGCCGTCCGGCGCAGCCCACGTACCGGGGTCGTCCCAGGTGAACGTCGTGCCGTCGATCCGGTCGACGCCGGCGGCGGTCTCGAGCCGTATGTCCAGAATGCGGTACCCCGTCGAGGGGTCGCCGAGCTCGCCGCCGGGATGTGCGTAGTTGAACCGGAAGTCGATCATGTTGGCCCCACTGTTCAGGTCTCCCAGCTCGGAGATCGGGATTTCGAACCGGATCGTGTGCATCGGGCCGTCCACGCACCGCACCTCGGCCTCGGGGGACCGGCAGGTGACGGTCTGGTTGTTGACGTCCACCCACGACCCGTCGTTCAGCCGGATGGAGGCCTTGTCCACCGTGTAGCCCCGCCCATCCGCGAGGTGGTAGGGATACCCGATCGAGTGGGCCTTCAGGGACAGGCGCTCCACGTCCGACACGGTGGAGGCGTTGACCTGGACGCTCACCGTGTGTCCGTCCGGCCCGATGACCTCGATGGGAAGCGTAATCGTGTTCGTCGGAAGCTGGAAGAGGTTGAATGAAAACGCGCCCGCGAGCAGCACGACCCCCACGGCGGTGGGGATCAGCATCAGCCGACCGTAGCGGGCGACCGGGTGCGGGAGGATCTGCGAGGACCATCGGCGGGGGGCAACGGACGAGAGCACGTCGGCCACGGCGGGAGAACGCGAGAGGATCCCGTACGCACCGGCAACGGCCGCTACGAGGACGAGGGTCAACAACCAGGGAGACATGCGTGGCGGTGGTGGGGTGGGTGAGGGACATCCATTGGCGCCGTACCCAATGCTGGGGTTGGCCCCTGTACCGGATGCTGGTGGGTGCACCGCTTGACCTCAATTTATGTACCATGCCTCGAGGCCCCGAGACCCGGTGGAGGCGGCGTCACACCCCGTCGCGTGTGTTCTTTTCCCATGTGAGAGTCTTTCGCGACGAGCGACGACCATAGAGAAAGATATACCCGAAAAATGTACGAAGGAACTCCCGAGACGCCGAGTCCGGTGGGCAGTTAAGCGTAAGGATAGAACCAACCGTAAAGAGACGACCCAGCTTCCCCGAAAAGAGGAGGGGGAGGCGATTGAGTGCGGCGGCGGAGGCGCCGCCCTGGCCTTTTGCGAGGATAAATTGTGAAATAAATGTGATTGCTCCGATAGATAACACAGTTTGTACCAAAAGATGATGAGAAAGACTGAACACGAACATCCGGGTCTGATTTTCCGGCCGGTGTGATGAAAATCCCCAGGGGTACAGACGCCGCGACGCTGCCTCACAGCTGTGTGGTGCGGAGGGACCGGTCCACGCCGTGCAGCATCGAGTCGAGTGAAAAGGTTCGCCGGGCGTGGGCCGCCCCTGCGCCGGCGAGGCGCTCGCGGGCCTGGGGGTCGGCCAACAGCGTCGCAATCGTCTCCGAGAGGAGGTCCGATCGGTTGGGGGGGACCAGCCGGCCGGTCCGCCCGTCCTGGATGATTTCCGCGGCCCCGCCGGCCTCGGAGGCGACGACGGCCCGGCCGGCCAGCATGCCCTCGACGATCACGCGGCCGAAGGGCTCCGCGGCCACCGAGGTGTGCAGCACCACGTCGCAGAGGCGCATAAGCGCCGGCACGTCGGCCCGGAAGCCGAGGAAGTGCACGCGGCCCTCCAGGGTGTTCTGCCTGACCTGGGCCCGCAGGGTGCGGGCGTAGGCACGGTCCCCGTCGAAGAGGGCATCGCCCACGAACAGCACCTGCGTAGACGGGGGCAGGTCCGCAAGGGCCTCCAGGAGCACGTGCTGGCCCTTCCAGGGTGCCAACCGACTGAAGACCCCGAGGACCGGGCCGTC
>JAZKTD010000291.1:0-4446 GCA_036625705.1 Salinivenus sp.
GAGGAGTGGGAGGACGCCGACAAGTCCGAGCAGGACATCCTGACGTGGGACGTGTGACCGGGGACCGCGCCGGCACTCGATCGCCTCGTTCCGCCCTCGTTCGTTCCTCTTTCTCTCCGTCCTTCGATCGATGACGCGGACCATCAGCGGCCTGACCATCGAGATCGACCGCAGCCTCTGCATCGGGTCCGGCAGCTGCGTCGGGCTCGCCGCCGAACTCTTCGAAATCGACGAGCAGAACCTCGTGCGCTTCCGGGACGAGACGCCGGACATCGACCCGGAGCGCCTGAAAGAGGCCTGCACCGTGTGCCCCGTCGACGCCCTCCGCGTCTACGACGGCGACGAGCAGGTCGTGCCGTAGCACTGCGTACAGACCGTCGTGACCCTGCACAGCATCCCCCCTCGACCCATGAGCACGTCTGTCCCCGACGCGACGACCGACGACGCGCCCCCGAGCCTCTGGGCCTGGGGCCTGAAAGTGGCCGCCTCGGCCGGGCTGGCCGGCATGATCTGCTGCGTGGCCCCGGCCGTCCTCTTCGCCCTGGGCCTCACGGGCGGCATCTACGCCATCTCGTTCGCCGACTTTTTCTACGCCGCCGACGGGTCGGCTGGCCTCGGCGCCTGGCTCCTGCGGGGCGTGGCCGTCCTCGTGGGGGTGGGCGGGACCTGGCTCTATCACCGCCGGCAGAACCAGTGCTCGATCGACCCGGCCCGCAAGCGCACGAACCTCGTACTGCTGCTCCTGCTGGTCGCCACGCTCGGCACCGGCACCTACCTCACCTTCGAAAAGGCCACCAGCTGGTACTTCAACGAGTACATCGTTCCCGCCCAGCAGGCCGAGTACGAATCGAGGTCGGGGCAGTAGGGCTGGCCTTTCGCTTCGTGCCCCTCCGACGTCGCCCGGGCCTCTCCAGCATTGCGTGACGACCGCAAACGCGCCCGCCCCGGCTCTTTTCTCTTCTACGCCGGAGAGGCGCGCCTCCACCCACCCTGCGAGGCCCAGTGATCCAGGATCGGCCTTCCGGGGCCCCTGTGCGTCACCAGATCCCTTCCGCAAACGAGCATCGTCAAAACGCGGAACGGGGGGAGGGAGAAAAGAAGAGCACGAATCGAAACGACGAGCGCTTCAGGCAGACCCCGCCGCGGCGTCCGCGTCCCGGAAGGCGGCCCGGACCCACGTGGCCGCGTCCCGCTGGAGCATGGCCAGGGCCGGGACGATGAGCATGAGCACGGCGGTGCCCAGCAGAATGCCGCCCCCGAGGCTGATGGCCATCGGCACCAGGAACTGCGCCTCCACGCTCCGCTCCAGGATGAAGGGGGCGAGGCCGAAGAAGGTGGTGAGCGAGGTCAGGAGGATGGGCCGAAAACGCACCTGTCCGGCGCGCACGAGGGCCGCGCGCCACGGGGTGCCCTCGTCCCGCTCCTCGTTGGCGAAGTCGAGCATCACGAGGGCGTCGTTCACGATGACCCCGCTGAGGCCGATGATGCCGAAGATGCTCGGCAGAATCAGGTTGTAGCCGAGCACGAAGTGGCCGAGTAGCGCCCCGATCCAGGCGAAGGGGATCGTGCTCATGATGACGAGGGGCTGGAGGTAGGAGCGGAAGGGGATGGCCAGGAGGCCGTAGATCGCAAAGAGGGCCAGCAGAAACCCGATCTGGAGGGAGCCCTGCGCCTTCCGCTGCTCGCGCTGCTGGCCGCCGAACTGGTAGGAGAGGGCCGGCAGCTGGGCCTGGAGGGCCGGGAGCGTCGCCCGTTCGAGGCGGGCCGTGGCCGCGCCCCCCGTGGTGACGGCGGGATTGACGTCGGCGCTCACCGTCACGACGCGGCGGCCGTCCTGCCGGTCGATTTGCGTGGGGCTGTAGCCCCGCGAGACCGTCGCCACCTCCTCCAGCGGCACCTCCGCTCCGCCGGGGGCCCGGATCCGATAGTCGTGCAGATCCTCCACCGCGTCGCGCTGGTCGGCCGGGAGGCGCACGTACACCCGCACCTCGTCCTGCCCCCGCTGCAGCCGGAACGATTCCACGCCGAAGAAGGCCGCGCGCACCTGCTGGGCCACGTCGCTCAGCGTGAGCCCGAGGGAGCGGGCCGCCGGCTTCATCTGGAGGGACAGCTCGCGCTTCTCCTCCCAGTCGATCGTCACGTCCTGGACGCCGGCGTATCGGCGGAGCGTGTCCTGCACGACCGCCGCGGCGCGCGTCATCTCGTCGATCGTCGGGGCAAACAGCTGCACGGACACCGGATCGCCGCCCGGGCCCCCCGCACTGCTGGTGAAGGCGAGCGACTGAACCCCGGCGGGGGTCCCGACCGTGTCTCGCCACTGCTCCTCCAGGACGGGCGAGGGCACGCTGCGCGCCTCGGCGTCGACCATCTCGATGCTCACCTCCGCCACGTTGGGGCGCGGAGCCGTAAATCCGGCCTGTGTGCGCCCGCCCGAGGCCACCGGCTGGCGACTCACGATCGTGTAGGTGGTCTCGAGCAGACGCTCGTCCGTCCGGTCTTCCAGGCCGCGCAGCACCGCGAGGCCCTGTTGCCGGAGCCGCTCGGCCCGGCGCGCCGTCTCGTCCGCGTTGGTGCCCGGCGACATTTTCAGCTGGGCCGTCACCACGTTGCCGGGAATGCTCGGGAAGAATTCGTTCTTGACGTATCCGTTCGCCACGAGGCTGAACGTGACGAGGAGGAGGGAGAGGCCGCCGACCAGCGTCACGCCGTAGCGGCGCGTGGCAAACTGCAGGAGGGTGGTGAGCGGCCCGTGGACGAACGCGACGAGGCGGTCGTGGACCCAGGCGCGGACCCAGTCGAGCCGTCGACCCACGGCGGTCGAGGGGCCCTCGTCGCCCGTGCTGTGGGACAGGTGGGCCGGGAGCACGAAGAGCACCTCCACCACCGACACGATCAGCACAAAAATGACGACCGTGGGAATGTCGCCCAGAAATTTTCCGATGGTGCCGCCCACGAAGAGGAGCGGCGAGAAGGCGGCGATCGTCGTCAGCACGGCAAAGACCACGGGCGTGGCCACGCGCTGCGTGCCTCGTACGGCGGCCGTCAGCGGCTCGCCGGTGCGCTTCTGCTCGGCGTAGACGTTCTCCACCACCACGATGGCGTCGTCCACCGCGATCCCCATCGCGATGATGAAGCCGAACACCGACAGCATGTTGATCGACACCCCCAGCTGCTGCATGAAAATCAACGCGCCGACGAAGGAGAGCAGGATCCCCGACGCGGTCCAGAACGCCTTCCGGGGGGCGAGGAAGAGCGCCAGCACCACCAGGACGAGAAGGAGCCCGACGACCCCGTTCTCGAGCATGATGTTGAGCCGCGTCCGCAGGCTGTCGGCACTGTTTCGCCAGACGGTGGCCTCGAGGCCTCGGGGCAGGGAGGGGCGGAGCTCCTCGTCGAGGTACGTCTTCACTGTTTCCTCCACGGTGAGCGCCTGCTCGTCGCCCGTGCGGAAGACGTTGAGCAGGACCGCCGGATCCCCGTCGAACCGCGTGCTGAGGTCCGAATTCTGCTCGAAGCCGTCCACGACCGTCGCCACGTCCCCGAGCCGCACGTTGGTCCCGTCGGTCCGGCTCAGAAGAATGATGTCCTCGAAGTCCGACGCCGTGTAGTTTTGGCCCTCGGTACGGATGGTGATGTCGGCGTCCTCCGTCTCGATGCTGCCGCCCGGAAGGTCGAGGCTGCCCTCACGCACCCGCCGCGACACCTGTCCCAGCGTAAGCCCGTGCGCCCGGAGCGCGTCTCGGGACACCTCCACGGATAGTTCCTCGTCGGGCACGCCGTCGACCTCGGCGTACGAGATCTGCGGGGCGCGCGTGAGGTCGCCCTCGGCGCGCTGGGCCAGGTTCTTGAGGACGCGGAGGGAGGCGTCCCCGTGGAGGGCGACCTGGAGCACCTGCTCGCGGTTGGTGACCTCCGTGACGACCGGCTCCTCGGCCGCGTCCGGGAACGCGGTGATGCGGTCCACCTCCGACTTGATGTCGGTGCGGGCCCGATCGAGGTCGGTGCCGCGCTTCAGCTCGGCGGTCACCACGCCGACGTTGTCCGCCGCGGTGCCCAGCAGCCGGTCGATGCCCTCCACGCCCTCCACGCGGTCCTCGATGCGCCGGATGATGTTGTCCTCCACGTCCTCGGGGGAGGCGCCGGGGTAGCGCACGCGCACCTCCACGGCGTCGAGGCTGAACTCCGGAAAGTTCTCCTGAACCACCATTGCCCCGGCCACGGCCCCGCCGACCAGAAGGAGCATCATGAGCAGGTTGGCCGCAACGCCGTGGCGCGCGAACCAGGCAATGGCGCGGTTCATGGAGAGGTAGAGGGGGAACGTGGAGAGGAGCAGGGCGGTGCAATTTCCTCCCGGCGATTCGTCGACGTGAGGGGGCGGGGCCCGCCGCGATAAGGAGCACCGGTTAACAAAAAAGCCCCCGTTCCCGGGCAGGAAACGGGGGCCGA
>JAZKTD010000020.1:0-23409 GCA_036625705.1 Salinivenus sp.
CGGGAGCTGCTGCGCGGCATGCTCGGCTGCGACCTCATCGGCTTCCACGTGCAGGAG
The DNA here is from genome assembly GCA_036625705.1 of Salinivenus sp. Lineage (GTDB taxonomy): Bacteria > Bacteroidota > Rhodothermia > Rhodothermales > Salinibacteraceae > Salinibacter. Next base: position 58 of record JAZKTD010000020.1, read on the forward strand.
TACGTCGACAACTTCCTCGAAAGCGCCGAGACGCTGCTCGACGCCGAGGTCGACGGCAACGTGATCCACTACGACGGCCACGAGACGCGGGCCGAGGCCCACCCCATCGGGATTGACGTGAGCCGGTTTAAGGACATGGCGCAGGATCCCGCGATCGAAGAGGAGGCCCAGAAATTTCGGGAACGGCTCGGGACCGACCACGTCGTCATCGGCATCGACCGGCTCGACTACACGAAGGGCATTCACTCGCGGATGCTGGCCTTCGAGAAATTCCTCGAGAACAACCCGGAGTACCACGGCAACGTGAGCTTCTTCCAAATCGCGACGCCGAGCCGGACGGAGCTTGAGTCGTACCAGCAGATCCGCCGGGAGGTCGACGAGGTCGTTGGGCGCATCAACGGCCGCTTCGCCCGGGAGAGCTGGGTGCCCGTGAACTACCGGTATCGCACCTACACGCAGTTCGAGCTCTGCGCGTTCTACCGGGCGGCCGACGCGGCCCTCATCACGCCGCTCCGGGACGGGATGAACGTCGTCACGCAGGAGTTCGTCACGGCCACGCAGGACGGGGTGCTCATCCTGTCGGAGCTGACCGGCGCGGCCTACCTGCTCCCCGAGGCCGTGCAGGTGAATCCCTACGACCTGGGCGGCCTCGCCCGGGCGATCAAGACCGCCCTCGAAATGCCGGCCGACGAGAAGCGACAGCGTCTCGACGGGCTCAAGCAGACCATCGAGGCCCTCGACGTCCACAACTGGGCCGGCAACTTCCTGACGGCCCTCGACTAATCGTTGCCGGACCACGGGCCCACCCCGATCGACTCGAGCACCAGCCCGCCGCGTGCCATGCCCCCCGTCGTTGACCGCCCGCTGTTCTTTCTGGACTACGACGGCACCCTTGCGCCGATCGTCGACGACCCGTCCGCCGCCACGCCCCACCCCGACGTTCCGGATCTGCTCCGCGCGCTCGACGATCAGTTTCCGGTCTGGATTGTGACGGGGCGCGACCTGCGGGCCCTGTCGTCGTTCCTCGACCAGCCGCTCCGCGCCATCGGCCTGCACGGGGCCCAGGAAGGGGTCGTCGGGGGCGAGGTGCGGCGCCTCATGCCCGACGATGCCGCCGAGGCCCTCACGCGCCTGCGCCGCTCCGTTCCGGAGGTCGACGGCCTCCACGTCGAGGACAAAGACGAGGCCTTCGCCGTCCACTACCGCGAGGTCGACGACGAGCGGGAGGCGCAGGACCGCCTCTCGACCTGGCTCGACGCGATGCCGGAGATGCTGGACGCGATCTGGGGCAAGAAGGTCGTGGAACTGCGGCCCGAGGGGCTCACGAAGGGCACCGCCGTCCGCCGCGTCGCGGAGGAGTACCCCGACCGCACGCCGGTCTACCTCGGCGACGACACGACCGACGAGGACGCGTTCGAGGCGCTCCAGGCCCTCGACCGCACGGCCGTCACGATCCGCATCGGCGACGAGGAGACCGGCGCCGACTACCGCCTCGCCGGGCCCGACGAGGTGGTCGCGTACCTGTCCCAATACTGTTGACGCGTTCCTTTAAAGGGCCGGAGCGCCTATTCCGAGAGTGCAGGCCCCTTTCCGCGGATTGAATTGTCCCCCGCCGCCTGAACGTTCAACGTTGAACGTACCAATCTTCAACGCGGCAGTTTGAAGTAGGAGCTGGGCCCCCTGGGCTGTGGCTCTCTATCTCGATGGGATTTCATCATCGAGGACGGCCAGCAGTTCCGCCAGCATCATCGCCGTGGCGCCCCACACCACATGATCGTCGACGTCGTAGTACGGCACGTCGACCGCCTGGTCCTGGAGCGTCCACGTCTCCACCGTGCGGGCCCCGGGCGCACGGAGCCGCGGCACCGACGCCCGAAGGATCGCCGCGACCTCCCGGTCGGTGGGCCGAAGGGAGGGCGCGGAGGCGACCGCTCCCAGGACCGGGTGTACGCAGAAGTTCGAGGGCGGGATGTAGAGAGGGGTCAAGCCCCCCAGCAGCCGGACCGACGAGGGGGAGAGCCCGACTTCTTCCTCCGCCTCGCGGAGGGCCGTGTCGGAGAGGGCTTCTCCGCCCTCCCGCTGCCCGCCGGGAAACGAGATCTGGCCGCCGTGGTCGGGCAGATCGTCGTGCCGGGCCGTCAGCACGACGCGCGGCGCCTCGGCCGGCGGCAGGAGAAGGACGAGCACGCCGGCCTCGCGACACTCCCGATCCGTCACCGAGAGGGCCTCTCGCCGCGGGGAGCGGGGCGCCATCCGCACGTGGGCCTCGTGGCCGGGCAAAGGGGCTTCCAGGCGCGCAGCGAGCCGGTCGAGGAGCGTGTCGAACGAGCGAATCGGTGGGAGCGGAGGGTGGGAAGAAACGCGAGAAGCGGGCCGCGGGGCATCCAGGGGGCCGCCCGATGCCGAGACCGAAAGCCCGCCGCGGAGGTTCCTGCGGCCCTCTCTGCGATGTGCCCGCCCGGGCCCACACAATCAAGATACGACCGCCGCCAAGATACGACCGCCGTGGCGGCCGTCCCCGACCCACAAGAAACAAGAAAAAAGCCCTCGACCGGATCGCCGGCCGAGGGCTCGCATCGACACCCCCGCTCACACGTGGAGCGGGGCACCCGATTCGCTACTGAATGTCAATCTGACGGGGCTTGACCTCGTCGGTCTTCGGCACGCGGACGGTCAGGACGCCGTTTTCGTAGGTGGCGCTGATGTCCTCGGCGCTCACTGTGCGCGGGAGGGTGAAGGACCGGTAGAAGTGCCCGAAGGACCGCTCGACGCGGACGTACTCCTCGTTCTCGTCGGTACGGTCGCTCGTACGCTCGCCGCTGACGGTGAGCTGGTTGTCCTGGTAGTTGATCTTCAGGTCGTCCTTGCTCATGCCCGGCAGGTCGAGGTGAATGCGGTAGGCGTCCTCGGACTCGACCAGGTCGGTACGCGGCGCCCAGACGGCCTGCTCGGAGGCGCCGTCGTCGCTCTGGGACTGTGAGGGGAAGAAGCGACCGAACATGCGGTCGATCTCGCGCTGAAGGTCGTTCAGGTTGCGGTTGCGGGTACGGCTCAGGCTGGTCATAGCTGGTTGGAAAGGTTGTTGGATGAGTGCGAAGGGGAGAGGGGAGTCCAGTGGACCCCCTCCGGGATCACGATTCACTTACCCTATATGCAATCCCTGTACCACGGCAACCACCCCCGTACATTCCCTGTCAGAACGGCGGTCGCATCCGACGAGGTGGCATCCCCGGAAATGCCGGCGTGAAGAGCTATCGGATCCGGGCTGTCAGACCGACAAACGGCGGGTGTGGACCAGACAACATTGCCGGCGTCCCCTCGCGGTCGCCGGGAACGAGAGACGGGAGTGCCCGGGAATGGGAGCTTCAGGCCGGCCGGAGCGGCGCTACAGCAGGTCGAGGTCCCGAAGGTTGTCGATCGGATCCTCGAAGCTGCAGCTTCCGAAGGAGAGGGCCAGGGACTCCCGGGCGTGTCGGATGCCTTCGAGAGAGACCCCCAAATTCCGCCAGGAAAAAGATTCCTTTTTGAACCGGAAATTGCTCGACGTCTCCTCCAGCAGAATGGTCTCCACCACGTCGCGGTCCAGCTGGTGCTCGGCGGCGAGGACCGCGCCCCCGAACAGGTTCAGAAAGCCGTGCATCTCCGTGTCGAGGGCGTCGTCGTAGTGACGGACCGGTCGCTGCAGGCCGGACGTGGCCTTGAAGGCAATACCGGCGTCGCGACAGGCCACGATGAGGGCGGCCACCTGCGAGGCCGAGGGCACGTCGTCGGGCCTCCCGCCGCCGCAGCGGAGCTTCAGCCCCATCTCGGAGCGGGCGGGGAGGGCCTGCTGGCTGTTGTGCTCGGCGACGGCGGCGCAGAGGGCGGGCAGGCGCTCCACCGACGCCGGCCGGGTCGGGACCCGGAGGAAGAGGTCGAGCTTAGCCGTGCCCGTCTGCACGAGGCGCCGGTCCACCGACGAGAAGAACGACTCGAACTCGGTCTGGTCCGCCCCGACCAGCGTGTCCGGCAGGGGGACCTCCATGCGGTCCACCTGCGAGCGCCCGCCGAACTCCGCGTCGAAGGCATCGAGGACGTCGAGGTCCCGAACGAAGCGGTCGAGGAAGGTCTCCGGATCGTCCCCGCCGGTGCCCAGCACCGAGAACTGGTACGGGGCCCCCTGCGACAGGAGGCTCCGGTACGGCGGGAGGTCGGGGAGCTGCCGCACCGGCAGGACGAATCGGGACAAAAGCCACGCCTTCGGCTCGGTCCGATAGTCGGCGTAGTTGTGGAGGGCCTGCGAGAGAGACAGCTCGGCTGGCGGGAACAGGCCCTCGTAGTCGAGAATGTCGTCGAGCAGGGTGCGAAGGCTCGGCGGAACGAGGGCGTCGTTGGACTCGGCAGCTTCCATTCGGGGCGGAGAGGACCTGCAAAAAAAGAGAGCGGCCCGCGGGGGCGGGTCCGTCGCGGTAGAGAAGAAAAGCGGAGGAACGTTCTATTCCGACCAACGAGCGCGCCGTTCGATCCTTTTCAGAACGGTTTTTGCGGGGGCTTCCTACGAGGAGCAACGATTCGGCGGCGGTGTGCGCGGCCCGGCCCGGATCGTGACGAATCGGGTTCCGGCAGACCGCCAAAAAAATCGACCCCTCGCTCGTCCGCCACGAGCGACCGACCCGGCGGTGCCGCGCGGCTCGGCCTCTCCCATCAGATCCGAAGTGACTCTATGATCGACCAGCGGCGACCGACTGTATTTCTCATCGCGTGTGGAATTGTCGTGGCGACCCTCTGGGGGTGCGCGTCGCAGAGCCCGGAAATGGAAGGCGCAGAGTCCGCCGTCGAGAATCGAGACTACGAGGCGGCGCTCACGAGCGTGAACCGGGCCCTGGATCGGGACTCGGTCACCGCGGACATGTATTTGTTCAAGGCCAACGTCCTGCGTCAGATGGCGGACAGCACCATGGCGCCCGACCGGTACATCGACCTGCATCGTCGGGCCGTTGCCGCGGAAGACTCCGCCCTCGGCCTCCGGTCGGGGACCCGTGGGACGGTGCAGAGCGCCCGCCGGCGGGTCTACGACCGGGAGGTGAATCGGGGCGAGTCGGCCTACAATCGGGCCAGCAAGCACGAGCAGGAGGCCTCCTTTCGACGGGCGATTGCGTTCTTCGGGGCCGCGGGGGCGACGCAGCCGGACTCGGCCCGGCCCGTGCTGAACGAGGCGTTCGCGCGGCTGCAGGTGGGGCAGACGCAGGCCGTCATCCCCGTCCTTCGCCGCTATGTGGGACGGGCCGACACGGCGCAGAAAGAGGCCTACAAACTTCTCGGGGAGCTGTACGTGTCGACCCGGCAGTACGATGCGGCCTCCGACCTGCTCGACGAGGCCACGGAGTTCCACCCGGCCGATCAGGAGCTGCAGGCCCTCCGGCTCAATGCCTATAACCGAAGTGGAGACGTCGACGAGGCGCTCGTCGCCTACCGCGAGCAGATCGAGCGGACGCCGGACGCGCCGGGGCACCGGTACAACTACGGGGCGCTTCTGCTGACGGCCGAGCGGTACCCGGAAGCCATTCGCCAGCTCCGGCGGGCGGTCGAGCTCCGCCCCGACAACGCCGAGGGGCAGTACAACCTTGGGGCGGCGTACCTCAACGCCGCACGTGCCCGGGCGGACAGTGTCGCCGCGCTCCGGGACGCCCCGGCCGATTCGCTGAACAGGACGGCGGGGGCCGTGGAGGCCGAGATTCGCCGTCTCGACCGGCGGCAGCAGCAGCTGTTGGAAAACGCGATCCCGCCCCTCGAGCGGGCGCGCAGCCTGACCCAGGAGCCGTACGTGGACCTTGAAGGGGAAGAGAGGCTCCGACAGGATGCCTGTCGGGCGCTACTGGTGGCCTACGTACAGACCGATCGGCCCAACCGGGCCGCTCAGGTCCAGGAGTGCACGGGACTGGCACGGTCCGGCCGGTAGGGCGCTGAGGCCAGGATCTCGTCCCGCGATCGACAAACGCGCCGCGGCGGTTCCGTCGAAGTTCACGGAATCGTGTTGCATTAGATTCCGTATTCCCCCTAGATTGGTTCTAATCACATTTGGGCCTCCCTTGGGGGCTGCGGGCGGTCGGTCCCGATCGCCCCTGCATTTGCGTTGTCCCGTACGGAATCAACCCGCGTACATCATGACGATTCGACGCTCAGCGCTTTTCTCACTCTTTGTAGGGGGGCTTTTGCTCGCGGCCCTCTCCGGCTGTTCGGGCGGGAATCCGTACATGAGTACGGCCGAAGACGCCATGGAGCAGCAGAACTACGACCGGGCCCTGGCAAACATTGACTCGGCCCTCGCCCAGGACTCGGCGAACGTCGACGCCTACCTGATGCGGGCTCAGATCCTGCGGCAGCGGGCCGACTCGACGATGTCGCCCGAGGACTACAGTTCGCTCTACCGGCGGGCCCGCGAGGCTGAAGACAGAGCCATCAAGGTCGACCCCGGGGCCCGGAGCGATGTGGAGGGCCAGCGCCGCCTCACGTACGCCCAGCAGTCTCAGGAGGGCGCCAAGGCCTTCCGGCGGGGCCGCCAGACCTCCGACTCGATGGCCTACCGCCAGGCGGCCGCCCACTTCGGGGCCGCCTCGGCCACCTACCCGGACTCGGCCAGCGTCATCCTGAACGAGGCCTACGCGCGGCTCAACATGGCGCAGAGCAAGCAGGCCGGAAACATGGCCGGCGCGATCCCGATCATGCATCGCTACATCGAGACCGCCGAGCAGCCGCAGAAGAACGCGTACGACATCCTCAGTGCCCTTTACCTTCAGGAGGGACAGACGCAGGAGGCCATCGATCTGATGGAGACCGCCCGGCAGGACCTCTCGCAGCGGCCGACGTACCTTCAGGTCGGCGGCTCGCAGGGCCTTGAGTACTCGGGCACCGTGGAGACGAACGGATCCTCTCAGAGCGTGAGCGGGACCACCCCCGACCGCATCCCCCTCGACAACGCGAGCGGAACCGTCCGGGGGACCTTCAGCAAGGCCCAGGAGAAGGGCCAACTCCGCGTCCAGCTCTTTTACCAGGGCACCGCCGTCCAGGACACGACGGTGTCGACGGGCAGCGCTACGCTCGCCACCGACCTGAGCCAGGAGGCCCCTCTCGCCCAGATCGAGGGCCGGCTCCTGAACGCATACAACCAGGCCGGTGAGACCGAGAAGGCCATGGCCGAGTACCGGGAGCAGATCGAGGAGAACCCGGAAAACGTGACCTACCGGTACAACTACGGCTCGATGCTGCTGCAGGACGGCCGGCTCGAGGAGGCCATCGAGCAGCTTCAGGAGGCCGTCGACCTGGAGCCCGGAAACGTAAAGGCCCAGTACAACCTCGGCGCCGCCTACTCAAACCAGGCGCGGGAGGTGCAGGACTCCATCCAGACGCTCAACGACTCGCTCCGGTCGATCAGCCAGCAGGCCGTCGACGAGAACCGGGAGCCGACGGCCGAGGAGAAGCAGATGGTCAACGAGCTCGACAAGCAAATCCAGGCGCTGGAAGAGCAGAAGCGGAAGATCTTCCGTCAGGCCATCCCGCCCCTCGAGCGGGCCCGGCAGATGGCCGACACGGACGGCTCCTTCCGCCAGGATGCCTGCGCGGCCCTCGTGACCGCCTACGTGCAGATTGAGCAGGTCCAGAAGGCCCAGCAGTATGAGGAGTGTGCGGGGATGGAGATCCAAACCGGAGGCGACGGAGGCGGAAACTAGCGGTCGCCGGCACACAGGATGCCGCTCACAGCATTCCTCTCGGGACGTCCCCCTCGGAACCGCGAACCCGGGCCTCGTGCAGAGGTCCGGGTTCTCGTGTTCGGAGCCTCATCGCCCGAAGAGCCCCTACGCCAGTCCCCTCACCAACGCACGAGGACGCACTATGGACGACGCAGCGCCGTCGCTTTCGGACCTCCACGCCGGGTTCGGCACGCGAGCCGTGCACGCCGGGCAGTCGCCCGACCCGGCGAGCGGGGCCGTCATGACCCCCATCTACCAGACGTCCACCTACGCGCAGACGTCCCCCGGCCGGCACAAGGGCTACGAATACGCCCGCGTGTCCAACCCGACCCGCACGGCCCTTGAGGGCAACCTCGCCGGGCTCGAGCAGGCGGAGCACGGCATCGCCTTCAGCTCGGGCGTGGCCGGCATCGACGCCATCATGAAGAGCCTGCGCCCCGGCGACCACGTAGTGGCCACCGACGACCTGTACGGCGGCACCTACCGGCTGCTCACCGAGGTCTTCGAGCCGCTCAACCTCGAGGTCTCCTTCGTCGAGATGGACGACCCCGACCGGGTCGAGGCCGCCTTTACCGACGACACGAAGCTCCTCTGGGTCGAGACGCCCACCAACCCGCTGATGCGCATCGTCGACGTCGCGGCGCTCGCCGAGCGGGCCCACGCCCACGACGTCGACGTGGCCGTCGACAACACTTTTGCCTCGCCCTACCTCCAGCAGCCGCTCGCCCTCGGGGCCGACCTCGTGCTGCACTCCGCCACCAAGTACCTCGGCGGGCACTCGGACCTCATCCTGGGGGCGGTGTGCACCAACTCCGACGAGTGGGCCGAGCGCCTGCGCTTTCAGGTCAAAAGCACCGGGGCGTCGCCCGGCCCCATGGACTGCTTCCTGACCCTGCGCGGCACCAAGACGCTGCATCTGCGCATGGAGCGGCACTGCACGAACGCACAGCGTCTGGTGGAACTGCTCGGCGATCACCCCGCCGTGGGGCGAGTGCGGTACCCGGGCCTGCCGTCCCACCCCGGCCACGAGATCGCAAAGGCGCAGATGAGCGACTTCGGGGGCATGATCTCGTTCGACCTGGCCGACGACGACATGGACGCGGCCCTCTCGGTGCTGGAGGGGACCGAGGTGTTCACCCTCGCGGAGAGCCTCGGCGGCGTCGAGAGCCTCATCGAGCACCCGGCCTCCATGACCCACGCCTCCATTCCGCGCGACGAGCGGGAGAAGATCGGGCTGACCGACTCGCTGATCCGGCTCTCCGTCGGGGTCGAGGACGTGGAGGACCTGGCCGCCGACCTCGACCGCGCCCTGTCGACGGTCTAATCCCGTCCTCTCATCCAACTGGTGTCATCTGGGGACTGTGTCTTCCGACAAGAACCCCGATTTTCCGTAATCGTATAACGTTCAACGTTTTGACGTTACACGTTTGCAGAAAAACCGTCGATTAGGGCTACTGAAATCCCCTCGGAGAGAGGCACTGTGGACTGTAGTCCGTAAACGAGCCCTGCCGGCGAACGGGGAAGACGGGCGACTCCAGACCTGAGGGGCGCGTCCTCACCAGCCCATGGTGCCCGGCCCCCCCTTGAAGGGGCCCACGATGTCGTCGGTGATCCAGCCGCCGTAGAAGTCGCCCTCCTGGGCGCGGGCCTGCTCGTCCCCCACGTAGCAGGCGTCCATCTTGCTCGGATAGAAGGCGAAGTGATCGGTGAGCTCCTCGTAGCGCGCCACCGGGTCGGGGTACCGCCAGCCGGCCTGCGACACGGAGCGTTCGCCAACGGTCAGGGTGTAGTAGTCGGCTCGTCCCTTGAACTCGCACATCGTCGTCCGCGACTCGCGCTCCAGGTGCTCGGTGGCCACGTCGTCGGGCGGCAGGTAGTAGACGGGCGGGTGGCTCGTTTCCAGCACGCGAAACGCGTCGGTCGTGTCCGCGATGGTCGTGTCGTTGAACACGATACGGACGCGGCGGTCGTCGGGCTCGACGGCCGGGGGGCGAGGATAGTCCCAGACGGACTCCTCGTCGGGGCCGGGGGTCGGACGGTCGGGCATGGGAGGCGGGGCAGAGAAGAGAGGAGTGCGAGGGTTAATTGGTGCTCGGCGACGCGAGCCACCGGTCTGCGAGCATGTCGATCTCGGACCGGAGCGGGCGGTCCTCCACGACCGGGTCGATGGGCGGCATCCACGGCGGCGGCGGCGGGGCCGGCCCCTCGGCGCGGCCCGCGTCCTGAAGGTGGGTGAGCTGGGTGAGGGCCAGCCCCATGACGCCCAGAATCGGGGCCAGCCGCTCGGTTTGCTCGTGGGCCGTCCGGGCGGCGAGGGCTCCCATCGAGACGACGTCCTGGTTGTCGTCGTTCGTGGGGATGGAGGAGGTGCCCGCCATCTGGGCGTTCTGTCGCAGCTCAGCCACGAGGGCCGTGGCGGTGAGCTGGGCCCCGGCGAGGCCGCTCGTGGGGCCGGGGTCCCAGGCCAGGAGGGGCGTGGCCTCGTTCTGGTCCGGAGAGAGAAGCACGTCGACCTGTCGTTCGACCAGCACCCCCACCTGCGTGAGGGCCTCGTTCAGGGCGTCGGCGGCAAAGGCCACCTGCTGTCCCTGGAAGTTCCCGCCGTGCAGGGCCGCCGGGGCGTCCGGGATGGTGATGGGGTTGTCGGTGACGCCGTTGAGCTCGGTCTCCACGACGTCGCGCACGTAGGCCAGTTGGTCGCGGGCCGCCCCCAGAATTTGCGGCGCACAGCGGAGCGAGTACACCTCCTGGAGGGGGCGCTCCTCGCGCTCGGCGGGGCCGTGGCGCGTGGCCGCCTCGCGGATGGCCGCGGCGCTCGCCGACTGCCCGTCGTGCCCGCGCGCCTCGTGGAGCCGCGGGTCGAGGGCCTCCAGGGAACAGCCCAGCACCCGGTAGGCCCAGCCCGTGAGGGCCTCGGCCCGCTCGACCAGGCGGCGGCCCCGGGCGAGGGCGAGGGCCGCGGCGGCGGTCATGAACGAGGTGCCGTTCACGAGGGCAAGGGCGTCGCGGGCGTCGAGCGCTACCGGGGCGAGGCCCGCTCGGTCCAGCGCGGGCCCGGCGGGGGTGCGTGCGCCGTCGGGACCGAGCACGTGGCCCTCGCCGGTGCAGACCCGTGCCACGTGGGCGAGCGGGGTCAGGTCGCCGCTCGCGCCCAGTGAGCCGATCTCAGGCACCGCCGGCACGAGGCCGGCTTCAAGCAGGGACGACAGGGCCCCGAAGGTGGACGGGCGGACGGCAGAGTGTCCCTGGGCGAGGGCCTGCAGGCGGGCGCCCATCATGGCCCGAACCACCGGCGGGGCCAGCGGCGTCCCGCTCCCGGTGGCCAGGTGGGCGAGCAGGCCCTCCCCGTGGTCCGGCACGTCTCCGTCGTCGGACACGTACTCGTGCAGGGGGCCGAATCCCGTCGTCAGGCCGTACACCGTCGCTCCCGAGTCCCGAATCCGGGTGAGGGCGGCGCGGCCCCTCTCTAGGGCCTCCTCGGCGGCGGTCGTGGGCCGGACCTGGACGGAGGGGGCGGTCGCGGCCCGCTCCAGTCGTTCGCTGGACTGGGACACGTCCGGGCCCACAGGAAGAATGGCGGCGTCGGAAGGAGGCATGGAGGCCGAAGTCGGAGAACGGGATCCACGAAGGGGGGCAGGCGGGGCCGCGCCGCGAAAAGAGAAGGGCAGGACCCGGTGACGGCCGCCGTCTGCTCACGGGGAGGAGGCCGACCGGTACTGCTCCGTCAGGGCGTCGGTCATCGCCCGTCGGTCGACGGTGCCCTTCGCGTAGGTCGACCAGGCGTCGGGCGGGACGGGCGTCGTCCAGACCAGCCGGGGGCCCAGGGACCCAAGGACCGACCGCACCGCGTCGTCGGGGGGCGGGGCGTCGTCGGGGGCATCCAGGCAGAGGGCCGCGGCGACGTCGTCCCCCTCGGGGGTGAAGATCAGTGCGTCCCGCAGGTCGGGGAAGCGGGTCTTGAGTTCGGCCTCGAGGGCGCCGGCTCGAACGAGCCGCCCATTCGAGAGCTTGAAGGAGTGGTCCTTCCGGCCCCGAAAGAAGAGGTCGTCGCCGTCGCGCTCGACGAGGTCGCCGGTCCGAACGGTCCGGTCGGGGGCGGCCCGGTCGAGGGCTCCGTCGTGCCAGATGCCGACGCAGGCGTTGGGGCCCTCGAACAGCAGCTCCCCGTCCTCGGCGACCTCGACCGAGCACCCGACCGGGCGGCCGAGGTAGTGGGGCGCCCACTCGCCGGGCGGGCCGAGGGCGATGCCGGGCGAGGCCTCGGTCTGCCCGTACCCGACCCGCAGGGCCGTTTCGGCGAGCCGGTCGGCGAGGGGGCCGGAGATTGGCGCGCCCCCTACGATGCCCCCCTGGAGGCGTCGCAGGAGTGATCCGCCCTCCGGCGTGTCGAGCAGGCGCTGGATTGTGAGCGGGACGGCGGAGAGGTGGGTCGCGCCCCACGCGTTCCGGAGGTGGACCAGCTGATCCGGGTCGCGCCCGCCCTCCGGGTCCCGAATCAGCTCCGCGCCGGAGAGAAGGGCGGGAAAGAGGTCGAGCACCAGCCCGAACGCGTGGGTCCAGGGCAGCACGGAGAGCGCCCGGGCGTTCTGGAGCGAGAAGTGGGGGAGGTGGCTCGCCAGCACCGACAGCACGTTGCGGTCCGAGAGGGCGACCCACCGGGCGTGGGCCGTGGTTCCCGAGGTGCGCATCAGGAAGCGGACGTCCGGGGTCCGGGCCGTGTCGGGGGGGCGGAGGGCGTCGGGTGTGGAGCGCGGGCCGGCGTACTCGTCGGAGACCCAGGCGTGAGGGGCCGTCTCGGTCGTCACGGCCGCCCGGGCGTCGAGGGTTTCGAGGAGGGGCGCAACGTCTTCGCCGGCGGGGGCGGGCGCCACGGTGTAGCCCTCCCACAGCGCGGCCACCAGGACCTGGACGAAGGCGGTGGATGGCGGAAGGGTGAGGAGAAGCCGGTCGCCGGCGCGGAGCTCAGAGGCGCGGAACGCCTGCACCCACAGCCGCGACCCGGTCCAGAGCGACGCGGCGGGCGTAATGGTGCCGTCCGCGATGAGGGCCGGCAGGGCCTCGTCGCGCAAACGGTCGTAGAGCAGGTCGTGCCAGGGGTTGGGGTCCGGCGCTGCGCCCGGCGACGGGCACTGATCGAGGGCCGTATGCAGATCCTCGACGACGTCGGGGGTATTGGAGGTCGGAGGCAGGCCGTCCGAGTCCGACAAGTCCGAGGTACCGTTGGGCCGCATCGGTCCTGTGTGCTGTGATAGCGGGGTGGAGGAAAAACCGGAGGGGATGCCCATCTACCGGAGTCGGTCGTAAAAGAGCCACGTGGGGCCCGACTCGGAGGCGCGGTGCAGGTGAAGGGTCAGGGGAAGGGGCGCGTAGGCGTCCGGCCGCGGAAACGTGAACGCGATACGGCAGTCGAGATCCCCTGTGTCGCGGCCGCGTCGGAGCGGCTCTTGCAGGAGCGGGTTCCGGGCGGCGGGGCTTCGCTCGAACAACGAGTCGCCCTCCGGCTGCCCCTCCAGGCCCGGGAGGAGGGGCGCATGCATGGTTGCGAAGCAGATGCGCGCATCGTCGTCGAGGGCCACGACCCCAACGCTCAGGGCCTCCAGGTCGTCCGGCGAGCACTCCGCCAGGGTTCCAAGCCGCTCCGTCGGCACGAGAGGGGGCATTTCGTCGGCGGGAACGTTCACCTCGCCGGTCTGAGCAGCCATCATCTGTCGCTCGAGGGTGTGAACGACAGTCGATGAGAGTGCTCGCGAGGCCTCCCCGTCCGCCGACGTGCCGGTCCCCGGATCGTCGACCCGCGCTTCGACCTCCGCGGCGAGCTGATCCTCCATGCTCTCGATCATGTCGAGGACCGATTCGGGGTCGGACACGCCCAGTTTCTGCTCCAACTGATCCATGGGGGTCTGCTCGTCCGTCTCGGACGCTGTCTCGGTGGAGGCGTCGTCGAGCTGTTTCCGCATGCTCTGAATGAGGCGGACGGCTTCGGTGGTGTCCGAGACGCCCGCCCGGGAGAGGAGTTCTCGTTCCTCGTACAGGGCCTCCAGCTGCTCGCTGATGCTCTCGATCGTCCGGACGGTGTCCGCGGCGCTCGCGTCTACGTCGAGGGCGTCCTGGATCGCGTGGAGCTTTTTCTGGGCGGCCTGGTACGCCTCGAGCTGTTCCTGCAGGTGATCGACCCGGCGCTTCATTGCGACCATGGCGTCGAGCACTTCGTCCATGTCGTTCAGGCCGAGCCGGTCGAGTGTGCTCAGTTCCTCGTGGTACCGCAGCAGGAGCCGCTTCATGCGCCGAAGCCGGTGGAGCGCCGCCTGCGGCTCCGAGGCATCCAGTTCGTCCAGCGCATTCTCGAGGAATGTCTGGGCCCGCAAGGACGAAGAATAGGACTTAATCATACTGCTGGGGGCATCCGTGCGGCATTCCGACACGGCGGCCGTCGGGCGAGGACTAGTACTTCTGAACCGTGATCCAGTTGTTGCCGGCCTCGTCGCGAAACATGTGCACGTCCACGAGGGTCGGGCGCATCTTGTAGGTGTAGGTGTACGTGAAGGTCTCGTCGAGCTCTCCGCGCCGGACGCCCTTCTTGAACCGACCCCGGAAGAGGCGATTGTTGGTGCAGGGCGCAACCTGCGTGAAGAAGTTGCGGCCCGTCACCTCGTCGGGGTCCATGCCGCTGAGGTCCGACTCGTACTGGTTGAAGAACTCGACAGTCCCCTTGTCGTCCACCTTAATGATGCCGAAGGGGGCGCCGTCGAGCTGGTCCTCGTCGGCGTGACGGAGCTTTACGCCGAGGTCCTCGTCCTCGAAGTGAAGGGACTCCACCTCCATCGACTCGTCGGAAGGGGGGCCCGGAGACCCGTTGCCGTCGACAGGCGCGGAGGAGTCCGAGGAGCGGTCGGCGGGCTCCTCGTCCGCTGCGGACGCGTCCTGGGCCTCCGCGTCGGCGGGGTCCAGGATCGATCGATCGTCGGGCTCGTCCGTCGGAGGGTCTTGATCAGGCATCAGTCCAGTATCGTCGATGAGAAGAGTGGTGTGGTGTGGCCGGGACGCCCGACGCGGACTAGGAAGGCTCCAGTATCTGGAATACGATCCAGTGGGCAGATTGGTCAGGCCCGCTGTATAAGTGGACGCGAATGTTCGTGGCCGTCGACTGGGCCCCCACATACGTATACACGAACGACTCGTCCATCTCGCCCGTCTGGACCCCCTCCACAAAGCGGCCCTGGAAGAGCGCGCTGGCGGCGGCGGGGGCCACGTCCTCAAAGAAGGGGGCGCCAGTCAGGGCCTCCGGGGCGTCGGCCGTTGCGTCCGGCCACCGCAGCGCCTGCTCGTTGGCCCACTGCACGACGCCGTGGTCGTCGACGCGAAAAAGACCGACGGGCAGGTCATTCAACGCTTCAAGGTCCATGTCGGAAAGCCGCTGCCGGGTGTCCGCCGAGAGCAGAGGGCCCTCGTCCGCCGGTTCGGGAGAGACCGCCGGGGCGGCCTTCTCGTTTCGGGCCTCGTACAGCTCGCTGAGCTGCGCCTCCATGCTCTCGATGGCCGAGAGCGCGTGGTCGATGTTGTCGATGCCGCGGTCCGACAACTGCTTCTGGCTTTCGTAGAGCGACTCGAGCTGTCGCTCCATGCTTTTGAGCATCGCGACGGCGTCCTCGGGCCCCTCCAGGTCCATCTCTGCGAGGCGCACCCGGTCTTCGTACAGGGTGTCCAGCTGGTCGGTCAGGTCCTCCAGCATCACGGCGACGGTTTCGGGGTCTGATACCCCAAGCTCGGCCTCCAGGGCACGCTCGGGACCGGGCGCGGCCGGAGCGAAGCCCGCGTCGAGGTCCTGCTCGGCGTCGCGATCGACGTAGAGCTCCTCGAGCTGATCGGTGAGCCCCTCTACCATCTCCACGACCTCGTCGGGGTTCGACACCCCAAGCTCGCGCTGAAGCTTCTCTTCCCGGGCGAGCAGGGCCTGGAGCTGGTCGAAGGTATCGCCGTCGCTGCGGAGCGCCCCTCCGGCGTCGGTGCGCTCGGTGGCTTCCTTCTCGGTGTAGAGTTCGTCGAGCTGCTGCTTCATGCTCTCGATGGCCCGAATGGCCACCTCGGGGCGGTCGAAGCCGGCCTCCCGCAGCACGGATCGTTGCTCCTCGGCGACGTTCGCCTGCTCTCGCAGCGACTCGACGGTGTCGACGAGCTGGTCGGGAGTGTCGGCGTCGAGCCGGTCCTGAAGGTCCCCCAGCACCTCGTTCTCGCGGCGCAGTGTCCGAAGCCGGTCGAAGAGGCGCTCCAGCCCCGCCCGTGCGGTCTCGGGGTCCATCCCCTGATCCGCCAGCGCCTCCGCGTCGGCCTCGAGCTGCTGGATGTGGAGGGCCCGTACCCGATCGACCACCTCGTCGGGGGTCGAGGCGGGAAGGAGGTCCATGAGCTCCCTCCACCGGTCCCGGTACCACGCCGGGTCGCGGGGAACGTCGGGCTGGTCGGCCATGTCGTGCACCACTGATCCAAGGGGGAGTCCGTCGACGGGCGGGGTGGCAGCGTCCCGTTCGGCAGGGCGAAGGCATTCTTGAGGCCTGCCCCACAAAGTGCAAAAACCACGCGAGAGAGTTGCACGGGGACGCACTGCCGGGCGTCCACGGCCGGGGAAATGTCCGTCAGAAATACAAATGCTGACTCCTATCCGCGGCGTCACGTAAATTCTGGGAGACAGTGGCGCGTTCCACCCCCAAATTTTGAATTGCCCAACCGTTACAAGGGGACAGGGCCGCCGACGGGCTGGGGGGCGGCGCCCGCGGGCGGGTCCTACGCCGGAGGCGAGTCCTACGACGGGCCCAGCGTGTCGATCAGGCCGCGGAGGCGGTCCTTGAAGCGGTCGGCCAGGGCCTGGGCCTCCGATTCGGTCGGCGCCTCGGCGTAGACGCGCAGAATGGGTTCGGTGTTGGAGGGGCGCATGTGGACCCACCGGTCCTCGAAGTTGATCTTCAGGCCGTCGATCGTGGACGGTGCTCCCTCCTCCGTGCGGTCGGCCATCTCTCCGAGCAGGCGGTCGGCTTCGATCTCGGGCAGCGGGAGCTGGTCCTTCACCATCGCGTAGTGGGGCAGCGCGTCGTGGAGGGCGCTCAGGGGGGCGCCCGTTTCGGCGAGGTGTTGGAGGATGAAGGCGGTGCCCGCCAGGGCGTCGCGGCCGTGGTGCAGGTCCGGGACGATGACGCCGCCGTTGCCCTCGCCGCCGAGGATGGCATCGGTCTCGTGCATGCGCTGGACGACGTTGATTTCGCCGACGGCCGAGCGGTGGACGGGCTGGTCGTGCTCGGCGGCCACGTCGTCGATGGCACGGGAGGAGGAGAGGTTGGTGACGAAGGGACCCGATCGGTGGCCCCACACGAAGTCGGCGGCCAGGACCTGAGTGAGCTCCTCGAGCACGAAGTGGCCCCGATCGTCGACCAGGGCGAGGCGGTCGGCGTCGGGGTCGACGGCCAGGCCCAGGTCGGCCCCGAGTTCAGGCACGGCCTCGGTCAGCTCGGTGAGGTGGGCCGGGCGCGGCTCGGCGGGATGCGCGAAGCGGCCCGTGGGCTCGCAGTGGAGGCAGTGCACGCGCGCCTCCGCGACGCCGAGTCGGTGCAGGAGGCGCGGAAGCGCAATGCCCCCTACGGAGTTGATGCCGTCGACCACCACCGACAGGTTGTGCCCGGCGATGCGCTCCGGCTCGACGAGGTCGTGGGCAAGGATGGCGTCGATGTGGTGCGGGAGGGCGTCTCGGGTGCGGTAGCCGCCCAGGTGGGGGTGCTGCACCGGGCGGGCGGAGGCCGCCTCGGCCCGGTCGATCACGGCCCGCCCCTGCTCGGGGGTGAGAAACTCGCCGTGGTCGTTCAGGAGCTTGAGCGCGTTCCACGCCTCCGGGTTGTGCGAGGCCGACAGGATGACGCCGCCGGCGGCTCGCTCCTCCCGGACCGCCATCTCCACGGTCGGTGTGGCCGCGAGGCCGACATCGACGACGTTGCACCCCATTCCGCGGAGGGTCCCGACGACAATCTGGGCGCAGGCCTCGCCCGACGGCCGGGCGTCGCGGCCCACCACCACGAGCGGGTTCGGGGCCGCATCCGCTCCGGTGCCGGCCCGCTCGTAGCACCAGGTGCCGAAGGCGCCCGCGTAGCGGACCAGGACGGACGGGTCGAGCCCGTCGCCTACGATGCCGCGAATGCCAGAGATCGACGCAATGAGGGTCCCGTTTGTGGACATGAGGCGGAAGAGGGGGGAGGGGACTGAGACGGAGAGGAAGACGGACGTGACGTGTTCGAAAAGCGGTAGTCAAAACCGGATCGATGGTTCCGTTCGCGGTCGCTTCATGGAACCGGCAGCCCCCCCTCCCGTGACAGAAACACGGCAGATTGTACCTGCCGTGCTCCCTTGCGCTCGCCGCCGTCAACTCGCTCTTTTCTCCATGCGCACCTCCCGATCGTCTCGCTCCGACGCCCGCTGGGTGTGGCGGCATCGGTTCTCCTGGCTCACGGTCTGTACGACGGTGCTGCTCATCTGCTGGGGCGGTGTCGTCACCAGCATCGGGGCGGGCATGGCGTTTCCGGACTGGCCTACGTCGCTCGGGTCCTACAACCTGATTAATCCCGTTGACGAGTGGTGGGCAGTGCCTGCGTACCTGGCGGAGCACGGCCACCGGCTCGTGGCCAGCCTCGTCGGGATGCTCACCGTGGCCCTGGCTGCCTGGACGTGGTGGGATGATCCCCGCGCCTGGATGCGCAGGCTCGGCTGGGCAGCCGTCGCGCTCGTGTTAGTGCAGGGCGTCCTCGGGGGGCTGCGGGTTCTGTGGGTGTCGATCGACCTGGCCGCGGTGCACGCCTGCGTGGCGCAGCTCTTCTTCGCGGTCCTCGTGGCGATGACACTCTTCACCTCTAAGACCTGGCGCGAGGGCCGGGGCCTGCTCGCCGCGGGACCGACCCGCACCTGGCTGCGGGGCCTGGCCTACGCGGCGACCGCCGGCATCTACCTGCAAATTGTGCTCGGTGCCCTGCTTCGGCACAGCGGTGGGGGCGTCTCGGCGGGCTTCACGGCCTTCCACGTCACGGGGGCGTTCGTCGTCGTCGGGCTCGTGATGGCCGTGTTCGTCGTGGCCGAGAAGCACTACGACGACGTGCCGGTGGTGCGCCGGGCGACCCGGGCCCTGTTCGGGGCCATGAGTCTCCAGTTTGCGCTCGGTCTCGCGGCGCTGCTCGTCATGCTCTACGAGGAGGGACAGGCTGGCCTCAGCCTCGCGCCGGTCCTGCTCACGGTCGCGCACCTCGTCGTGGGCGCCCTCCTGTTCGGCACGGCGATCGTTACGACTCTTTTGGTGGCCCGTACGCCCGAGACGGAATCGTCCGTGCAGGCCTTCAGTTCGAACAGCGACGCCAGTCCGGATAGAAAAGAGCCCGCCCTCGTCGGCGCCGATGCCTAGCCGCGTCCGCTCGCCGCTCCCCTGATCTTCATCAGCCGATGTCACACCCTTCCAACCAGTCGCCGGACGCCGCGACAGCCACCGCTGCGTCCGACCGGACGACGGCCGCGCGGACGACGGGAGCGGTGCTGCGGGACTACCTCGAACTGATGAAGCCGGAGATCTCCTCCGTCGTCACGATGTCGGCGTTTGCGGGGTTTCTGGTCGGGTCGCCCGGGGGGCTGGCGGTGGGTCCCCTGCTCTGGACCCTGCTGGGGGTGGCCCTCTGTGCGGGCGGGGTGGGCGTGCTCAACCACGTCCTCGAGCGCCGCTTCGACGCGCAGATGAAGCGGACGGCCAGCCGCCCGCTCCCCGCCGGTCGTCTCGACGCCGACCGGGCCCGGACGACGGGCATCCTCATGGTCTGCGCGGCCGTGGCCATTCTCTGTCCGCTCGTCAACGCCCTCACGGCCGTGATCGCGGCACTCACGGCGGTCCTCTACCTCGCCGTCTACACGCCCCTCAAGCGGGTCACGAAGTGGAACACGCTGATCGGCACGGTGCCCGGGGCGCTCCCGGCCCTCGGCGGCTACACCGCCGCCACCGGCCAGTTCGGCGCGGGCGGCTGGGCCGTCTTCGGGGTCCTGGCGTGCTGGCAGATGCCGCACTTCCTGGCCCTGGCCTGGATGTACAGAAAGGACTACGCGCGGGGCGACTACGCGATGCTGCCTGTTGTGGAGCCGGAGGGCACCTCGACCGCCGTGCAAATGGTCGGCTTTGCGGCGCTGCTGGTGCCCCTGAGCGTGCTGCCCGCCCTCGTGGGACACATGGGCTGGATCTACGCCGCCGGGGCCGTGCCGCTCGGCCTGTGGTTCCTCGGAACGACGATTGTGTTCTACGGGGAGCGCACCGGCCAGAAGGCAAAGCGCGTCCTCAAGGCCTCGGTGCTCTACGTCCCGGCCCTCGTGGCGCTGCTGATGGTCGACTGGTTCGTTTGAGGTGCGTATTTCGTATTGCGTATTTCGGGACCGTCTCCCTCCCTAGAGACTGAGAAATACGAGATACGGAATACGAAATACCGGTACGCATATGTCCGTCTTCTGGGCGTGCTGGACGAAAGAGTGGCTCGCCGCTTTTATTCACAGCGTTCGTCTTCTACGATGGCTGCTCCTGCCGTCGACATTCGGGGGGTAACCCACCGCTACGGCACCCACGTGGCGCTTCGGGACGTCACGCTTCAGGTGGCGCCCGGGGCCCTCTACGGCGTGCTGGGGCCGAATGGGAGCGGCAAGACGACGCTCTTCCGTATCCTCTGTACCCTGATGCCCCCGTCGGAGGGACGGGCCCACGTGTTCGAGGCGGACACGGCGCAGGCCCCCGACGCCGTGCGCCGCCGGCTGGGGGTGGTCTTCCAGGACGAGGCGCTCGACGAAGCCCTCACCGTCCGGGAAAACCTCCGGGTCCAGGCGGCCCTCTACGGCCTCCACGGGGCCGAACGGCGCGACCGCATCGACGCCCTGCTGCGGCGCCTCGACGTGGCCGACCGGGCCGACGACGCGGTCGACACCCTGTCGGGGGGGCTCCGGCGGCGGGTCGACCTCGCCCGCGGGCTCCTGCACCGGCCGGACCTCCTGCTCCTCGACGAGCCCACGACGGGCCTCGACCCCGGCGCCCGCCGTGCCTTCTGGTCGGCCATCGAGACGCTGCGGACCACGGAGGGCACGACGCTGCTGCTGGCCACCCACCTGATGGACGAGGCCGAGCGCTGCGACCGCGTGGGCATCCTGTCCGACGGGCGCCTGGTCGCCGACGGGACGCCCGCGGCCCTCAAGGCCGAGCTCGGCGACGAGACGCTCTGGCTCGAGACCGACGCCCCGACGGCGCTCCGTGATCGGATCGATGCGCAGTTCGGCGTCCCGACCCGCATTGTCGGGTCCGTCGTGCAGGTGGCGCCGGCCGACCCGCCCACGTTCCTCTCGGCGCTCTACGAGGCGCTGGGCGATCGCATCCGCAGCGCCACCCTCCGCACCCCGACGCTCGAAGATGTCTTCATGGTTCACGCGGGGGGATGGCCGGACCAGGAGCGGGAACGGGTGCTGGCGCGCGGGCCCGACGCCGGCGACCGAGCGTGACGGCTCGATTGCGAGGGCTCCTCCGCCCGCCGACCCGCACATGCGACCGCCTCCACTCACACACGACACCGCACGATGCACGCGCTGCGCACGATCGGGGCCCTCACCGGGCGGGAGATGCGAAAGTTTGTGCGGGACCGCAGCCGCGTGCTGGGGGTCCTGGCGCAGCCGCTGGCCCTCTGGATCCTGCTGGGCCTCGGCTTTCAGAACACGTTCCGGCCGGTGCAGCCGGGCGTCGAGGAGAGCTACGTGGCCTTTCTGTTTCCCGGCATCCTCGCGCTGGTCCTGCTCTTTACGGCCATCTTTTCGACGATCTCGGTCGTGGAGGAGCGGACCTCCGGCTTCCTGCAGGCCGTCCTCGTGGCCCCGGCGCCCCGCACGGTCCTCGTCTTCGGCGTCACCCTCGGCGGCACGCTCCTCGCCACCGCCCAGGCGCTGCTCTTCCTCGTGGCCCTGCCGCTGATCGACCTGTCGCCGGGCTGGCTGGGCGTGGGCATGGTCGCGGCGATCTGCCTCTGTACCGGGCTCGCGTTCACCGCCCTCGGCTTCGCGATTGCCTGGCGGATGGACACCACGCGCGGCTTCCACGCCGTGATGAACCTCTTCCTGCTGCCGCTCTGGTTTTTGTCCGGCGCCATGTTTCCGGCCGAGGGGGCGGCGCCGGTGCTGCGGTGGCTCGTCTGGGGAAATCCGGTGTCCTACGCCGTGAGCGGGCTGCGGCACGGCCTGCACGGCTTTGCGGGCAACACCGCCGCGCTCGCCGGACCGGCCGTGTGCCTCGGCGTGACCGCCGGCTTTGCGCTCCTGATGCTCGGCCTCGCGGTGTGGCAGGTGCGGCGGCCGTTCTTCGAGACCTGATTTTTCAGCACGGAGGGGCGTAACGATCGACCGTGCGGGGAACGGACGCACCGGAGAGACCGCGATCGGCCGACCGCCATCGGCCGTCCGATGCGAAACGTCCCCGTCCCCTCTGGCGTTCGCTGTTGTGATATGCCCGATCCCAACACCGTCTCCCACACCGTCGGCACCGCCGCGGACCGCGTGGACCTCAAGACGATGAACCGCGCGGCGCTCGCGGACTTCGTGGCCGCCCACGGCGAGCCCCGCTACCGGGGCGAGCAGCTCTTCCACTGGATCTACGGGAAGGGCGTCTCGCGTTTCGAGCGGATGTCCGACCTCCCAGAACGGATGCGGCGCGGCCTCCGGCGGCAGGCGACGGTCGAAGACCTCGAGATCGTCGAGCAGCAGCAGGCGGCCGACCAGACGGTGAAGGCCCTCTTCCGGCTGCCCTCGGGCCGGGAGGCGGAGACCGTCCTCATCCCGGCGATCGACGAGCGGGGCGAGGCGCGTCGCCTCACGGTCTGCGTGTCGAGCCAGGTCGGCTGCGCGATGGGATGCGAGTTCTGCGCCACCGGCCTCATGGGCTTCCGCGAAAACCTCACGCCGGGGGCCATCTTCGACCAGGTGTGGCACATGAACGAGGTGGCCCAGGAGCGCTTCGGGCGGCCCGTGACGAACGTCGTGTTCATGGGCATGGGGGAGCCGCTGCTCAACTACGACGCGGTGCTCGACAGCATCGACATTCTCACCGACGAGGACAGCCTCAACCTCTCCGCGCAGAAGATTACGGTGTCGACCGTCGGGCTCGCGCGGCGCATCAAGGACCTGGCCGACGACCAACTGCGGTCCAACCTGGCGGTGTCCCTCCACGCGCCGGACAACGAGACGCGCAGCAGCATCATGCCGGTCAACGAGGCGGAGAAGACGAGCCTGCCCGCCCTGAAGGAGGCGATTCAATACTATTCGCGCACGACCGGCCGGCCGGTCACCTACGAGTACTGCCTCTTCAAGGGCGTCAACGACAGCGAGGCCGACGCGCGCAACCTGGCCGAGGTCGCCCGCTGGGCCCCGAGCAAGGTCAACCTGCTGATGTACAACCCGGTCGAGGGCCTGAACTTCGAGCGCACGTCCGAGGCGCAGCTCGACCGCTTCGTGCAGGTGCTCGTCGAGGAAGGCATCACCGTCACCGTGCGCCAAAGCCGGGGGCAGGACATCGACGCGGCCTGCGGGCAGCTCGCCAACGACGAGG
>JAZKTD010000292.1:0-4398 GCA_036625705.1 Salinivenus sp.
CCGCCGAACCGTCTCACTCGGTCGACCGGCGCGAACGCCGGCAGATCGCGGTAGACGGGCCCACACGATCCAGGCCGTCGACCGTGTTGGCGACGCTCTGCACCGATAGGTCGAAGGGCGCGCCCGACTGCGCACGGCCCTCGGATCCGGGGCCGGCACGAAGTCCGACTGCAATCATCAGACAACCGTAGAGGCGACTCATTCGGGGGCGCACGAGGAGCGGGCAGATCCGCGGAAGAACTCGCCGATAGGGTCTTCGCCTCCGCAAAACGTTACACCACCGCCGCCGACCCTCCCCGCGCCAGGGCCGGCGGGCACGGGGGACACTGCACACGGCGGCGACCCATCTCGGAAAGCGCGTCCCGCATGGCTGTATAGAGACCGACAAGGGGCTCAGCACGGCCGTCTGCCCCTTAGCAATTCCCCACGCATCGGACCGCCGCCCATGTCTCAGGATACGAATCTCGACCGAGCGCGCCGCGTCTTCTTCGAGCCGGGCGCCCTGGAGGCCGACCCGTCGTTCCGGGCCACCCTCGCCCGCCTCGCGCGGAGGGGGCTCCAGTGGAGCGGACTGCTCGCCATCGCCGGCATCCTCATCCTGGTGCCCGTCAACGTCTTCCTGCTGGGGCGCCCGACCCTGTGGTGGTACCCGAGCCCCGTGACCCTGGACGCCTTCGTGCTCTGGGACAAGGCCGCCGTGCTCCTCCTGTGTGCCGGGGCGGTGTGGGTGGGCCGGGCGAGGGGGTCGCTGCCGGCCACGCGGGGCGCCGCGGCGGGCCTTGCGGTTCTGATTGTCGCCGTGTCGCTCGTTCACGACGCCTATCGGGGCGTCCTGAGCACCGAGTACCTGATCGTCACGTACCTGCTGCTCGTGGCCGCCATTCCATATCGGCCCTGGCAGGCCCTGCTCGTCGGCGGCGCAATGACCGGCGTCTTCGTGGGCATCGGCCACGTCGGCGTGCCGGGCACCCGGGCCGCCCGCCCGGAGCTCGTCGGCTCGGCCCCTCTCGTGCACATGGCGTTCGTCACCGTCATTCTCACCGGCGTGGCGGCGCTCCTGTACGCGGCCCGCTACCACCAGCACCGGGAGCGGCGGCGGGCCGAGCGCCTACACGAGCAGGTGGCCCAACTGGAGGCCGCAAAGAGCCGATTCTTTGCCGACGTGTCCCACGAGTTTCGGACGCCCCTGACGCTCCTCCTCGGCACCGTGCGGGAGGCCCTCGACGGCCGCTTCGGCGACCTCCCCTCGTCCCTCCGGGATCGGCTGGAGGCGATGGAGGGCCAGAGCCTCCGCATGCGCCGGCTGGTCAACCAGCTCCTCGAACTGGCACAGCTCGACGAGGACCGCCTCACCCTCGCCGTGCGGCGGCACGACCTCCCTGCCCTGGTCGAGGACCTCGCCCGGCCCTTCCGGGATTGGGCCGAGCGGGAGGACCTCCGCTTTGCCTCGGAAATCGCCCCCGACGCCCTCGAGGTGTGGGCGGACGCCGACCGGCTCGAGTCCATTCTGTCCAACCTCCTGTCAAACGCGATCAAGTACACCCCCGAGGGCGGCACGATCCGGGTGCGCCTGGACCGCCAGGACGACCACGCCGCGATTGCAGTTCGGGACACGGGGCCGGGCATCCCGGAGGCGGTCCGGGCCCGCGTGTTTGCCCGCCACGAAAGCGCCGTGCCGGCCGGGTCGGACGCGGACCAGCTCTCCTCGCCCTCCTCGGACGCCTCGTGGATCGGGATGGGCATCGGCCTCGCACACACGAAGGCCCTCGTCGAACGGCACGGGGGAGAACTGGACGTGGCCAGCGAGTCGGGCTTCGGCACGGAGGTGACCGTCCGCCTCCCCCTCGGCCGCGACCACTTCGCCGACGAGGACCTGTCTCCCGATTCGGCCCCGACCCCCACCGACGACCGAGCGGTTCCCCGGCGGGCACAGGCAGAGATGCGCCCGCCCGAAGACGAGGACGCCCCGCCGCCCGACGAGGACGCCCCCGAGATTCTCGTGGTGGACGACGAGGCCGAGATGCGCAGCTACCTCCAGGCCCTGCTCGGGCGGACGTATCGGGTGACGACGGCCGCAAACGGGGCCGAGGGGCTCGAGCAGGTCCGGGCGCGGCGGCCGGACCTCGTCATCAGCGACCTGGTGATGCCCGA
The DNA here is from genome assembly GCA_036625705.1 of Salinivenus sp. Classification (GTDB taxonomy): domain Bacteria; phylum Bacteroidota; class Rhodothermia; order Rhodothermales; family Salinibacteraceae; genus Salinibacter. Next base: position 2,152 of record JAZKTD010000292.1, read on the forward strand.
ACGCGACGGCGCGGCCCTCTGCCGGGCCATCCGCGAGGACCCCGAGGTACGCCACGTGCCGGTCATTCTGCTGACGGTGCGACGCGATCAGGAGGGCCGCCTTCTGGGACTGCAGGCCGGTGCCGACGCGTACCTGGCGAAGCCGTTCGACCCCGCCGAGCTGGAAACGCGGGTCGAAAACCTCATCGAAATCCGCCGCCTCGTCGAGGAGCGCGTCGAGGTCCCCGACTTCCTGGCGCCGACGACGGACACGGTCTCCTCGGACACCGCCGAGTTTCTGGAGCGGGTCAATCGGGTCATCGACGAGCACATCGACAACAGCAACTTCGGGGTCGACTGGCTGGCCGACGAGCTGGACCTGAGCCCCCGGCACCTCCGTCGCCGCCTCGGCGACGTGACGCGGCTCTCCCCGTCCGGCCTCATCCGGGCCCGGCGCCTCCAGCGGGCCGCCACGCTGCTGCGCGAAGGCGCCGACACGGTCTCGACGGTCGCGGCCGCCGTGGGGTACCGCGACGCCGGGTACTTCTCTCAGATCTTCCGGGAGAGCTTCGGCTGCTCCCCGACCGAGTACGCCGACCGTCCCTCCGACGCCCCGGAGGCCCCTACCCCCGACGTCTGAACGAGCCCGTCGCTTGGCACGGCGGTCGCCGATTCCCGACCTACGAGACCGCCTGGGCGGGCTCGGTCTCGGTGCGCTCCTCCCCGACGATTTCACCGCCACGGAGCCGAAGGATGCGCTGGGTCCGATCCGCGAGCGTCTGGTCGTGGGTCACCAGGACGAGGGTCGTGCCCGCCGTCCTGTTGAGGTCGAAGAGCACGTCCTCGACCCGCTCGGCCGTCTCGGCGTCGAGGTTGCCGGTCGGCTCGTCGGCAAACAGAATGCGGGGCTCGTTGATGAAGGCCCGCGCCATGGCCACGCGCTGCTGCTCGCCCCCGGAGAGCTGGGAGGGGTAGTGGTCGAGGCGGTCGCCGAGGCCCACCTTCCCGAGCAGGGTCGACGCCCGGGACTGGGCGTCGGCCGTGCCCCGCAGCTCGGCCGGCACCATCACGTTTTCCAGCGCCGTGAGCGTCGGCAGCAGGCGGAAGGTCTGGAAGACGAACCCGACGTGCTGGTTGCGCACCTCCGCCCGCTCATCCTCGTCGAGGGGCCCGAGGTCGATGCCGCAGAGCGTAACCGCCCCGCTCGTCGGGCGGTCCAGGCCCGCGCAGAGTCCCAGCAGGGTCGTCTTGCCGCTCCCGGACGGGCCCACGATCGAGCAGGTCTCCCCCTCGTCGACCTGGAAGCTCACATCGTCGATGACCGTCAGCATCCGCCCACCGCTCGAGAAAGACTTGGTGAGCGCGTCGGCGCGGAGTACGGAGGGGGTGTCCATGAGGGAGCGGGGAATCTGAAACGAGCGACGAGGACCGGCGCGTCGGGCATCCCGAAACCCTGGGATTCCGGTGCCGGTTCGCGTGCGGGCCACTACCTTCCGGGCCGCCACTGCTAACACTGATGCAAACGCTTCGCCTATACCTACTTCTGTTCGTCGGAGTTCTGTGGGCGGCCGGGTGTGGTCAGAATCGTTCCAATTCCGAGTCGGCCCGCGCGGCCTCCGACACGGGCACAACGGCCTCCAGGACCGCCCCGTCCGCCGACACGACCGCCGATACGGCCGCCGGCGACGGCCTCCGCGTCCTCGTGCTGGGCAACAGCATCGCCGCCGGCCAGGGCGTGTCCTCGCAGGCGGCCTTTCCCGCCCGCCTGCAGCAGCGAGTCGACTCGCTGGGGTGGAACGTGACCGTCCAGAACGCGGGCGTGAGCGGCGAGACGACGGCCGGGGGCCTGCGCCGGATCGAGTGGCTTCTGAGCCAGGAGGTCGACGTGCTCCTCCTGGAGCTCGGCGGCAACGACGGCCTGCGCGGCGTGCCGCCCTCGGACACGGAGGCGAACCTGACGGGCATCATCGACACGACGCTCGCCGTCTACCCGGAGGCGCGGGTGCTGCTGACCGCCATGCGCATCCCGAAGAACCTGGGGGCCGACTACACCGAGCGGTTTCGGCAGGTGTACCCCGCGGTGGCCCGGCAGTACGACCGCGTGGCGCTCGTGCAGTTCAACCGACGGCTCCAGGCGGGGGCCGACTCGCTGATGCAGGATGACGGCATCCACCCCACCGCGGCGGGCCACCGCCTCGTGGCGCGGGACGTGTGGGCGAAGCTCCGCCCCCTCCTGGAAGAGATGCGGGCCCGCGAGCCCGCCTGACG
>JAZKTD010000293.1:0-4389 GCA_036625705.1 Salinivenus sp.
CGAGGTACTGCACGGCGTCCGACAGCTCGTCGTAGCTCGAGACGAGCCCCTCCAGCAGGTCCACCTCGGCCGCGGCGGCGTCCCGCCGGCGATCCAGCTCGCGGAGCCGCTCCGTGGCCGCCTCGAGGGCCTCCTCGCGGCGCCGGTACTCGGCCTCCGTCTCCTCCAGGGCCGCCTCGGCGTCGGACAGCGCCTCCTGGGCGTCGGCGCGGCGGCGCTGGGCGTCGGCGACGCGCTCCTCGAGCGTGTCTGCCGTTTCCTCCAGCTCCTCGAGCTGCCGGGCCACGCGATCCTGCTCCTCGGACAGCATCTCCTGCCGGTTGGTGTGCTGGTCGAGACGGCGCCGGCGCTCGGCCTGCTCGTCGGCGGCGGCCTCGGCCTCGTCGCGGAGGCGCTGGACGCGCTCCCGGAGCTCCGCGGCGGCGGCCTGGGCCGCGTCGCGCTCCTCACGGGCCGTCTCGAGGGCGGCCTCGGCCTCCTCCAGCGCCGGGCGCGCCTGCTCGAGAGTGCTCTCCAGCCGCTGGGCCTCCTCGGCGAGGGCCGCCCGCTGCTCCTGCGCCTCCTCCTGGGCCTGCTCGGCCTGGTCGCGGTCGCTGCGGGCCCGGTTCAGGCGCTCGCGCTGCAGACGCTGGTCGGCCTCCAGCTCGCGGACCTGGGCCCGGTGCTCCTGCAGGGCCTCGCGGCGCGCCTGGAGGGTGGCCTCCCGCTCCTCCAGGCGCTCGCGGAGGGACGCGAGGCGGCGCTCCGTCGTCGCTTCCTCGTCGGCCAGCGCCTCGGCCCGCTCGGCGTGCGCCCCGCGCTGCTCCTCGAGAGCGGTCTGCTTCTCGAGGAGCCGGTCGTGCTCGACCTGCGAGAGCAGCAGCTCCAGGCGCCGAAGCGTCTCTTCGGCCTCCTGGTACTGCTGGGCCTTCTCGGCCTGGCGCTCCAGCCGCTCCACCTGCGTGTGAATCTCGTCGGTCAGGTCGCGGATGCGCTCCAGGTCCGCCTGCGTGTTGTCGAGCTTCCGGAGGGCCTGCCGCCGGCGCATCTTGTAGCGCGTGATGCCGGCCGCCTCCTCGAACATGCGGCGCCGGTCCTCGGTGGAGCCGGACACCAGCTCGTCGACCATCTTGAGCTCGATGACCGAGTAGGCGTCGGCCGCCATGCCCGTGTCCATGAACAGGTCGGTGATGTCCTTCAGCCGACACTGCGTCCCGTTCATCAGGTACTCGGAGGTGCCGTCGCGGAAGAGGCGGCGCCCGATCGTGACCTCCGAGTACTCCGTCGGGAGCACGCCGTCGGTGTTCTCGATCGTGAGCTCCACCTCGGCCATGCCGAGGGGCCGCCGGTCGGAGGTGCCGTTGAAGATGAGGTTCTCCATCTTCTCGGAGCGCAGCACCGTGGGCCGCTGCTCGCCGATCACCCATCGGATGGCGTCGACGATGTTGGACTTGCCGCACCCGTTGGGCCCCACGATGGTCGTGACGCCGGGGTCGAAGGTGAGCGTCGTGCCGTCGGCAAAGCTCTTGAAGCCCTGCAGCTCCAGCTTACTCAGATACATGCACCAGTGCCTGGTTCGGAAGAAAGAGGGCCCTCGCCCGGAATGGCGGGACGTCGGTAGATTGGTTCAAGGAAAGGACCGGATTGCCGTTTTGCAAGCCGTGATGGCGCCGGCAAATGCCCCGGCCAGCCCCGACAGACGGGCGTCATCGCCTTTTCACGGCGGCATCACTGTTATTGGGCCCCGCCCGTAGCACGCGGCGCATTCGGCCGGGGGCCTGTCAGGCTCAGATGCCGAATCGTAGCATGATCGCCCACGTTCGCGTCTCGGCCGACGACGGAAAGGGTGCCTGCGCGTACGGCTGCTCGTCGACCGACCGGGCGACGTCGACGAGGCCGTGCTCGTAGCGGAGGGCGAGGTTGAGGCGTCGCTCTCCCCCGAGCGGAATCGTCCCGCCGACGCCGACCGTGAGCCCCCCGTCCGTGCGGCGGAAGAGCGAGGTGCCCGCGTCGAGCGGAAAGCTGAGGTCGCCGCCCGCGCGCTGCTGCTCGAAGAGTTTGACGCCGCCGAAGCCCCCGACCACCCCGTACGGCGACACCATCCCGAGCGAGGGCCCGTCGACCCGCAGGAGGACGGGCAGGTTCAGGTAGCCGGCCCCGTAGCGGATGCTCCCCTCTCCGCCCCGAACGGTCGTGCCCTTCTGGCTGAGGAGCAGCTGCGGCTCCAGCGACAGCGGCCCCGGAAGCCCCAGGCGCATGACCACGCCGCCCGCCGCCATCTGCCGCGTGCCCACGTCGGCCGGGGCCGACACTGTAGCGACGTTGACCCCAAGGGCCACCCCGAACTGCGGCGACAGCTGTCCCAGGGCGGCAGGCGGTGCCCCGAGCAACGCGCCCAACAGCAAACACGACCCGAGTAGGCGACGCATGGGGAGGGCGGATCCTTGTGCGGAAGCACGAACACTCGGGCCAACGGGGCGACCGGAGCACGGGATCCTCCCGCACTGTCGCCATGCACGGCCGGTCTGTTCCACGTGCAATGGCGCGCCGGGACGCCGGGGCCGGGGGCGAGTGCCGTGGGCACGCCCCGCGAAGCGGTTTCAAGACATGCCGCCAGCCGTTACCTTTCTCTTCAATTGGTTCTCGTCATTGCCTCTCCTCCGCCATGCGTTTTGTCCATCGTCTCGGATCGCCCCTCGTCCTGCGGAGCGTGCAGGCCGCCGCCCCGGTCCTGGCCGCCGCTCTGCTGGTCGTCGGTCTCCTCGCCCGCCCCGCCGCCGCGCAGGACGAGGAGGGCCACCCCTTCGAGGCCACCTACGAATCCCTCGGGCAGCACGAGGCGCCCGCGTGGTTCCACGACGCCAAGCTCGGCATCTTCATCCACTGGGGCGTCTACTCGGTCCCCGCCTGGGCCCCGCGCGGCGATTACGCCGAGTGGTATCCGAACGGCTACGACGAGCCCGGCACGGCCCGGTACCGGTACCACAACGAGACGTACGGCCGGGACGTCGAGTACGAGGACTTCGTGTCCGACTTCCGGGCGCAGAACTGGGACCCCGAACGCTGGGCCCAGCTCTTCCGGGAGGCGGGGGCCCGCTACGTCATTCCCGTCGCCGAGCACCACGACGGCTTTCCGATGTGGGACTCCCGCTACACCGACTGGGACGCCGCCGACCGGGGCCCGCAGCGCGACATCATCGGGGAACTCGCGGCGGCCGTACGGGCCGAAGACATGCGCTTCGGCGCCTCCTACCACGCCATGCTCAACTACTACACGCCCAAGTACTCGGGGCCGCACCCGGCCTACATGAGCGACGACTACGTCCGCTACATGAACACGAAGGCCCGTGAGCTGATCGACGAGTACCACCCGTCGGTCCTCTGGCTCGACGGCGACTGGATGGCCACCCCGGAGCAGTTTCACTCCAAGGAGCTGATCGCCTACTACTACAACCAGGCCGCCGAGCGCGACCAGGCCGTGGCCGTCAACGACCGCTGGGGCAAGGCCCGCGGCAAGCGCGGTGACTTCTACACGCAGGAATACGAATACGACGTCATCGACCGCCTCATCGGCCACAAGTGGGAGAACACGAGGGGCATGGCACAGTCGTTCGGCTACAATGCCAACGAGACGCCCGGAGACTACATGAGCCTCGACGCCCTGGTCGACCTCTTCGTGGACAACGTCTCGAAGAACGCCAATCTGCTCCTGAACGTGGGCCCGAAGGCCGACGGCACGATTCCCGAGGTCCAGCGCGAGCTGCTGCGGGGCCTGGGCCGGTGGCTCGACGTGCACGGGGAGGGCATCTACGGCACCCGTCCGTGGGTGGAGGCCACCGGCACGACCCCCGGTGACTCCCTCCGGGTCCGCTTCACGCAGAAGAACGACACGGTCTACGCCTTTCTCCTGGACCAGCCCTCCTCGTCTACGCTGACCATCCCGCGGCTGGACCCGGCCGAGGGCACGGAGGTCCGCCTCCTGGGCCGGGACGGGGCACTCGAGTGGACCGCCACCGACACGGGCCTCCGCGTGACGCTGCCGGACACGGTGCCGGACCGCCCCGCCCACGCCCTCACAATTACGCCCCAGCCCTGGCGCCTGATGCGAAATCGCCGGTGAGGCGCGTCGCGGGCAGCTTCCCTCCCTGTCTTCGCCGTACGCCCCGTCGGGGGTCGCCCCCCTGTCCCGCGAATGCCCCGATGTGGGCACCCTGCGTCCCACCCCGGGCGCCGTGCCCATTCTCGAGGGAAACGGCCCGTCGCAGGCCGAAGGGAGCGGACCAGACCCCGTTTCGACAGTCGTGAAGGGCGCGGAGGCAATCCTCGACGGCGGCCCCACGGCGAAGAAGTCCCCGCGCCCCCTCGGACACGCGAAGTCCCGACGCGCGGGCCGGGGTTTGTCCCACACTC
>JAZKTD010000294.1:0-4380 GCA_036625705.1 Salinivenus sp.
ACGCCCCGGCAGATTGTCGAGGAACTGGACAAGTACATCATCGGCCAGGACGACGCGAAGAAGAACGTCGCGATCGCCCTCCGAAACCGCTGGCGGCGCCAGAACGCGCCCGAGGAGATGCGGGACGAGATCATGCCGAACAACATCATCATGATCGGGCCGACGGGCGTCGGCAAGACGGAGATCGCCCGGCGGCTCGCCCGGCTTGCGCGGGCGCCGTTCATCAAGGTGGAGGCCTCGAAGTTTACCGAGGTCGGCTACGTGGGCCGCGACGTCGACAGCATGATCCGCGACCTGACCGACATTGCGGTCAACATGGTCGAGGAGGAGCACAAGGAGGACGTCCAGGAGCGCGCCCGCGAGCTGGCGGAGGATCGGATCCTCGACATCCTCATCCCGCCCGAGGACCAGCGCTCCGGGCAGCCCGGCAACGGCACCTCGGGCGACGAGCCGGGGTTTCAGATCGACCCGGCCGAGGAGGCGGAGAGCAGTTCCGGGGAGCGGAGCCTCCGGCAGCGCACCCGGGAGAAGTTCCGCGACAAGCTCGAGCGGGGCGACCTCGACGACCGGGAGATCGAGATTGAGGTGTCGTCGGACTCGTCCTCGATGATGCAGGTCTTCGGCCCGATGGGCATGGAGGAGATGGGCGTCGACCTGCAGGAGCTCTTCGGCAACCTCGGCGGTGGCCAGAAGCAGAAGACGCGGCGCGTGACCGTCGAGGAGGCCCGCGAGATCCTCACGCAGGAGGAGGCCCAGAAGCTCATCGACATGGATCAGGTGAAGGAGGACGCCCTGGACCGCGTCCAGCAGGCCGGCATCGTCTTCGTCGACGAGATCGACAAGGTGGCCGCCGGCACCCGCACCCGCGACGACGGCGGCGCCGGGCAGGGGGTGTCCCGCCAGGGCGTGCAGCGCGACCTCCTCCCCATCGTGGAGGGCTCGAACGTCCAGACCAAGCACGGGATGGTCCAGACCGACCACATTCTCTTCGTCGCCAGCGGCGCGTTTCACGCCACGAAGCCGAGTGACCTGATTCCGGAGTTGCAGGGGCGGTTCCCGATTCGCGTCGAGCTCAACAACCTCGACGAGGGTGACTTCTACGAGATTCTGACCAAGCCCAAAAACGCCCTCATCAAGCAGTACCGCGCGCTGCTCCGGTCCGAGGACGTGGCGATCGAGTTCGAGGACGACGGGGTGCGGGAGATCGCCCGCATCGCGGCCGAGGTGAACGCCGACGTCGAGAACATCGGCGCGCGCCGCCTGCACACCGTCCTCACCACCCTGCTCGAGGACATTCTCTTCGACGTGCCGGAGGAGGTCCCGCCGGGCAGCGCCGTGACCGTCGACGCCGAAATGGTGCAGGAGCGGCTCAGCTCGATTGCGTCCAGCCGCGACCTCAGCCAGTACATCCTGTAGGCACCGGGCCCCGGCTCGAGGCCGCGCCGCGCACAACGAAAAAGCGGCGGATCCGACCTCACGTCGGACCCGCCGCTCGGGGTGGAGATGCGTCGGGCGCCGGGGTCAGTTGATCGACTGGAACGTGGAGGGCAGGCCGTTGCCGTCGGCGGACGCCCCTGCGTCCGGGCCGGAGGGGGCGTCCGAGGGCGGCTCGCCGTCGGTGCAGTAGGCCTCAAAGGCCTCCACAAGATCCGCGGCGATGGCGTTGGCGCTGCGCCCTTCGATGTGTTTCCGCTCGATGATGTAGACCGGCTCGCCGTCACGGAAGAGAGCAAGGAACGGGGACGACGGCGGGATGCCCGGGAGGTACTTCTCGCGGGCCCGCTCGGTGGCCTCTGTGTCTTGTCCCGCGAAGACCGTCACGTAGCGGTCCGGTTGCGCGTCGGCCTCCTGGACCATCGACACGGCCGGGCGGGCGTTGCCGGCGGCACATCCGCAGACGGAGTTGATAACGAGAAGCATCGTCTCGTCGTCGGCTTCGTCGAACGCGGCGTCGACCTCGTCCGCAGTCGTCAGTTCCTCGACCCCGAGGCGCGTAAGTTCTTCGCGCATCGGATCGACCATGGCTTTGGGGTACGGCATAGTAGGTAGGCGGGGCGGCTGTCCGAGAGGGATGCGAAGACACGGTTGTACTTCGGTGGGCCCTAACGAGGCACGAGTGCGGTTGATCCTGTGTCTCGGTCCGTTCGCGACCGCGATCCCGTTCGCTCGTCGTCGCCGAACAATCGACGGGGATTGGACTTTTCCTGTGTAGATTCGACGCTCTCTTCCCCGACAGGTCCCGGTGCGTGATGGGACGAATTCCTTGGACCGGCCGTCTCTCCCTCTTCGTCCTACTCTGCGTCGGTGGGATGCTGGTGAGCGGGTGCTCGTCTTCGGCCGAAACGACTTCCGGGTCCCCCCCGAGCCCCGAGCGTTCCTGGACGCCCGCCGAGGCGGAGTCGCGGCTCCGGGCCGCGGCCGCACGCTGGGACAGCACGCCCCACCAGCTGGGCGGCACCTCCCAGCGGGGCGTCGACTGCTCGGGGCTCGTCCAGTCGGTCTTTACAACTGAGTTTCGCGTCCGGGTGCCCCGTACGACCGAACAGCAGGCCCGCACCGGTCGGTCGGTCCCTCGGGCCCAGCTCCGGCCCGGCGACCTCGTGTTCTTCCGTCCCGAGTGGAAGGAGCGACACGTAGGCATCTACCTGTCCGACGGCGAGTTTCTGCACGCCTCCTCGAGCAGCGGCGTGACCGTGTCGAACCTGCGTCGCGACTACTGGACCGAACGCTGGTGGCAGGCCCGGCGGCTCCTTCCGATGCCGGCCGACTCGACCCGGGCCTCCTCGTCTCCCGACCGCGACGCCTCGTCTACGGTTGGGTGGTAGACGCTTCTCAAACAGGGCCGAGACCGGCGGTCATGGGCGGCTGTGTCGCCTCTACGTCCGGCGGTGGGACGGAACTTCTCCGCACGCCACCCGAATACATTCGACCGCGCTCGACAGATTCTATGTCCAACGCCGCTGCCGTCAGGCCGTGGCGTTCCTTTTTTGGCGTGTCCGAACGCGGGACTGCCCTCGCACTGATATTTCAATGGACCGCAGCAGTATGGCTGACGATAAGACCGTCTACATGACCGAAGAGGGGCTCGAGGAACTGAAGGACGAGCTCCACCGCCTTCGCACCGAAGAGCGCTCCCGCATCGCCGACGAAATTGCGGAGGCGCGGGCGAAGGGCGACCTCTCCGAAAACGCCGAGTACGACGCGGCGAAGGAGGAGCAGGGCAAGCTGGAAGCCCGGATCGCCGAGATCGAGGACACCATCGCCCGGGCCCGCGTCGTCGACGAATCGACCGTCGACGACAGCAAGGCCTACATCCTCTCCGAGGTGACGGTCGAAAACGTCGACTCGGGGGACGAGCAGACCTATACCCTCGTCTCCGAGCAGGAAGCTGACGTCTCCGATGGCAAGATTTCCATCGAGAGCCCCATCGGAAAGGGCCTCCTGGGCCAGGAAGAGGGCGACGAGGTCGAAATTGAGGTTCCGGCCGGGACGGTTCACTTGAAGATCACCGACATCTCTCGGTAATCGGGCCCGCCCGGCTCGCCCGCAATGCCGCGCACGTCCGTCCCCGGTTCCCAGGATGACCCCTCCTCGGCCCGCGGCTTGTGGCACGGTCGCGTCCGGCGGGCCGTGCGGGGCATCGTCGCGGCGCTTGCCTCCGTCACGGCTACGTATCTCGGGGGATGTGTCGCGGCCCTCGTCCTGTACGCGGCCGTCTTCCCCCCCATCACCGGCGTTCAGCTGCAGCGGCAGGTGGAGGGCCTGTTTGCCGGAACGGCGGCCGAACGGACCTACCGCCCGCGGCCCCTCCCCCAGATCGACTCGGCCCTTCCCTGGGCGGTCGTGGCGGCGGAGGACAGCCGGTTCTTCCGACACGCAGGGATCAACTGGAAGGCGGTGGGCGAGGCCCTTGAGGAGTACCGCCGGGGCGAGGCGCTGCGCGGGGCCTCCTCCCTTACGCAGCAGCTGGTCAAGAACCTCTTCATGACGACCCACAGCACCGTTCTCCGCAAGGCGCTGGAGGTGCCGCTCGCCTACGCCGCGGAGGCGGTGCTCTCGAAGCGGCGCATCCTCGAGCTTTACGTCAACGTCATCGAGTGGGGCCCCGGCATCTACGGCGCCGAGGCCGCCGCCCAGCATCACTATGGGCAGTCGGCCCGGCGGCTCACCCGCGCCCAGGCCGCTGCGCTGGCCGCCTGCATCCCGAACCCGCAGGTCCGGCGCCCCGCCACCGTCGGGTGGTACCAGCGCATCATCCTCCGCCGCATGGCCCGGCTCGGGCGCCTGCCCCTCTCTCATCGCCCCGCGGAGACCCGCCGCGGAGTCTATCCCCATCGTTTTTCTCAACGCGCCCCCCTCCCGTGATCGATCTTCGCAGCG
>JAZKTD010000295.1:0-4370 GCA_036625705.1 Salinivenus sp.
CCGGCCCGTAGGCTACACCGGCCCGTAGGCTACACCGGCCCGTAGGCTCACGCTGGTCCGTGGGCCTGGGTACTGGAGTCCTTGCGGGACTTGCCGATGAGTTCGACGTAGCGGGCCGCCGCCTCCTCGTAGCTGGGGAGGCGCTCGGATTCGAGGCGGTTCCCCTCGCGGGTGGCCCGGACGAGGACCTCGAAATCCTCATCGCTTTCCTCGCTAGGGCTGCCCGGCACGAGGGCGGTGACGCGGACGCCGCTCTCGAGGGTCTTGTAGGAGAAGCCGTGGAGGGTGAGCTTGTTTTTGATCTGTGTTTTGTTAGTCCGCCCTATCACCGGATCGAGGTGGAACGAGACCGGTTATGCTGAGGCGATGAGGTGGGGGCTCCCTGTGCCCACACGCGTATCACTTCCGGCATGTGGGAATCGGATACGCCCGGGTTAGTACCGGCGAGCAGAACCTGGACCTCCAGAAGGATGCCCTCAAGGAAGCGATAAGTCACCTCCGAGAAGGCGACTGCCTCGTCGTCTGGAAGCTCGGGTCGGCTCGGGCGCTCCCTGAAAGACCTGATCGAGAAAGTTGAGGCTCTCGGTGAGGAGGGCTGTGAGTTCCGCTCCCTGCAGGAGGGAATCGACACGACCACCTCGGCCGGGAAGCTTACTTCCACATCTTCGGCGCCCTGGCCGAGTTCGAGCGGGACCTGATCCGAGAGCGGACGAAGGCCGGCCTCCGGGCCGCCCGGGAACGCGGGAAGACCGGCGGGCGGCCCCCAGCCCTGGAGGAGGGCGACATCAAGCTCGCCCAGCGCCTGATTCAGGACCCCGATGTACCGGTGGAGACCATCTGCGAGCGGCTCGGGATCTTCTCGGCGACGCTCTACCGGTACGTTGGGCCCGACGGCAGTCGGCGGAAGTAGCCCGCGGGCATCGCAGCGGCCGGCGGTTCGTGCTCGAGTCGGCCGGAGCAGCGCGCGCCTCAAAGCCTCCTCGACGCAGGCGTTTGGCATCCCGACGTCTGGTCTATAGCTTACAAGGCAACTTCATGGAAAATGCATCTCAACGGTCTTCGGTGCCGGCCCGGTCGGTGGAGCACATCCTGACAGGGTCCCCTCTTCGCTCGGATCGCGACCAAAGACCAGCCTGCCATGAGATATACCGAGAGGTCTAGCGACGCGCATCTGCTTTTGCCGTTCGTTCTCTTTTCGGTCGGGGGATTGCTCCTGTGTGGACCCTCCGTCTTGGGGGCGCCTGATCGCGCGAAGCCGGGCGCCGAGGAGCAGAAAAGCAGCGAGAAGCGCGCCCTGAAAACTTCCCGGCGTACCGCTCAACGCAAACCTCAAGCCTCCACGACCGACCTCTTCGCGCAGTTCGGCGCGGGCCTGACCGGCGTATCGTCAAGTTCCTCGTCTATGGGCGACCTCGACGGGGATGGGAACGTGGATCTGGTGGTGGCCGGTTCAGACGCAAACTTCGACGCTACGACAACAGTCTACCTCGGAGACGGGAGTGGGGGCTTCAGCGAGGCGGGCGCAGGGCTGACCGATGTCAAGGGGAGCTCTACGTCCATAGGAGACGTCAACGAGGACGGGGATTTGGATCTCGTGGTCACCGGCCGGAATGCGAACGGGTCCCCGACGACAACGGTGTATCTGGGCGACGGAACCGGGAACTTCAGTGAGGCGGGTGCGGGGCTGACCGGGGTCGCGTTCGGCTCCACCTCCGTGGGGGACTTCAACGAGGACGGGAATCTCGACCTCGTGGTCAGCGGCACGGATGCGGATTTCGAGTCCGTACTGAAGGTGTACCTGGGGGACGGAAGCGGAAGCTTCAGCGAGGCAGGCGCGGGCCTGAAAGGCGACGTCGCGACGGCCGTGGGGGACGTCAATGGAGATGGCCATCTGGACCTGGCCGTCAGTGGCTCGGGTGCAGACGGAGATCCGACAACCAAGGTGTATCTTGGGGACGGAACCGGAAACTTCAACGGCGCCGGCGCAGGCCTTCCCGGGCTTGTGAAGAGCTCGATCTCCCTGGGAGATCTGGACGCGGATGGCAACCTGGATCTGGTGGTCACCGGTGAGGACGCGAACGGGGACCAGAACGCCAAGGTGTACCTCGGAGACGGGAGCGGGGGCTTTAGCGAGGCGAACGCGGGGCTCACCGGCGTGGAGGAAGGCTCTACCTCCCTTGGAGACCTGGACGGGGACGGGAATTTGGACGTCGTTGTCACCGGCGAGGATGCAAATGACAACCCGACGGCCACTGCGTATTTGGGGGACGGCAGTGGGGAGGTCACCGCGGCCGGGGCGGGCCTGACCGGCGTAAAGAGCGGCTCCTCGTCGCTGGGAGACGTCGACGGGGACGGGCACCTCGACCTCCTCCTCACCGGAAGGGGCGACACGGATCGGAATGCGATTGTCTACGAAAACCTCTCGTCGGGGAGCCTGCTCACAGGCGCCGCGTCGGAAACGGTCTCCGGCGACGGGCGCGTCGAGTTCAGTGGCACAGGGATTGCCATCGACTTCTCCGGCACGAGCGGGTCGGGCACGGTCATGGTCCAGAAGTACTCGGACCGGCCCAACGTCCCGCTCGGCATCGGGACGGAGAATGTCAGCGAGTACCGCTATGTCCTCAGCGCAGGCGGAGACCTGTCCTTTGGGGACGCCACCGAGATCCGTCTGGACGTCAGCACCTTGGATGGAGTCGAAGATGCCCCCAACGTGACCCTCTACACGCGCCCGGCCCGAGACGTTGGCGTCTTCGAGATGCTTTCCACCTCGTTCGACTCGGGCGCGAACGAACTGGTCGCCCAGACAGGGAGCTTCAGTGAGTTTGCGCTGGGGTCGGGCTCGGAGCCGCTGCCAGTCGAGCTGGCTAGCTTCGAGGCAGCCCTGGAGGAGGAGGCCGCGCGTCTGACGTGGGAGACCGCCTCGGAGACCGGCAACGCCGGCTTCGAGGTGCAGCGACGCGCCGGATCGGAGGGGCCCTGGACAGACGTCGGCTTCGTGGAAAGCGGCGCCGAGGGCGGCACGACCGAGGAGCCACGCTCCTATCGCTTCGTCGACGAGAATCTTCCCTTCGAGGCCGACACGATGGCCTACCGGCTCCAACAAGTCGATCTCGACGGGACAAAAAGCGTGACCGAAGCGGTCACCGTCGGCCGAGGTGCCGAGCAGCTCACGCTCCGGGAGGTGTTCCCGAATCCGGCCCACGGGCAGGCCACGGTCCGCTACGCGGTGCCGGAGCGGCAGAAGATCCGTCTCGGGCTCTACGACGTGCTTGGGCGGAAGGTGCGAACCATCCGCAATGGCACGGCCGAGGGGCGGCAGGAACTGCAGGTCGGCCTCTCGGCGCTGGCCGGTGGCACGTACCTCCTCCGCCTCCAGGCCGGGAGGCAGGCCCAGACCCGGCGCCTAATCGTCGTGCGGTAGCCTCGATCGCACTACTCGCATTCACACAGCCGTTTCAGCCATGTCTTCTGACCCGCAGGACCTTACCGAGGCCGAGCCCTTCCGGGTTACGAAGAGCGCCGAGGAGACCGGCGGGGAATTCGTCCGGTTCGAGGCCACCCATTACCCCGCTCCCGGCAGCGCGGGCACCGGCGAGGATCTGCCCTTTCACCGCTGGGCAAACGACAACGCGGACGAGCACGTCCACCCCAATCAGGAGGAGCGCCTGAAGGTCCTCTCCGGCACCTACCGGGTCATCATCGACGGCACCGAGCACACCCTCACGGAAGGGGAAGAGATTGTCTGTCCGCCCAATACCCCGCACCGCCACTTCAACCCGACCGCCGAGCCGATCCGCACCCTCAAGGAGGACCGGCCGGCCCGCCAGTCGGAGGCGTTTTTCAGCGCCCTGTACGCCCTGGCCCAGAAGGGCCGGGCCGACGAGGAGGGCCTCCCGCCGTTTCTGCAGTTTGCGGTGCTGCAGGACGCCTATCCCGGACACGCGTACATGACCGATCTGCCGGTGGGAGTGCAGAAGGCGATGTTCTCAGCGTTGGGACCGGTGGGGCGTCTTCTCGGCTACCGGGCCGACGTGGCCCTCGACGAGGAGCCGGCTGGCGCGGCCCCGGCCTGAGGCCCGGCTGGCCGCTCCGGCGGGGTTGACCTCTGTCCCTCCGGCCCCCGCGATTACTGCCGGTAGAGGCCCGGATTGTAACAACCGATGACAAACGGTCATCGGTTGTGGGCGGTCTTCTATGGAGACCCCGCTCGGCGTGGAAGGCTGCGAACCGGCCGCCGGTCGGGGCCGTGGGGCGTCCCCTTGTGCCTAGTCACCTGAAGTTTGCCTTCGGGGCCTGCTCTCTGGACCGTTTAGGCTTGACGCTGGGCCTTTCGGGCCTGACAGAGGGCGGACCTCCACCTTTCTTTCACA
>JAZKTD010000296.1:0-4359 GCA_036625705.1 Salinivenus sp.
TTTCGATTATGCCCGACGATCGTTCCTCCGTCCCGTCGTCGAACGATCGCCCGTCGCCGCCCTCGTCGTCGACGGACGACGGAACGACCTCGTCCCTGACCCGCCTGCGCGACCGGGTGCTCGCCACCGTCGAGCATCACCTGCCGACGGACGACGACGCCACGCCCAGCGTCGAGGAGCCGCCGAAGCGCACCGGCGGCTATGCCCGCTGGCTCCCGGTCCTTCGAAGCCTGCCGTGGCTCCTGGGCGCGGCCTTCGCCCTGTCGTTCGCCTGGGACTTTCCCGGGATCACCCTCACGGTCGCCGGCTACGCGATCGAGCTCGAGAACCTGCTGCGCTACACCACCGTCAGCGGCCTCATCGGGTTCGGGACCAACTGGCTGGCCATCACGATGCTGTTCCGGCCCCGCGAGGAGCGCCCCGTCCTGGGCCAGGGCCTCGTGCCGTCACAGCGCGAGCGGGTGGCCTTCCGCCTCGCACAGGCCGTCAGCGACGAGCTCATCAACAAGCGCATCATCATGCAGAAGATCCGCGAGAGCGGCCTCGCGGCCCAGTACCGCGACCTGGTGGTGGCAGTGGCCGGCGATGTGGTGACCGACGACGCCGTGCGGGCCGAGCTGAAGGCCCTGCTGCGGCAGGTGCTCCGGGATGTGCTCTCGACGCCGTCGGTGCAAACCCGCATCGCCGACTTTACGGCCGAGCAGATGGAGAAGAACGCGGAGGGCCTCCCGGGCGTGGCCTTCCGCACCTACCGCCTGTTCGGGGAGGACGACTTCCAGGAGCGCCTGCGGGACGCCACGAAGCGCCTGCCGGACGCGATTGGGCCGCTGCTCGAGGAGATCGACCCGGTGCTCGACCGCCTGCCGGCCCACCTCGACCGCCACGGCGACACGATCGAGGAGCTTCTCACCGCGCTCATCCTCCGCTTCGTCGGCGCGCTCGACGTGGAGCGCATCGTGTTCGAGAACGTGCGGGCCTACGACGAACGGCAGCTCGAGATGCTGCTGCGCCGCACCACCAACGAGCAGCTCAACTACATCAAGTACCTCGGCGCCGTGCTCGGCGTCGTCGGCGGGCTCATCATCTGGGCGCCGGCGGCGGCCCTCGCGGCGGTGACCACCCTCGGCCTCCTCGTCTACGCGGTCGACGAGGCCCTCTTCCGCGCCCGCTCCACGCCGGAGCCCGCCTAAAATCGAATCCTGTAGGGGGTCCCTTCGTCAGTCGACCCCCGGCCTCTTGTAAGGTTGGCGGTGAGGACGTGCGGAGGGAAAATCCGTCCACACATCCACCCCGACAGACATGCTCCCCCGGACGTCCAACCCCGGACGGGACGTGCACTCGGGGAGATCGAGTGCAGGCGGCGTTCGCACAACGGACCCCGTCCCCGCGTCCTCCGTTTCTCCTTTTCGCATGCCGGCCCCATCGTCCCCACGCCCACGCGTCGATTGCCCGGCACGCCGATGCCCGACCTTCTCCTCGCGGCACTGATGGCCGGACCGGCCGCCGGGTGGCCCCGGGTCGGCGCGGCCGAAACCGACGCCGAGCGCCGGCCGGGCCGCCCGCGAGTGGGGGCGCCGATTCCTCCTTCCGTCGATTCCGCCAGGCGACAATTATGACCGACGCCCCCGGACGCAACGATCCCTGCCCCTGCGGAAGCGGGCGGAAGTACAAGCACTGCTGCCGCGGACAGAGCGCCTGGTACGAAGACAAGACCGTGATGGGCGTCGGCATTGGGGTCCTTCTTCTCGTGGGCGCGCTGCTGTTTGGCATGATGATCTCCAACCAGATCGGCACCGATCGTCCGGACTGCCCCGACGGACAGGTCTGGTCGGACGCCCACGGGCACTGTCACTGAATTTCCTCGCATCCCCTGATCACACGCCGCCACGTTCACATGCTGGACTGGAGCCGCTCTGCCCCGCCCCTGCACGTGCTTCGGGGAATCGTCATCGCCGCCCTTCTCATGGGGGTCGGGGCCACGACTTCTCTCCGTGCTCAGACCGACGGAGACAACCGCGTCGGCGCCCTCCAGACGCAGTCTGAAGCGGACTCGACCCAACCGTCGTCCAGTGCGGAGCTCGTGTCCGCGGACCTCCGGCTCGGGGCCCGGCCGGTCCCCGCCGGGCAGGCGGTCGACGTGGCCCTGGTGGCCCGCGTCCAGGACGGATGGCACGTCAACGCCCACCGGCCGACCTTCGACTACCTGATCGGCACCTCGGTCCGCTGGGCGGGCGGGTCGGACCTGCAGGTCACCGGCACGCGCTATCCCGAGCCGAAGGCCCTCCGCCTCGACTTTGCGGGGGAGGCCATCGACGTCTACGAGGGCGAAACGGTGATTTTTGCGACGGTCCGCCCCGCCCCGACGGCCTCACCGGGCGAGCAGCGCCTCACGGGGCGCCTCCGCGTGCAGGCCTGCAACGACCGGACGTGCCTCCGCCCCTCGACGGTGCGGGCCCAGCTCTCGGTCCCGGTGGCCGAGGCGAGCGCCCGGGCCGCCCCGACCGGCGCCGCGGTCTTCGACGCCCGGCAGTCCGGCTCCGACGGGGGCTTGCCCTGGGCGTTCCTGCGCCGCTACGGCGCGATCCTCGCGGGCGGGGTTCTCGCGCTGGGGACGGTGCTCGTTATCGTCGTATACAGCTGGGTGGGCGCGGCCCCGGCCTCGGAGTAGCCGCCCTCCGCCGTCCGATCGGAACGGGCAGACGCGCCGTCGACGGACGCCACCGTGCACGTCGTCGGTCGGCCTTCGCCTCTGATGGGGCTGGGTGCGAAGACGTGCGGAGGTGCGGAGGGAAAACACCTCCACACATCCACCCCGACAGGGGTCGGGGCATGCTCCTCCAGACGTCCAGACCCGAACGGAGCATTCGGAGTTCGTGTGAGACCGCCCATTCGAGGGAGAGGGCCGCCGCTCACTGGACGCGGCCGGTCCGTTACGGCCGCGTTGCCCCCGGAACGATCCGCTCCTTATGGTCAGTTGTAGGCCTCGCGGCCGTTCTTGACTCTGTCCGGTCCGGCCCGCACCTTCCGGAATCCCGCCCCCTCCGTCTTTCCTCCGCCTCGTCCCGCGATGAAGACCCACGAACCGCTGTCCGGCGTCGATGCGGCCTGGCTGCGCATGGACGACCCGACGAACCTGATGACGATCACGGCCGTCCTGGTGCTCGAGGACCCGATCGACGTCGGGACGTTCCAGACCCTGCTCCGGGAGCGACTGCTCGGCTTCACGCGGTTCCGACAGCGGGTGGAGGACCCCGAGGGCTCGCCCCACTGGGAGCTCGACCCCCACTTCGACCTCGACCGCCACGTGCGCCGGGGGGCCCTGCCGGGGGCGGCCGGGCCCGAGGAGCTGAAGGATCGCGTGAGCGAGCTGATGAGCGAGCCCCTCGATCGCTCGAAGCCCCTCTGGCACATGGAGCTCATCGAAGACTACCAGGGCGGCAGCGCCGTCGTCGCCCGCCTGCACCACTGCATCGGGGACGGCATCGCCCTCGTGCAGGTCCTGCTGTCCCTCACCGACGAACACTTCGACCCCGACCGCTTCCCGACCACCGAGGACAGCCGCTCGCTGATTCCGAGCCCGGTGCGGGCCGCCTGGCGAGCCGCCAAGGGGACCGCGGCGGCCGGGAGCCGCCTCCTGGCCGAAGGGGCGGAGTCGCTGCTGCATCCGTCCCACGCCCTGTACCGGGCCAAACAGGGACTGAGCCTGGGGGCCGCCCTCTCGAAGTTTGCCCTGCTCAGCCGCGACGGCGACACGCCCCTCCGCGGCGACCTTCAGGTGGCGCAGCGCGCCACGTGGTCCGGCCCGCTCGACCTGACGACCGTCAAGCGCGTCGGGCACGCGATCGACGCGAAGGTGAACGACGTGCTCCTCGGCGCCGTAGCGGGCGCCCTTCGGCACTACCTCAAGGCCCGCGACGCGCCGACGGACGGGGACACAGTACGGGCCCTCATTCCCGTAAACCTGCGGCCGCCGGAGCAGGCGTTCGAGCTGGGCAACCAGTTCGGCCTCGTGTACCTCGACCTCCCGGTGGGCCTCGACGACCGCCTGGAGCGCGTGCTGGCGGTCAAGGCCCAGATGGACGAGATGAAGGGCTCCTCGGAGGCGGTGGCGGCCTTCGGCGTCCTGGAGGCCCTCGGGTACTTTCCGGTGGGGGTGGAGGAGCAGGCCGTCCGGTTCTTCGGGGACAAGGCCAGCGCGGTGATGACGAACGTGCCCGGGCCCCAGGAGCAGCTGCACCTCGACGGCCGGCGGGTGCAGCACGTGATGCCCTGGGTGCCGCGTGCCGGCCGCATCGGGCTGGGCGTCAGCGTCTTCAGCTACAACGGCGCGGTGCGGCTCGGCGTCGCCTGCGACGCCCA
>JAZKTD010000021.1:0-23221 GCA_036625705.1 Salinivenus sp.
CCGCCCTGAGCGACGCGCTCGACCTGCCGGGCACCCTGCTCACCGCTCAGGCCGACGACCTCCGCGCCCCCCGCACGCACCCCGTCGACGACGCGGCGATCCCCGCGGCACTGCGACGAGAGGCCGAGGCCGTCTACGACGCCCTCGACGCACGGGCCGCGGTGTAGTCTCCCCGCCGCTTCCACTCGGCGTCGGTTGGGGACATGCGTCATTGGAGCATGGAGGCGCGGCCCGCCGTGCCTCACTGCCGTGCGGGGACGACGTTTGGACCCGTCTTGTGTCCCCCCTCATCCACTCAGTCCTTTTCTTGAATCCTATGGGACGACTACGCGTCGTCGCGGTCTTGGACGTAGGCCGCCCAGTCGCCCCCCGGGACGCGCGGGGCCCCCGCCGGGTCGCCGTTGAACCAGTACACCCAGGCGGTGCGGTCGGCCGGGCGCCGAAGCGGCGTGCGGCGACGGACGAAGAGGGACGCCGACGGCCGGTCCGGGGCGTAGCCTTCGTAGTCGTCGAGGACCGGCCACACCGACGGCGAGGCAAGCCGAAAGAGCTCTCCCTGCACGCGCCCCGCCCCGGACACCGCCCCCGGAAACCGGCCGAGGTCGTACAGAACGCCGGTCCACTCGCATGTCCCGACGTACGACAGCTGCCCCTCCACCCCCAGCCGGGCCTGCGCGTCGAAGGTCCGCATCAGGGTGCCGTACGTGGCGAGAAGGGGCGTCGACACGGCCGGGCGGTCATCAACTGCGCATATACCGATCCGTGAGAACGTACGCAAACGATTTTCCACGACAGTGGGAATCTCAGATTCCCTGGACCGTGCATAGCCGCGGGCAGAGAACGGACTTTGGGAACTTATTCACGTATCGGTAGGCGGACGAGATGCTTGCAGTAAGCCTCCCCATTCTCCCCTGTTTTTTCCTTGCAGAAATATTACGTTAACACGTCCCGAAGAAGGACCATCCGACGGAGCCGAAACGAACAGTTACTGCAAGTTTTTCCTCCGGACTTTCTCCTCGTCCGGCCTCCTCACCGATTCCTCACGACCCCTCCTCTGTCCCCGATGTACAACACTGAAGGCGTCGACTCCGTCGCGACGATCACGGAGCTCCGCTCAGAGACCTCCGATCTCATCGATCACGTGCGGAGCACGAACAACGGCATCCTGATTCAGAAGAACAATGAGCCGCACGCTGTCCTCATATCGTGGGAGACATATAAAGCCATAAAGGAAAAAGTCGATCTCGACGACCTGTAGTGTAGCCCCGTCCGGCGACGGGGAATCAGGAGGCACGCGACAGGCCGGTTCCTCTACGCTCCGCGTCTCCGCCGCCCGCGGCTCGGAAGGTAGGTCCCCAGCGGGAGGTCGGCAGGGAGAGCGGCATTACGACTCGTCGGCGTACCCCCACAGCGATGCGGGGCGGTCGGACGACGTCTCCTCGGCGGAGGGCGACGCCGGCTGCTGGTCGGACTCTTCCTCCGAACGCTCCCCGCTCGTTTGTCCCTGCAGGGCACGGGCCTGGAAGAGAGGGGCGTCGAAGTACTTCGGCCCGTGCTCCTCTCGGAGCCGCTTCAGGTGCCGGCGAAACGGCGCCCGCAGGGCCTCGGGAAGCTCGATGATCTGCTTCGGCGTGCCCATCGGGTCGCTCACGTAGATGAGCCCCGCGTCCAGGTCGACGTCCCCCGCGCAGAGCTCCAGGGCCTCGTTGATCGGAAGGGAGGTGTGGAAGAGGAGCCGAGTCAGGAGGGTGCTCTGCTCGTTCTCCTGCGGGTCTCCCTCCGCTTCCTGGGATCCCGAGGCGTCCGCCGCGGCGACCGAGCGACGGTCCGGGTGCCAGGCCGGCGTTCCCAGATCCGTCTGAAGCAGGTGCTCAAAGAGAAACACCATCGACTCGGCCGCCCGGTCCTGCGAGGCGGCGTCAACGTCCTCCCGGGCATCGAGATAACGGAGGAAGGCCGGGACGTGGTCGGCGTCGCGCCACGACCGGTCGTTCACGGTACAGAAGCGAACGAAGCAGCCCGACCAGGCGCCGAAGATGCGGGCGAGGGTGTCGGAGGTGCCGGCCGCCTGGGCGTTGCGCTCGACGGACTTGACGAATTTCCGGAGCTCCGGGGGATAGGACGAGTACCGCATGGCTCTCACCTCGAGGAAGGTGCTTCGAGAACGCGCACTGGAGCGCCGCGGCCCCTGCGCCGGTCGGCCTGTCTGGACGCCGGGCCTCCCATGGTATGGAGGCCCTCCAAATGTGGAAGCAGTCGCCCTCCTGTGGATTCACGCGGACCTAGTTTAGATACCGGTCGAGGGCGCGCGTCCCGGTGTACAGGAGGCCGACCCCCACGACCTTCAACACGTCGATCGCCACGAAGCGGAGCAGGCCCTTGTCGATCGACTCGAACCACGTGGCGTGGCCGGCCGCATAGTGGAGCCACACGACGCCCCCGGTAAACACGACGGCGGCCCCGACGAGCATGGCGAGGGTGCCCCCCGAGAACGTCTTCCACCGCTTCGACAGCGCCCCGATCACGGCCGCCGCCACCGGATAGGAGAGCAGATATCCGGCCGAGACGACCCCGAAGAGATACTCCGGACCGTACCCGCTCCCGGCAAATACGGGCAGGAACAGCCCGAGGGCCAGGTACAGGAGCTGTGCCAGGAGGCCGTTCCGCGATCCGAGGTACAGCCCGCTCGCGTAGACCGCGGCGGTCTGCAGCGTGATGGGGACCTCCCAGAGGTAGATCCGAAACTGGATCTGGGCCCCGAGGGCCGTCAGCAGGGCGAAGCCCGCGACCCCAGCCGCCTGCAGGAGGACCGACGCGTTCTCCTCGCGGAGGCGGTCGACGAAGGCAGACGTGGTGGTGCGGAGGGAAAGCACGTTGGACATGGCCGGGGGGACGGTTGGATTCTACACGAACAGGGGCGGCGGATGCGGTACTACACCACAAGGATGATACCAAGCGCACGCGAGAAGTCCCAAACGGACGGTCGCCGAACCGTTACGGGCGAGGAACGGATCGGAGGGGTGGCCTCGCGTCTCTCCGCAGCCGGCTACCACGGGAGCTCCTCCCCGTCGTACGCCAGGAAGCGGCCCGTGTCGGCCGGCGACAGCCCCTCGATCACGTCGAGCATGCCGGAGACCGCCTCCTTCGTCGAGAGACGGGCGCTGCGCCCTCCCATGTCGGTGCGCACCCAGCCCGGATGCATTGCCACAACAACAACGTCGTCGTCCTCGAATGCCCCGGCCTGCAGGCGGGTGCACATGTTGAGAGCGGCCTTGCTGGCCTTGTAGCTGTGCCACCCGCCGCCCGAGGTACGGGCGATGGACCCCAGCTGCGAGGTGACGTTGACGACCGTGGCTCCGTTCTCGGCGGCCCGCAGCAGGTCGGCGACGGCCTGTGTCAGGAGGTGCGGGCCCACCGCGTTCACGCGGAGCACGTCCATCATCGTGTCTGCGTCGACGGTGCCGAAGCGATCGCTGCTTCCGCCCCCGTTGATGCCGGCGTTGTTGAGGAGCAGGTCCAGTGCGCCGGCCTCACGTCGCACGCGATCGGCGGCGGCGTCGATGGCGGCCGGATCGCTGACGTCGAGGGCAAACACGTCGACCGTGTCGGGATGCCGGTCCGCCAGGGCCTCAAGGTCGTCGGCGTCGCCCGGACGGCGGCAGGTGGCGAACAGGCGGTCGACGCGGCCGGCCAGTTGGCGGACCCACTCGAGGCCGAGGCCGCGGTTGGCGCCGGTGACGAGAACGGTCGAGGCGAACGAATCGGACATTCGGGAGCTGGGTGTGTGGTGAGACGAGCGACTGAACCGAGGGACGACACGGGTGCAACTGGGGCGTGTTGCGGGCCCGGGCGAGGCACGTGTCCCCATCCGCCCCCCGCTTCCGGGAGGCGTGTCGGGCACGCGCCAGGAGGGTCACCCGTCGTCCCCAAACCGATAGATCGTATTGGGGAAGTCTACCGGGGCGCCCTCCGTCAGGAACGCGGTGACGATGCGCTCCTGCTCGTCGCGGGCCCGGTCAAGGGTGGTGGAGAGGGCCTCCTGCCCGGGCGGGTCGCGGTCCGGGATCGAGTACTTGTGCCCCACCACCAGCCCGGCACACGGAATCTCCAGCTCGTTGGCCAGCACCACTTCGGGCCCCAGCGTCATCGAGTTGACCTGCGCGCCGAGCCGGGGCCACGCCCGGTTCTCGGCGGCCGTCTTCGAGCGGGGCCCCTGCACGTAGGCAAACGTCACGTCGTCGGCCACGGACGCCCGGACGCCGGCGGCCAGGTCGCGCACCTGTTCGGTGAGGGCGGTCGCGAACAGACTGTCGTCGATGACGAGGTGGCCGTGGGTGTCGGTCGGCTCGGTAAACATCGTGCACGCGGTGCCGTCCGGCAGCCGGTTGCCGAGCATGATGAGGTCCTCGACCAGCAGCGGCCGGTAGAGCGGCACGTCGGCGTCGAGGACGCCCACCGAGCTCGTCACGAGCAGCGCCTCGCAGCCCACCTCGCGCAGCGCCGCCGCCTGTGCCCGGTAGTCGATCTGGTTGGGCAGCAACCGGTGGGGCAGGTCGTGCCGAAACAGCACGTAGGCCGACTGGTCCGCATCCACAACCCGATGCAGGGTCTGCGAGCCCCACGCGGTATCGATCGTTTCCGGCTCCAGGTCGAGCGTACCGGGCAGCGCGTCCGAGAAGGCACTTCCGAGGATGGCGGCAACAGCACCCATGAGTGTGGAGGGTTGGGAGAGTGGGGGGTCGGAAGAGTGGAGGGCTGGACGTCTTGGTCCCCTACAAAATACGGTTCTTTCATCCGCACGTCCACCCGTCCATCCATCCATACCTAAAACTCGTACCGCACGCCGAACTGAAACTGCCGCGGCGGCCCGAGGGTCTTCTTCTCAGTCGCCGACCCGGGTGGGCCCACCTGAATCTGGTTGCTCTGCGTGGCGCTGTTGGCGAAGCCGCTCAGGTTCTTCGTGTTGAGGAGGTTGAACACGTCGGCGCGGGCCACCACGCGCCCCCCGCCCACCGGCCAGGCGTACTGCGCGCTCAGGTCGAACCGGGTAGACCACGGCAGGCGGCCGCTGTTGCGCGCGGCCCCGGGCCAGCGGTCGCTGTTGCCCACGTAGGCGGCCCCGTACTCGCGGCCGTCCCCGTTCAGGTCGCGGGTGCCGAAGACGGAGGCGTCCGGCACCCAGTTCACCGGCTGGCCGCTCTGGAGCAGGCTCGCGAGCGTCACGCGCAGCCGATCCGTCGGGTAGACGGTGCCGACGGCGCTGATGACGTGCGTCCGGTCGTTGACCGAGGGCCCCCACTCGTCCGCGTACCGGTTGGCCGTCTCGGCCTGGAAGTTGATGTCGTCGGTGTTGTTGCGGAGGCGGGACAGCGTGTAGCTGAGGCGGCCCGAGTACCGGTCGTCGCCCCGGTCCTTCACGAGGTTCACGTTGGCCGCCCAGTAGCGGGCCTCCCCCTCCGTCTCGGTCATGGTGATGCTGCGCCCGCCCGGAAGGGGCCGCGTCGCGTCGGCCGCCGCCGGGGACCGCACCAGGTCCGACGGGTCCCGATTCGGATCCTGACGGACCCCCTCCAGCTGCTCCGCAGAGATGTCGTACGGCTTCGGCGCGTTGAGCTCCCGGATCCGGAAGAGGTCGTAGGAGCGGGTGTGGATGAGGTCCACGTACGCGAGCCACTCGCCGCCGAACTGGCGCTGGATCCCCAGCGAGAACTGGTGCGTCTGCGGGTTCTCGTAGCCGTTGGGATTGAGAATGCGCCGGCTCCCGCCGGTGGGCGTCACGTCGGACGGCCGCTCGAGGAAGGCCGCCGTGTCGCGCCGGGCCGTGCGCGTGCCGTTGAAGGTGACCCGGTCGACCTCCGTATCACTCGGCAGAAGGCCCTTCTCCACGAGGGCCCGGACCTCCTGCCGGAACGCCGGGTCGTCGGCGTTCAGCTCCAGCGCGTCGCTGACGACCGAGTACACGATCTTGTCGTAGAAGATGCCGTAGCCCCCGCGCAGGCTGGTTCGCTCGTCGAGCGCGTAGTTGAGGCTGAGGCGCGGGGCGAGGTTGTCCCGGTCGGCCGCCTCCGGCCCTCCCCCCCCTTCCGTGAGGCTGTCGTAGTCGTAGCGGAGGCCCGCCGTGACGGTGAGGCCGGACACCGGGCTGAACTGGTCCTCCAGATACAGCCCGACCAGGTCCTGCCGCCGCCCGAACGTGGAGGGCCGCAGCTCAACATTGTAGTTCTCGACGCTGAGCCGCCCCTCGATGGCCCGCAGGTCGCCGGGCATGAGGTTCGGCCCGAAGTTGTCGAGCCCCTGAAACGCATCGAGGGCCGCCGCGTCCTCGAGCCGCACCGTGTAGTTGCCGTTGGGATTGCCGCCGCCGGCCAGGCTGTGGTCGGAGGCGAGCACGTCGAGCCCGGCCTTCAGGGTGTGGCCGCCCCACTGGTACGTCAGCTTCTGCTGGAGCTGAAGGGTGTTCTCGACACTGTCGAACTGGTAGCCCGGATGGCCGAGAATGGCGATGCCCGTGCCCTCCGGGTTTTGCACCACCACCTGCGGGGTGTTCGGGTTCGTCGGGTTGGCGTAGTCCCAGTTGAACCAGCTGTACTGCAGGTTGCCCTCGTAGACGAGGCCCTCGTCGGCGTAGGTCGTCTGCAGCGCCGCGTGCACGCCGTCGCGCCGCTGCGTGTTGGCCGCGCTCGCAAACTGGATGCCCCCCGTGAGGCCGCCGCCCTGCCGGTCGATGCGGACGCGGTTGACGTTGAGGCGCGCCGTCGAGCGCCACCGGTCGCTCCACCGGTGGTCGAGCCGGCCGGAGAGGTAGGTAAACTGGTTCTGGCCCTGAATCGTCTGGGCCCCGATGCCCGGCGTGCTGAGGCGGTTGTCCTTCCAGTCGGTCGTGTGCTCGAGATTCACGAAGAAGAAGGTCTGGTCCTTCACGACCGGCCCGCCCAGCGCAACCCCCGCCTGGTGGCGCTGAAAGCCGCTCTTCACCGAGTTGCCCGACAGGTCGCGCTGCGTGGGCACCTCGGCCCCGAACTCCCCGTCGATCGGCTGGCCGGGCCGGGTCAGGTAGAAGCCCTCGCCCGTCCACTCGTTGCTGCCGGACTCGGTGGTGACGTTGAAGATGCCGTTGCCCGTGCGCCCGTACTCGGCGGAGTAGGTGCTGGTGAGGACCGTCACGTCCTTCACCATGCCCGTCGGCATCTCGAACTGCGGCCCGCCCAGGAACTGCTCGTTGTTGTCCATCCCGTCGATCAGGTAGTTCGTGTAGAGGCCATTGGCCCCGTTGATGCTCACGTTCGGGGCCTCCGGGAAGAAGCCGGTGGCCGGCGTCACGTTGGGCAGGCGGTAGAGCGACCGCGTGACGTTGCGGCCCTCGACGGGCAGGTCCTCCAGCGTCTGGCCCGACAGGCTGGAAGACACCTCCGCGTTGACGCGATTCACCTCGGCGACGCCCCGGCGGCCCTCGACCACCACCTCCTCGAGCTGCACCTCGGCGATGGGGGTCAGCAGCAGCGTCACGCTGCGCGTCGCGTTCGAGCGGAGCTCAATGCCGCCGGCCCGGGCGGCGTAGAACCGGTCGTTCTCCTCGACGAAGACGGTGTACCGGCCGGCGGTGGAGAGGCCCCGCCACTCGACGCGGCCGCGCTCGCCGGTGGTCCGCTCGGCGGAGACGCCGATGTCCTCGTTCTCGAGGTGGATCGTGACGTCCGAGGCCGTCTCGTTGGCCTCGACGTTGACGGCGTGGACCTCGAGGGCGGCCTGGCCGTGCGCCGGCGGCGCCACGATCCCCGCGCCCAGGAGGCCGACGAAAAGGAACACGAAAGAGAATGTGCGAGAAGGGACAAGATCGTACAGATGAGTCATAGCGAAGCACGGTTGGGGTCCCACGGGCCGGTCGGGCCGCCGCGATGGATGAGGGGCGGCGGAGAGGACGCCGACGCAAACCGCACGGTGGGGCGGCCGCGGCCGGGGACGGGTCGAACGAGCACGACGGAGACGGCACGGCGCGGGCGACTGGGCGAACGGGCCGGGAACCGTCCCGGGGCCCGTCGCGCATTCAGCCAGTCGTCCCGGTGGGCTCGGGGGACGGGGGGGCGCGGGAGCGTCGGCGCAGACGCGGATGATGGGGCGCCCGGGCGGGCCGGGCGAGCGTCTGCTCGGGGGTTGGCCCCAGGGCGTCTCGGAGTTGGTCGCGGAGGGCCGTCGGGGCGGACGCCCGCCGATGCACCAGGGCGAGGAGGTCCCGATGCCCGTTCACGTCGTCGCGGACGGCGAGGTGGGCGGGGGCCGTGCCGGCCTGCACCTCGAGGTGCCGGGCGAGCGCCGAGAGGAGGGCGGGCGTGGTCCACGGAAGCGCCTCGAACGCGTCGCGCTCAAACTGCTCGCGGCTGAGCCCGATCAGGTAGGCCCCGTCCCGGCCGGCGGTCGGGCCCAGCACGGGCGTGCCGGCCTCGAGGCGCTCGGCCACCGCCGCCCAGTCGACCTCGTGGAGGCGCGGGCAGTCGCTCCCCACGGCGATCACGTGCTCGTACCCCTGCGCAAAAGCGTCGGCCACGGCGTTGGCGAAGCGGGTGCCGAAGCCGCGGCCGCGCTGCCGCTCGTCGGTGGCCTCGAGGACCGGGAGCCCGCTGTCGTGCACCGCCCGCCGCGCGTGCTGGTAAAGCGCGTCGGCCACGCGGCGGTGCTTCGCGTAGTCCCGCCGCACGAACTGCTTGTTCTGCCACTCCCGCTCCGGGTGGTGACTGAAGAACAGGACGGCGGTATGGGAGCCGGTCGTGTCGATGGCGGGGGGAATCGGAACGAAAAGCGGAAGGCGCCGGGGCCCTCGGCCCGAGGGCTCTGCGTCAACGGCAGGGGCTATGACACGATGCTTGGGGCCGCTTTGTCCCGTCGACGTTACAGGGAGACTTTGAGCTTCCTGTTAACGAGGGGCCCGCCCCGTCACCGCGCGGGCGCTGTGGACGCCGTGTCCGCCCTCCGGAACAGAATGTCGCCGTAGTAGGCCGTCGCCTCGCCGTCGGTGTTGTCGGTATCGGTCATGAGGGCCACGCCGTTTACCGGCGGGGGGTCGCCCCCGAACGCGGCCCGGTAGTCCGCCAGCACGTTGCGGCGCTCGGTGACCCACCCTCCGGCGTGCTCCGTCCCGCTGCGGACGGCCACCATCACGACCCAGTCGGTGTAGGCATTCTCCAGGGTGGTGTAGCGGTCGACGCGATTGGCCCAGACATAGTTGAGCGCCCGCGTCGGGATCTCGTCGTAGCCGAGGGCCCGCAGGGCGGTGAGCTTGACCCGATCGCCGAACCCGAGGTCGTCGTAGTCGAACGTCACGTAGAGGCGCGCCGCGTAGTCGTCGCCCTCCTTCGTGCGGGCGTCCCCGTCCTCGACCACGCCGTCGACCTTCCAGCGCCACTCCAGGATCGGGTACTCCGTGAGGTCGATTCGGCGCTCGGTGGCGAGCCCCGCGGCCCCGCCGTCGCTCCGGGCGCGGACGACGGTTCCGCTGTCGGACCGCACGAGGTCGTAGGTGGTCTTCGTCTCGATGTCGGAGAAGGAGATGGGGTCCCACCCGTCCGGGTGCTTCTGCCCGGGATCCTGCTCCGAAAAGGCCCCGACGCGGAGCACGTCGGGCGCCGACAGCCCCAGGCCGACGCCCAGGACCGCGAGGGACGACAGCGCGAGCGCGAGGAGCCGCATGAGACAGCAGGGAGCAGTGAAAAGCCAGCACGTACAGGACAATGGCCGCGCGGCGAACGAGACTCGCTCCTCGACGGCTCCTCTCGAAATCGTTACAGCCGTCCCGCGGCGGAAGTCTCTCCCGACGCGGCCCGCTCTTCAGTGCACGACGTTGCGGCCGCGGAGGAACCGGATGACCGGCTGCACCAGCAGCGGCCGAATTCGGTAGCGGGTCGTCCGGTCGACCGAAGTAAACTGGAACGCGCCCGGGCCTTCCACCCGCTCGGCGGGCGCGATGAGAAGGGCGTTCCCCAGCGCTTCGAGCAGGGCCCGGCTCGTGGCGGGGGGCACCCCCGTCACGTCGGCCAGCTCCTCCACGGTGAGCGTGGCGTGTTCGAGCAGGGCCTTCAGGGCAAAGGCGTGGGGCATCGGCAGTGTGTCGAGCACCTCGAAGGAGATCGGTTCGAGCGGCCGCACCCGCAGGCCGCCGTCGTCCTCGTCGAGGTGAACGGAGCGAAACCAGTAAAAGAGCGCGAGCGTCACGTTCGACCCACAGACCTCGTGCAGGCGGTCGAAGTACTCTGCTCGCAGGAGGGCCTGCCGACGGTCCTCGTCGTCGGTCGAGCGCAGCCGACGGGCGAGGATCGGGTGGGTCGACTCGTCGGGCAGCTCGAACGAGAGCGGACGCCCACTCCGGCGCTGGCGTGTCAGGATCAGCTCCTCCAGCTCGTCCCGGTCGAGCGGGTCGAGGGCGTGTCGGGTCGTCAGGCGGGCCGCGGCCGGCTCACTGGCCTCGACGAACTGCCAGGCCGCCTCCGACGTCGTGACGATCCACAGCACCTGCGCGTCCGTTTCCGACAGCAGATTCAGGATGCGGGCCCCGAGCGTCGTGCCCCCGACGCATCGCTGGAAGACGTGCTCGAACTGCTCGATCGTGCAGACGCGCAGTCGATCCGACTCCGGCAGGGATCGAATCCGCTCCGAAAGGGCCTCGAGGGTGCGGTCGGCGTCGGGGTCGTGCGGCAGGTCCAGGGCCCGGGCCAGCTTCTTCGTGAAGGCCGCCTCGGTGGCGACGCGCTCCGTGAGCTCAAGGGCGTGGTGCTGTGCCGACTGAAAGGCGGTCGTGCGCAGGGCGTTGAGCAGGCTCGTCCGGCCGCTGCCGGCGGGGCCGGTCAGTACGAGCGGGCTGGCCCCCCCCTGTCGCCACCGCTCGGCGTGCCGCTCCACGGCGGCCCGATCCGTCTCGCGCCCCACGAGCAGGTCCTCGCTCCGGAGCGGCCGGAAGGAAAAGAGACGCCGGTAGACCAGGGGCAGGTCGGCCAGCACCCCGTCGACCGTCGCGAGTGCGTCGACGGCCTGGCGGAGGGCGGCCTCGTCGACCGACGTCGTGCCCACGGCGGCGTGCCCCAGGCGTACGAGCCGCCGTCCCTGCCGTTGAATGCGGTGGAGCGTGCGGCGGAGCTGGGTCGAGGCCCCCCGGACGCGCCGCTCGGCCTCGACGGCCAGCCAGCGGGCGCCCCGTGCGAGCCGCCCCTGCAGACGAAGGACGTGCACGTGCGGCTGCCCGGCGGCCCGGGCCCGGTTGTGGAGGTCCGTCCAGGCCGTGGTCGTCGCGCGCCAGGCCTCCTCCTGCATGGTGCTCGCCGCCCGGTCGAGCCCCTCGCCCTCCTCCCCGAGAAGCTCGACGGCCCGGTCGAGCCCCTCAAAGGCGAGCGCCCGCGCATTTTCGAGGGCCGACGCCTCCCCGCCGCCCTCCGGGATCGCCTGTTCCTGCTCCCGGAGCGCCTGGACGGCCGCGTCGAGGTTAAACTCCACGACGGCCCGCACCTCGGCCGCCTGCTCGGTCCGCTCTTCTGCCTGTGCCGTCAGGGGCTTGGTCGCCGCCCTCCACGCGTCGAAGAGCAGCTCGTCGAGCACCTCCCGGCAGCCGTCGCGCCACTGAAGGGTGTGGGCCTCCCCCGGCGCCACCTCCTCTTCCGGGTCCGGGAGGGCGTGCAGCACGAACCCGTCCGGCTGATCCCCCACGACCGCCACCACGGCCTCCCGGTGCGCCTCCGTCACCGCCTGGATTGCGCGGCGCGGGGAAAGCTCCCGCAGCGGCGTTAGGAGGCGCTCCCGGAGCAGGGACTGTCCGTCCGCGGCGCAGTCCTCGAGGGCCTCCGCGAGGGGCGCCGCCTCGGCGTCGGGCGGCGCCAGCAGCGCATCGATCTCGTCGCGGAGGCTCGTCAGCCCCTCGGCGGTGGCGCGGCCGGCGGAGCGGACCGGGGCCAGCCCGGCCGCGACCACGTCGTCGACCAGCGACCGGTGCTGGCCCACGAGCTCGTCTCGGATCGAGACCAGGGCGTCCAGGAACGACAGGCGCTGGATGGCCTCGTCGACCCAGTCGGGCCACCGGTCGAGGCGCGCTTGGCGGCGCGTCCGGCCGGACTGGGCGGTCCGCGACAGCCCGGGACGTCCCTTCTGCAGGACGGTGCCGGCCTCGTCGGCGGCCCGCCGCAGCCGCTCCACGGTGGCCTGCGACGCGTCCCGAAGGGCCTCCTCGACGTCGTCGAGGTGCAGGGCACCCCCCGCCTCCAGGCACTCGTGGAGGGCCGCGGCCTGGGCCTGCACCTCGTCGTGGACGGCGTCGAGGTCCGGGACCATCACGCCGCTCGTCGGGTCCGCCTCCGGGGCGTCGACGACGGGCGGCGGCGCGTCGACCTCGTGGAATGCGGGCCGGTCGAGCATCCGCTCGAGCTCGAGGAGGCGGTGGGTCCACGCCGCGGCCGTTCGTTCGAGGCGGGCCGTCCACCGGACGAACGTCTGCTCCGCCGCGTCGAGGGCCGAGGCCTGCGCCTCGGGCAGGCGGGCCTCGGCGTGGCGGGCCACCAGCGCCGCCATCGGTACCGTCTGCTCGACCGCGTCGCGCGCCCCCAGAAGCGCCTGCCCCCGGCGCCAGGCCCGCACGAGGGCCTTTCCGGTCCGCCGCAGGGGGCCGTCGCGGTCCGCCGGGGCGTAGAGGCCCTCCGGCTCCGGCCGCGTGATGGTGTCCGGCACCGCGTCGGCCAGCGCGGGACGGGCGTCGATCAGGGCCGTCCCCTGATCGCGAAGCAGCGTGCCCAGGTCCAGCTCCTCCAGGCGTTCGCGCAGGGGCCGCCACACCGACGCCATCGTGGACCGCCGATACCGCCGGACGGCCGTCCACAGCGCGTGTCGCGACGGCGATGCCCCGTCTGGCAGGGCGGCCCGGTCGTCCTCGTGGGCCGCCGCGGCCTGGTCGAGCGTCTCCTGCAGGGGCGCCAGGCCGTCGGTCCGGAGCGCGTCGAGGTACGCCGCGTGCTGGGACCGGAGGGTCTGCCCGACGGCCTCGAGGGCCTCCTCGACCGTCGGGGTCGGTGGGGTGGGGGAATCGGCCATGGCGTATAGATCAGCGGAAACGGGCGGGACGACGGCCATCCCGGGCGCGGCGCGCCCGGCCCTACGCCTCCGGGGCGGACGCCGGCGGACGGGCGGCCGTCGACGGGGGCTGTTCGATGGTCCACCGTGCATCCGGAGGCAGCAGGCCCTCCTCCCGGTACGCCCGGCGGGCCCGCTCGGTGACGTCGCTCGCCAGCAGAGGTTCGTAGCGCGTGTCGATGACGTAGGCTTTCACCTTCAGGTGCACGAGGTGGCCGTCGTCGTACTCGTCCTTCACCAGCACCACGACCGGCTTTTCGAGGTAGACGTAGCCGGAGCTGACGGCCGCCTGGTAGGCAATCTCGCGGGCCCGTCCCTCGTCCACGTCGCCCGGCAGGTACAGATCCGTCGCCACCTGGCAGGTCAGCTCCCCGGCGTTTGCGTTCGACACCTGATCGTCGGCGACCTGCGCGTTGGGCACGGTCACGAGGTTGTCGTCCGGTGTTACGATGCGGGTGGAGCGCAGGCCGATGGACGTGACCTCACCGTAGGTGCCGCCCACCTCGATCTTGTCGCCCACCTGGAAGGACTGGTCGAACAGGATGACGAGCCCCCCGAAGATGTTTTTGAGGAGGTCCTGGGCCGCAAACCCGACGGCGACGCCGATGGCGGCCGCGGCGGCGAAGAGGCCCTGCGCGCCAATGCCGAAGATGCCGCGGAGGACCACGTAGAGCCCGAGGCCCCACAGCAGCACCCGGGCGATCGGGACCACTCGCTTGTAGAGCAGGCGCCGCTCCGCGTTGCGCTCCGCGAGGGTGTCGAGCACGTAGGCCACCCCCTTGATCAGGAAGAAGGTGAGCACCAGGACGAGGATCGCCCCCAGGACCCGCAGCCCGAGGTTGCGCGCCGTCAGGCCCACCTCCTGGAGGGTCCCCCCCTGGGAGGCGTCGGCGGTCGTGTCCGGGGCGGGGGCCTCCTGCGGACGGACCTCGACCGGAGGCGGCGCCGGCTCGGCCGGGCGACCGTCGGCCCCCGCGGTGGGCAGCGCCCCTACGAGGAGCAGACCGGCCATGAGGCCCACCAGCAAACGGGGTCCGGTACGCATCGGTCGAGCAGGTTCGTGTCTAGAGTCGGACGTACCGGAACGTAGGAAAGCGACCGGGCGGCTGCAACGACCCCGGAGAGGCCCGGGCGCCTCTCCGAGACGACGGGGCCGAGGGGTCCGCCCGCTCACGGCTCCGGGCGAAGCACCCAGACGGCCCCCCCTCCCACCAGAAGGGCAATCCCACTGGCGGCCACAAACACGGCGTCGAGCCCCCCGAGCGCCAGGGCCCCGCCCAGCAGCAGCGGCCCCACGGCCTGCCCGAGGCGCAGCACCATGCCGTTGAGCGACAGGATCACGCCCCGCGAGGCGTCGGACGCCAGCTCGGTGAGACGCGTCTGGAGGGCCGGCTGGTTGAGGCCCTGCGCCACGCCGGAGACAAGCGACGCGGCCCCCACCGCCCAGGGCGCCGGCGCCCACGGGAGGGCCACCAGCGCCCCGGCGTTGATGAGCATCGAGCCCTGGACGAGCCGCCGCTTGGGGACGACCGTGCTGAGGCGGCCGAGCTGCGTCGCCGTGAGGCCGCTCGACACCGAGGCGAGGGCCAGCACCATCCCCGCCACCGCCGGCGGCGATCCGAAACGCGCGTCGAGCAGCTCCGGCACGTACGTGAGGAAGGCCCCAAACAGGAGCACGTACACCCCGAAGTTGATTGCGAGCACCCCCAGCACCTCCCGGTCCGTCAGGCGGCGACGCGCCACCGCGAGGTAGTCGGCCAGCGTCTGCGCCCGGGCGATGGGCGGGGGCTCCAGCCGCCACGCCACCGCCCCGGCCACCGGCAGCGCGAGCAGCGGCAGGGCGAACGGCCAGAACCACGCGAGGGCCGCCAGCGCCCCGCCGACGGCCGGGTAGGCGGCGGTGCCCACGTTGAGCGCCGTCGCGTTGTAGCCGATGGCCGCGGTCCGCGCGGAGCCGTCGTAGCGGTCCCCAATCACGGTGACGGCGAGCCCCACGAGCGGCGCCGCGGCGGTGCCCTGGAGGGCCCGCAGCGCGAGCAGCGTCGGAAAGGACCGGGCCAGGGCGCAGGCGCCCCCCGCCAGCCCGAACGCCACCAGCGTGGGCACCAGCACCTGCTTCCGCCCGTACCGGTCGGCCAGGACGCCCGCGAGCGGTGCGCTCAGGATGCCCGGCAGCGAATAGGCCGTCACGATCCACCCCACCTGTACCCGCGAGACGCCGAAGACGTCGACCACCCGCGGAAAGGCCGGGGCCACGCTCGAGACGTTGCCCACCGCCACCAGCGTCACCGCGAACAGAAGCCACAGATCGGGGTGCCGGTAGGGCGTTGTGGGGACCGCGTCGTCCGTCGTGGACGCGCGGCCCGGGCCGTCGGGCGAGACCATGAGCGAATGCAGTGCACGGGGGATCGGACGAAGTGCCCGGCTCATACGCCCCCGCCGGCTACGGGTTGGACGGTCCCTCTTGAGAACCCTGCCCGAAAAAGCGGCACACCCGATCACACTCCGCGTTCCGGACGACCGGTGGGGGCACCTCTACTCCACAAACACGTGACGGCCCACGACGTCGAGAAGGGTGGACTTGGCGAACGGCATCCGCATCACGTCGTCGAACCCGGCGTCGAGGAGAGACGAGGGGTCGCGATCGAACGAGGAGCGCCCCACGAGAATGACAGCCACCTCTTCGGGGGGCGCGGAGGCCCGAAGGTCCTTCATCAGCTCAACCCCGGCCTCGACGTCTTGCCGGTACACGCTCAGGACGATGCCGTTGTAGCGCGTTCCCTCGGCGCGACGCCGGGCCTGGTCGTACGTAGCGACCGCATCGACCCGGTAGTCGGGCCGGAGGGCCTGCGCCATCAGCCCGCGCGTCGCCTCCGTCCGCTCGATCACCAGCACGGCGGGGCCGCCCGACGGGCCGTTCTGAAAGCCGTTCTCGTCTTCCGTGCCTCCCCCACCCCCAAACGATGAGTTCATACTGCGTCTACGATGGGTCTGCTCAGACGGACACCAGCAGGTGCCCGGGGACCGCCGTTGATCCCATCTTTCAACGGCACAAGATCAATGCGGGAAATTACGTATGTCCCAAAAACAGTCCACCGCGACGCCGCCACGGCCGGCCTTCACCGGCGGGACACGGCGCTGAAGGCGGAGAACACCGCCCCCGCCCGTCGGATCGACGCGACGGAAGCCGTTTATCGATTTTCCAACTGGGCCGCGACGGCACGCCCGACCCCTTGTAGGTAGAAACGAAACCTTGAGACTTTTATTACAAAATCACACGTTACGACCGTTTAGAAAGGACCCATTCGGGGATGCGACGACGGGCTGAATTGGGCGAGACATGGGCGTCCCGGTACACGGAGGCGGACGCCCCGACGGGCCCCCTGAACCGGCGGCCGAGGGAAGAGATGATGTGCTACCGAGTGTCGAGCACCAGGGTGAAGCACCACGGCGATCGCATTTTGGCGTCCACGTACCGACGCGAGGACGCAGCGGAGCGGGATGCCCCCTTCTATACTCCCACACGCCCATTCGCCCTCTCCTTCCGGGCACCGTCGGAACGGAGAGGGTCCGTGCGCCTCCGTCGCTCGCTTCTGCCGCCCGGATAGGAGTGCCTTGAGTGAAGCGACGGGTCGGACGGCGCTCCGTTCTTCGCCACGCCGAAGCAGATGGGCAGTAGTTTCTGCACGGCGGCGCCGTTGGTATCCATCCGGGCGCTTCCTCGCTCGGCGAGCCGGGACGGGCCGCCCCCACGGACGAGCCCATCAGAGTGCCGGGGCGGGCCCTATTCCGCGACGTCGCGCGCGTCGATGACCGCGCCGTTCTGGGTCCCGTTCAGGCTCGCGAGGTACGCCTTCGCGACGGCTTCCGCCGGCAGGCTCGGCGCGTAGTCGGCCCCCATCGCGTCGAGCGTCTCCTCGACCCAGGGCGGACTCACGGCATTCACCCGAACGTCTCGGGGCATTTCCAGGGCCGCCGCCCGCACGAACCCCTCCAGGCCGGCGTTCACGAGACTGATGGCGGCGCTTCCCTCCATGGGCTCCTGGCTGAGGACCCCGCTCGTGAGGGTAAAGACGCCGTCATCGCCGATCGCGTCGAGGCCCCGCCGGACGAGGGTCACCTGCCCCATGAGCTTGTTCGAGAGGCTCATTTCAAACTCCTCGTCGGTGAGCTCGGTCAGCCCCCCGAAGGCGGCCTCCCCGGCGCAGGAGAGGACGGCGTCGACCGGTCCCACCGTCTCGTAGAGCCGGTCGATCGAGGACGGGTCCGCGAGGTCGACCTGCACCTCGCCGCTCGTGTGACCGGCCACGACGACCTCGCGGTCGCCCAGCGCCTCGACAACGGCGGATCCGATGGTGCCGGTTCCTCCAACGACAAGAATGGACATGACTGGATCGGAGGGGGTTGTGAGAAAACGTCGGGCGTGTGGGGCGTGCTACGGACCTTGCACAACTCTGTCAAATTCGAGGGCACCCCCGTTGCGGCGTCTGCGAGATCCGTCAACCCTGTTGTGCACCCCCACTACCTCGAGCCCGGCACGTTGACCGGGACGCGGTACACGTGCGGCCGGGCGGTGATGTAGAGAGTCGTCCGGTCGGGCCCGCCGAACGCGACGTTCGTCGGCGCTTTCGGCACGGCAATCCGGGCGAGCTGCGTGCCGTCCGGCGCGTACACCCAGATGCCACCGGGGCCCGTCGTGTAGAGGTTGCCGTTCCGGTCGACCTTCATGCCGTCGGTCGAGCCCTCGGCCTCGGGGTCGGTGGGGGCGGCAAATCGGCGCCCGTTCTCGATCCCGCCGCCCTCCGTGAGGTCGTAGGCCCGGATGACGGTCTGCTCCGAGTCATTGACGTAAAGCGTCGACTCGTCGGGGGAGAGAACGATGCCGTTCGGCCGTGAAAACTCCTTGGTCAGAAGCGTCAGGTTCCCGCCCGGCGAGAGCCGATAGACCCCCGAGAAGCTGAGCTCCCGGTTCTCCTCGTCGACGCCGTAGGGCGGGTCGGTGAAGTAAATCGTCCCGTCGGCGGCGACGGTGAGGTCATTGGGACTGTTCAGGCGCCGGCCGCCGTAGGCCTCGGCGAGCATGGTGGTCGACCCGTCCGCCCCTCGATGGGCAACCGCCCCGTCGTGCTGCGCGAGAAGGACCCCGCCCGAGCTGTCGACGGCCAGGCCGTTGGCGTGGCCCGAGGGCTCCATGAAGACCTCCGTCCCCCCGTCCGGCGTCCAGCGGTAGACCGTGTTGGCCGGAATGTCCGAAAACAACAGGGCGCCGTCGTGCCACACCGGCCCTTCCGTGAACTCGAAGCCGTCGGCCACCAGCTCCACCGACGCCCCCTGGGGCACCGGCCGCTCCTGCGCAACGGCGGCGTCGCCCCCGTACGCCCCGACGAGAATGCCGAGGAGCGCGGCGAGCATCCATTCTCGACGCCACAGGCTGCCGGTCGAATCGGAAGAGCCGACGAAGCATTCGGACCAGGCCGTGATCATATCAACGGGGACAGTCTGTTGAGGAGACTCGCGCGCAAAAGAAGCGACCGTTGCCGTCTTCTTGGTACAAAAGTCGGCAACAAAGGACAAAAGAAAAACGCCGGCCGACCCCACGTCCGTGGGATCGATCCGACGTACAGTACGACAAACACGGTCAGTAAACGCCGTCCGTGGAGAGCATCATCCCGCGGAGTCCCGGGCACAACCGTCGGTCCGAAGAACGGAGACGAGGTGCGGGAAACTTGTGGGGACAAGTCTCTGGAACGGGGCGTCGGCGAGCCGAGCCTGCGCGGCCCCACACAAGGTGTGAGGAAGGGCCAACCCGAATGGGTGCGCCACCGGTTCGGGCGACCTCCGCCAGACTCGGCTCGGGTTCGTCGACGCCTCAACATTGGGGATACGGTCCCAAGCGCACCCGACGGGGACCGTCCACAGCGTCAGTTTACCACTGACGCTCGGCCACGCGCTCAACGTCGATCGCGCTCAACCCCTTGTCGGTCTCTTCGATTTCAAATTCGACCCGATCACCTTCTTCCAGGTCCTCGTCGGGGACCTCGCTGTGGTGGAGAAAAACGTCGTCTTCTCCCTCATCGGGTTCGGCGAATCCGTATCCCTTCGCGGGACTAAACCACTTAACGATTCC
Organism: Salinivenus sp.; assembly: GCA_036625705.1. Lineage (GTDB taxonomy): Bacteria > Bacteroidota > Rhodothermia > Rhodothermales > Salinibacteraceae > Salinibacter. Next base: position 19,223 of record JAZKTD010000021.1, read on the forward strand.
TTGCACCATGATTCCAGGTAGTCTTTATCCTTTTCCTGTTCGATGAACTCCGGTGTCTCCCACCCAAAAGAGTGGGGCACCAGAGTGCTGTTATGCGTCTCTAGAACGGGGGGGGGCTCCACGTGTTCTCGGGGGGGAACTGTGTGGCGGATTTTTGTCAAGATCGGGTGCAGAACGCTAGAAACGGAGGGCTTCCTCCGCGTTGAGGCGCTGCGTTATGACGACCGGTCCCTGCCGGCCGGCGGCGAGCGGCGGCGGCAGCACCGTCTGCCGGGCCAGCGGCGGAGCGCCCCCACTCTCCCTGGAACCGCTCCGCACACCACCTCTTCAGTTGGGTAGCGTGCACTGCCGATTCTCACGACTCTCGGGACTGTATGGACGATTCGCTTCCAAGCTGGACCTCGAATCTCGGCCGCGACGGCGGGCACTGGGACGACGGCCGCTGGTACGACATTCACCTGGAGCGGCGCATGCCTCAGGCCCTGCCCATGCTGGAGGAGCTGGCGATGGCGCTCCCGCCCCTCCCCCCCGGCACGGCGGTGTGCGACCTGGCCTGCGGGACGGGCAACGCCGCCGCGACGGTGCTGGACGCCTACCCGCAGATCCAGCTCACGCTGCTCGACGAGGACCCCGACCTCCTCTCCATTGCCCACGAGAAGGTCGAGCGCATGACGCGCAACGTCGAGCCGCTGCGCGTGAGCGTGCCGACCAACGGCGAGCCCCTTCCCGGCGGCCCCTACGACGTAGTGGTCGCCTCCCTCGCCCTCCACGCCCTCGTGGGGCACGACGTCGATCGGGCCGAGGCCGAGTCCCGGTACGAGCTCCTCTTCCGGAGCGTCCAGGAGCCGCTGCGGCCGGGCGGGCATTGCATCGTGGGCGATCACGTCGGCACCCTGCCGCTCTACACACAGCTCAAGGCCATGGAGCGGGCCGGGTTCACGGACGTGGACTGCGCGTGGCGGCAGGACGACTTCTTCGTGGCGGGCGGCCGCGTCGCGGGCAGCTAACGGGTCCTACCGCGGACGCCCCGACGCCGACGCGAGCGCCGAAAGCCCACACGCGTCGAGGATGAGCAGGCGATCGGGCGTCGACCCCGCGCGGAAGATCACGCAGTCGCGGGCCTCGGTCTCGAGGACGTCGAGGAGCGCCGCGACTGTGAGGTTCAGGTCGTGGGCGAAGGCGCGGAGCGTACCGATGGCCTCGCCTTCTTCGGTGATGATGAGCGACGAGAGAGCGGACATGGAAGGAGCGGGCGAGAGGAAAACGAGAACGCTGGTAATGAACGACACGACCTCGTTCCGTGCGTGGAAGGGGGCGGGAGTTTTGGTGAATTCGACGCCCGCCTCTGAATCTCCCGCCGGGCCCGGCCTTTTCTTTCGTCGTTCCTCCCCGGCGACACCGATCCGCTCGTCGCTCCTTCGTTTCTCGCGGCCTCGGCGCTCCCCCCAGGTCCGCGACGGCCCCCGCCTTCTATGATCCGGTCTCTTCGCCTCGTCTGGACGCACCGGCCGAGCCGGGCCGTCGCGCTCACCTTCTCGCTGGTGAGCCTCTTCATCGGGAGCTGGTTCGCCCGCATCCCGGAGGTGCAGGCGGCCCTCGGCCTCTCGGAGGCGGCGCTCGGGCTCGTCCTGCTCGGCATGCCGCTGGGCACCCTGGCCGTGATGCCCCTCACCGGCTGGCTGGTGCCGCGGTGGGGGGCCGGCCCGGTCACCTTCGCAGCGGGGCTGGTGCAGGGGGTGCCGTTCCTGTTCCTTCCGCTGGCGACGAGCGCACTGCCGCTGGCCGGGGTACTCGTCGCCGCCGGGGCCTTCAACGGCACGCTCAACGTGGCCATGAACGCCCGCGCCAACGCCGTGGAGGAGGGCCGCGACGTCTCGATCCTCTCCACCTGCCACGGGTTCTTCAGCGTCGGGGGCATGGTGGGGGCCGGCGTCGGGAGCGGGGCCGCCGCCCTGTCGCTGCCCTTCGGCTGGCACTTCGCGCTCCTCGTGGTGGGGGCCGCGGCGGTGATGCTCCTCCATCGCGGCGCGCTCGTCGGGGGACCCACACGGCGGCAGCCCGGGCCCGTCTTCGCGGTGCCGCCGCCCGCCCTGGCCGGCCTGGCGGCGCTGCTCTTCTGCGTGCTGCTGGCAGAGGGGGCCGTCTCGAACTGGAGCGCCGTCTACCTGCGCACGGGGCTCGGGGCGAGCGCGGGGGTCGCCGGCCTCGGGTACGCGGCCTTCTCGGGGGCGATGGCCCTGGGGCGCCTCCACGGCGACCGCCTCCTCGATCGGTTCGCGACGCGCCGGGTCGTGCAGACCGGGGCCGCCGGCGCGGCCCTCGGCCTGGGCGGCGGGGTGCTCCTGGCCCATCCGGCGGCCGGCATCGCCGCCTTCTTCGTCCAGGGGCTCGGGTTTGCCGTGCTGGTGCCGGTCCTCTTCCGGGCCGCGGCCCGCACGCCCGGCCTCGCCCCCGGCACCAACATCGCCGCGGTGGCCTCGGCCGGCTACGTCGGCCTCTTTACCGGCCCGCCCCTGCTGGGCGTCGTGGCCGACACCCTTAGCCTGTCGTGGGCCATGGGCGTGGTGGCCGCCCTGGCGGGCCTCGTCGCGCTGGGGGCCGGACCGGTGCTCGGCCGCGCGGCCACCGCGTCGCCGTCCGACGCCCCCCCTCCCACGGACGCCGCCGCTACGTGAGCGGAAGCAGCGTCGACAGCAGGAGCACGAGCCCCAGCCCCGTGAGGGCCATCACCGTGTTGGCGGCCGACCACGTCTGGAGCGTCTCCCCCTGCGTGAGGCCCGCCACCTCGCTCACGATCCAGAACCCGCTGTCGTTGTACCAGGAGAAGAGGAGCCCCCCGGTCCCGACCGCCATCATCATGTAGACGGGGTGCACCTCGAGGCCGCCCGTGAGCGGCGCCATCATCGAGGCCCCCGTGAGGAGGGCGACCGTGCCGGAGCCCTGCGCGATGCGGATGACGCCGGCGACCAGCCAGCCGGTGACCAGAAGCGGAATGCCCGCCTCCGAGAGCCCCCCGGCGAGGTACTCCCCCACCCCGGCCGTCCCGAGCAGGGCGCCGAACGCGCCGCCCGCCGCGGTGATCGCGATGATGTTGCCGCCGCTCTTGAGGGCGTCGGTGAGGGCGTCGCGGAAGGCGGCGGGGCCGAGGCCGCTCGTCCGGTAGTAGGTCGCCATGGCCCCGAGGGCGGCCGCCGTGAGCGCCACCGACGGCTCGCCGAGAAATCCCGTCGTCGCCGCGAGGCGCCCCGCCTCGACGCCGAGCGCGTCGGTGACGGTGCTCGCCCCGATCAGCCCCACCGGCAGCAGGATGGGCACGAGCGCCTCGCCGAGGCCCGGCAGGTCCTCGAGCGACGTGGTCGCCTTCGCCTCGAGGGTCGACGCCGTCGAGCCCATCGCCTCGCGGAGCGGGATCGAGAGGCGCCGGTCGAGCCAGTGGCCGTAGACGAGCCCGGCGACCGCCGACATCGGCAGGGCGATGGCCGCCCCCACGAGAATCGCGAGCCCGAGGTCCACGTCCAGCGTCTCGGCCATCGCGAGCGGGCCCGGCGTGGGCGGCACCAGCATGTGCGTGGCGAGGGCCCCCGCCGAGAGGACGGTCACGTAGAGCGGGTACTTGGTGCCGGTGCGGGCGTACATCGACCGGCCCAGCGGGGCGAGCAGGTAGAACACGTTATCCACGAAGACGGGGATGGACAGCACGTAGCTGCTCCCGAGCAGGGCCACCTCGGAGCGCTCGTCGCCGGTCTGGGCCAGGAAGGCGCGCACGATGCGCTCGGCCGCCCCGCTGTCCATCAGGCTCTTCCCGATGATCGCCGCCATGAGGATCGGGATGCCCACCGCCTGCATGACGTCGCCGAACGCCGTGGCCATCTCGGCGGGCACCTCGGCGAAGGGCACCTCGGGCGTGGCGATCCCCACCACGAGGGTCGCGAGCGTAAGCCCGAGAAAGGCGGGCAGGCGGAGGACTGCGAGCAGGACCACGACCGCGGCGAGGCCGAG
>JAZKTD010000297.1:0-4341 GCA_036625705.1 Salinivenus sp.
CTCAAGGAAAAGAAGAGCGGCGGCACCAAAGAAACGCTCGACATCATCATCACCGACGAACAGGGCGTCGCGCGACCCTACGAGACCTACTCCGGGGGAGAGAGTTTTCGGGTCAACTTCGCGCTTCGCGTGGCTCTCGCTCAGCTCCTGGCCGAACGGAGTGGGGTGCGGGTTCGGACCCTCGTCATCGACGAGGGCTTCGGCACGCAGGACGAGGAGGGAATCGAACGCCTCGTCGAGGCGATCCAGGAAATCCGGCAGGACTTTGCCAAAATTCTGGTCATTACCCACCTGCCGCGGCTCAAAGAAGCCTTCCCGGTCCGGATTGAGGTGGAGAAGGATCCTGTCGTTGGTTCGACGTTTGAAATGGTCGGGGCATAGTATCGCGTCCCCTTCCGGTCCTGCGTCCACCGCCTCGGTGTTTCCGTAATTACACGCTGCGCTCCATGGAGAAGCTGTACTACTCAATCGGTGAGGTGAGCGACCGGGTGGGCCACGAGCCCCACGTCCTCCGGTACTGGGAGCAGGAGTTCGAGGTGCTGAGCCCACGGAAGAACCGGGCGGGCCGTCGCGTCTACACGGAGGACGACGTCGCCGTCGTCGAGCGGATCCGGTACCTTCTCAAAGAAGAGAAGTATACGATTGAGGGGGCGCGGCAGGCAATCGCCCGCGGCGCGGCCCGAAAGGAGCGGGCGGACGCCCTCGAGGACCTCCGTGCCTTTCTCGTTGACCTTCGGGATCAGCTATGAGACGCAGAAGGTCGGAGAGGTCGAGCCCCCCGCGAGTGGGCCCGATCTCATCACGCAGAGACTCTTTCGGGGACGTTGTGAGCCGCGGGCGTGTCCTCCGCTCGTAGATTTTCTACGAACTCAGTCGAGACGCGGAACGACGGCCCGCGGCCGCCGAACCTCTCGATCTGCTCGACATAACAAGGGGAGACTTTTCGGGACATGGCGCAGTCCGGTAGCGCACCGCTCTGGGGGAGCGGAGGTCGCCGGTTCGAATCCGGCTGTCCCGACACCCAGGACTCTCGTCGTTGATTCCACCCCCGCCGTCCGCCCATCCCCGGATGGGGCGGCTTTCGTGTGTGCCCCCGGCCGGCGGGCCACTGGGCGGGAAACGGTCGCGTCCACGCAGCGGGAGCAGTTGCCTCGTTCTTTTGCCTCGGTGCACCGGTTGCGTTGGCAAGAGCGCCCACCTATACTTAGGCCCACCGGTTCCTGCCGCTGCATGTGTTGCCCCTGCCGCCTCCGATATGGCTGACGAGTCTTCCTCCACCGCCGGGAAGCGCTTCTCCGAGGATCTCCGGCACATCCGAGAGGAACGGGATCTTTCGGTCTCGGAGATTCACCACGAGACCCAGATCCCGGAGACCCTCATCGAGTCGTTCGAGGCGGGCCGGCTGTACGACCATCCGACCTACAACCGGGTGTATCTTCGGTCCTTCGTGAAGGCCTACGCGGACGCGGTTCATATTCAGCGGGAGATGGCCCTTGAATGCCTCGACGCGGCCCTTGAGGGAACCTACGAAGACGCGCTCGCCTCGACGTACCTGACGGATCGGTCCGAGCCGGACGCGTCCTCCGAGGACACCCCTTCAGGGGCGTCCAATGGCGGAGACCCGTCCCGCGAGTCGAGAGACCCGGCCAACACGCCTGAGGCCCCGACGGCGGGGGGGCCGGAAGGACGTGGTGGCATCGTCGGCCCGCCGCGGGCGGTGGGGGAAGATCCCCCTGCGGAGGCTGAACCGAACCTTCCAGACTCTCCGGTCGAAGACTCCCCGCCGCCCACCCGCGAGGACCGGTCGGACCGTTCTTCGCCGGACAGCTCATCGGCGAACAGCACACCACCGCCCGACGAAGCGGGGGACGATCCCGAGGCCGCCTCCCCGACGTCGGAGTCGAGCGACCCCGTTCCGGATGCATCCGATTCGACGGATGCGCCGCCCACGTCCTCCGAGGCCACGGACCCGGACGAGGCCGACGACCCGTCCGCGACGGACGACAGCCCTGCCTGGATGGAGGAGGAGGCCGAGGAATCATCCTCGGATGCGGGCCGCCCTGCATCTTCGCCGGCGGGGGGAGAGGAGGAACCGACCCTCGGTGCGGGCCAGAGCGGAATCGTCGGCGAACCGTCAGAACTCGGAAACGGTCCGTCCGGCGACGCCCCATCGGCAGTGCAGGCGGGCGGGGCGCCGAGCCGTTCGGGGCCAGGGGCCTCCCGGTCCGAAGCCAACGGGTGGACCTCTCTGCTGAACGACCTTCCCCAGCACTACGTGACGGGCGCTGGCATCGTCGTGGTGTTGTTGGTCCTCGTGGGCCTGGGGATCGCGTACTTCTCCTCCGACGAGACGGAGCAGTCGCCGCCCGCGGCCACGGGCCCGCCGGACACGACGATGGCCGCCGGCCCCGCCGACCCGGAGACCACGGCTCCGCAGCGCCCCCCGGCCGACGTCCGCCTGGGGTCGACGATCCATCTCACCGTGCTCGCGACAGACACGGTCAGTGCCCTGCGCATCGAGCGGGACGAGGACCTTCGGCGGCCGTACTGGATCGTGGAAGGAGAGGCGGAGGTATTCCCGTTTCAGGAGCGGGTGACCATCGAGAACGAATTGCCCAACGTTCGTCTCTTCGTCGAAGGGTACCCGTATCCGGTGCAGCCCGAGGACACCACTGATGGCCTCGAACTCACGCGCTCGGGACTGCAGTCGTTTGTCGATACCCTCCGCGGCGCGCCCGCGTCCCTTTCGGTGTCGCCCGACACCATTCCCGTGGGACCGCCCACGCAGTGACGACCGGCGACTGATTCTGTCGGTCCTGCGGATCACTGTGTCGTTTCTGGGGGCCACCCCCACACCTGTGGCCCCGTCGCGTTACCCTGTCAAGTGCTTCACTCTATGAGTCTGTTGGAGGCGACCCGCAATTTGCAGGAGGACCTGGACGGGCTTGACCCGGATTCACTGTCCCGCGAAGAAGCCGTGTCGCTCGTGGAGCGGCTGCGGGAGGTGGTGCGGGGACACGACCACCGCTACTACGTGCAGGACGATCCGTTAATTGCGGACGTCGAGTACGACCGGCTCTACCGCCACCTCCAGACCCTGGAGCGCACGTTCCCGGCCCTTCAGTCGCCGGACTCGCCGACGCAGCGGGTGGGCGGGGAGCCGATTGACGATTTTGAGAAGCACAGGCACCCCGAGCCGCTGCTCTCGCTGTCGAATGCCTTCGACCGCACCGAACTGCGCGAGTGGTACGAGCGCTGCCAGCGGGGCCTGTCCGACCGCTACGGGGCCGTCGAGCCCGCGCTCGTGGCGGAGCTCAAGATTGACGGGGTGGCGATGGCTCTAACCTATGAGGACGGTCGTCTGAGCGTAGCGGCCACCCGGGGGGACGGCACCGTGGGCGAGGACGTCACCCACAACATCCGGACGGTGCATCGGATTCCGCTCCGCATCCCCGCCGGGAGCGAAAACGGCCGCCCGCCGCCCGAGCGCATCGAGGTGCGGGGAGAGGTGTTCATGCGCAAAAGCGAGTTTGAGGCCCTCAACGAGCGACTCGTGGAGGCGGGCGAGCAGCCGTTCGCAAATCCCCGGAACGCCGCGGCGGGGACCCTCCGGCAGCTCGATCCTCAGGTCGTCGCGCAGCGGCCGCTCAGCTTCTTCGCGTTTGCCGTCGGGCCGATCAGCGACGATGATCCGTCTTCGCACAGCGACGTTCTCGACCTGCTCGACGGCCTCGGCCTTCCCCGGGAGGCCCACACCGAGCAGTTCGACCGGCTGGCGCCGCTCCTCGATTTTTGCGAAGGGTGGGTCGAGCGGCGCGACTCCCTCGACTACGAAGTCGACGGGGTCGTGGTCAAGATTGACCGACACGACTACCGCGAGGAGCTCGGCACGATCGCCGACGCGCCGCGGTGGGCGGTGGCCTTCAAGTTCCCGGCTCGCGAGGCGACGACCACCCTGACCGACATCGAGGTCAATGTCGGCCGGACGGGGGCGATCAATCCGGAAGCGGTCCTGGACCCCGTCGAGGTGGGGGGCGTGACGGTGTCGCAGGCCACCCTCCACAACGAAGACTACATCCGTGACCGAGACATTCGCGTCGGGGACACGGTGGTCGTAAAGCGAGCGGGAGACGTGATCCCCCAGGTGGTGCGCGCACTCCCCGACGCCCGAACGGGGGACGAGGAGCCCTGGTCGTTCCCGGAGGAGTGCCCGGCCTGCGGGACGGAGCTGGTGCGCCTGCCCGACGAGGCCGACCACTTCTGCCCAAATAGCGAATGCCCGGCGCAGTTCAAGCGACTGGTGGAGCACTTCGTCCAGCGCGACGCCATGGACATCGAGGG
>JAZKTD010000298.1:0-4335 GCA_036625705.1 Salinivenus sp.
GAATACGCAATTCAGGCGTCGTCCGGCGGTGCAGCAATGCGAAGGGAGACCGGGGACGGTGACCGGAGCAATCTCCGTCACATCTGGCCGGATCGACGCGCAGCTCGCCGGCCCGGGGCACTGCGCGAATTGAGGCGGTTGGGCGCGCGTAACATTTGAGCAGGAGGATGCGTGTACGATTGAGTCACAGGCGTACGAAGATTCGTTTCCCCCTCCGTCAACCGCTCGCGTGGCCGCGATGAGTGCTCCGCCGTCCAACGACGATCCGCTTCCGGACGACCTGGACGACCTCGGCGGGACGGAGCCGTCTCCGGGGGACGCCGCGTCGGATCCGGAGTCGGCCCGCCGGGAGGCCGAGGAGGCGCTCTCGGAGATCGAGGCGCTCGCCGACCTGGACGAGAACCTCGGGGACGAGGACTCGGCGGACGACGGATCGACGGACGATCGGGCCTCTGAAACAACGACCGAATCCTCCCCGGACGCGTCCGGGGCCGCCCGGGGAAGGCCCGAGGACCAGTGCGAGAACTGCGGCGCCCTCCTCCACGGGCCCTACTGCTCGGAGTGCGGGCAGAAGGCCGCCGAGCGCATCTTGCCGGTCTGGCACATGATCAACGAGGCCCTGGAGGCGGTCTTCGAGCTCGATCTCCGCGTGCTCCGCACCCTGCCGAAATTCCTCTTCCTGCCCGGGCGTCTCACCAAAGAGTACCTCAACGGGCGGCGCAAGCGCTACATCCGTCCGTTTCGGCTCTACCTGTTCTCGACCTTCGTGCTGTTTGCCGTCATTGCCTTCACCACCACGGGGGGCTTCGGGCTCGTCCTGGATCCTCAGGGGGCCGTGCGGCTCAATCCACCGAACACGGAGGTGACGGCCGGCCGCGTGTCCGACACGACGGCGACGTCGGAATCGGCCTCCTCCCTCTTTGGAGACCCGGCGGAGCGGGAGCGGGTCGCGAAAAAACTGGCGTCGGACTCCTCCTCCGTCACCGTCGGGCTCTTCGACGACCCCGCGGCGAATCGACAGGCCGAGCAGATGCTCCGCACCAAGGTCGCGGAGGCCGTCCGCAATCCCCAGGAGTTCGTTGGGGACCTGATCGACCGGGGGCCCTACCTCATGTTCTTGATGCTGCCGGTCTTCGCGCTCCTCCTGAAGCTGCTCTACATCCGGCGCGGTCGCCTCTACATGGAGCATCTCATTTTCAGCCTCCACGTGCACGCCCTTGCTTTCTTCGCGTTTACGGCCGGGGTGCTGCTCGAACAGACCTCGATCGGCGCGCTGAACGTGGCGGCCCCCTGGGTCGCGGCCTCTCCCCTTCTCTACCTCATACTGGCGATGAGCCACGTGTACGACCAGGGCTTCTTCAAATCGTCCGTCAAGGCCCTCATTCTGTTCACGATCTACAGCATCATTCTTACCATCGGCTTTACCATCCTGCTGCTCCTCGCCATCCTGTACCTGTAAGCGCCCGTGGGCCGGCCGACGCCCTCCCCGGACGCCGTGGATCCCTACCGGGGCCGCCGTTGTTCGCGTCCCGACGATGATCCTCGTGGGGTTGTACACCGACCCTGCCAACGACTCGACGTCGGAGTCCACCCCGTTCCGCCCCCGGCGAGACTGAGCAGATGAAGAGTGCAAACCCCCGGTACTGCAGGGGGTCGTCCCCGTCTTCCGCGTTCGTCGCCGCCCGATATGCCCTCCGAGCCGTCTTCCGCTGCGTCGCCCTCGAAGGTCGAGGCACCGGAGGGGATCGGACTCATGGTCGCGACGGTGGTCAGCTACGTGGTGAACCCGCTCGTGCTGCCGCCCCTCGTGTACGGGCTCGTCCTCGCCCACATCGGGGCCTCCGCGGGGGACGTGGCCCTGGGGGTGGTGATCGGCGGGGTCTTTTTGGGCGTCGTGCCGCTCCTGCACGTCGGCTGGATGCGATACCGGGGCGAGGTCCGCTCCCTCGAGATCCGTGACCGCCGCAAGCGGACCGAGCCGTTCGTCGTGTCGCTCGCCGCAACGCTCGCGGCCCTGTTCGCCGTCGGGGCCCTCGACGTGCACGGCCGTCGCCTCATCGCCGCCCTGCTCGGGTGCCACTTCCTCAACACGGTCCTCCTGCTGGGCATCACGCGGTGGTGGAAAATCTCCGTTCACTGCGCGTCGATGGCCGGCGCCCTCGGGACGCTGGTCTTCGTGTGGGCCCACGTCCCCGGATCGACCCTGGGCACACCCCTGTACGGCGGCGGCATCCTGGGCACCGGCGTGATTCTTGTGCTTCTCCTCCTCTGGGCCCGCGTGCGGAGCCGGGCGCACACCCTGGGGCAGGCCACCGCCGGCACGGTGCTCGGCCTCGTGGCCCCCTACCTGGAGCTCTCGGTGCTGCTCCCTGTGCTCTAGTGGTGCGTCAATCGTTGTTTGACGGGCCTACGCGAACTCAAAATCCCTATGGCAGGTCGCTTCGTCCCGACAGCCGTCGGGAGAGAAGCCTCCCTGGAGCTGGGCGGCTTCGCCAGAAAGATTTCTCGACTTGGCATTCCGACGCGGTCGGAATGCCTTGCTCGAAATGACATGCTGAATATTCGGGATTTTGAGTTCGCATTAACACCTCACGATTGAGGCTTGACAGACCACTGGTGGGCTCGCCCAGCTGAATGGACGGGTCTCGCAGGCTCCGCGGCGGGGTCGCCTCCTGTTTCTTCGTCGACACGGAGGTCCGTTGGCCTGCTCACCGCGGCCGGGCGACACCGATCCGTGAGAACGTACGCAAGTCACTTTCCCCGATCGCTGGGGGCCGTGGACAGCCGCAGGCAAGAAGCGGACGTCGCGAATGTATTCACGGATCGGTACGAGCGGTGCCGAAACGGTCGCCCTCGAACTTGTCGGGGTCGTTGTGCACGGGCGCTGGCGGACCGAGCCGCCGGAACCTCGGGCCGGGCCCCGACCGTTGATGTGCTCTCCTTCACAGGCCGCGCCCCTCCGGCGGCCGCCTCGAGCCCTGCGTCCACGTCCCCACCTCGCCCCCGCTCCTCGATACGGACTCTTCCCGACGGCTTTTCCCACAACGCGCCTCCGGTTCTCGTGACGCGCTCTCTCCTCCTCTCCGTCCTCGGCGCGGTCCTGTTCGCCGCGGCCGGCCCCGTGCAGGCCCAGACGTGGAGCACCGTCCGCGGCACGGTGACGGACTCGGCCGACGGGACGCCCATTCCGAGCGTGAGCGTGCTGGTGCGGGGCACCAACTTCGGCACGGCCACGGGCGCGGACGGAACCTACGCCCTCCGCCTGCCGGTGGGAACGTACGCCCTGCGCTTCTCGTCGGTCGGCTTCCGCACGCGGGTCGACTCGGTGACGGTGACGGACGAGGGCCCCACCCGCCACGACGTGACCCTCGCCGCCACCGTCACGGAGCTGGACGAGCTCACCGTGACCGACGAGCAGGCCGCGCCCGAGACGGGCGTCTACGAGGTCGACCCCGAGGACGTCCAGAACATCCCGACCCCGTTCAAGGACGGCTTCCGCGCGCTCAAGACGGTGCCGGGCGTGGCGACCAACAACGAGCTCACGCAGCAGTACTCCGTGCGCGGCGGCGGCTACAATGAGAATCTGATCTTCATCAACGGCTTCGAGGTGTTCATGCCGTTTCGGGCGCGGCAGGGCGAGCAGGAGGGGCTCGGCCTCCTGAACCCGGACCTCGCCTCCGACATCACGTTCTACACCGGCGGCTTCCCGCCCCGCTACGGCGGCAAGCTCTCCTCCGCCCTCGACGTGGACTACGCCCGGCCCGAGGACCAGCCCCTGACCGGCTCGGCCGCCGTCTCGACCCTCGACGCCAACGTCCACGCCCGGTCCTCGGCCCTGGACGGCGACCTCGGCTGGGCGGTGGGCGTGCGCCGGGCCCAGCCCGGCCGCTTCTTCGGGACGCAGGACCTGAAGGGGGACTACGACCCGACGTTCTCGGACGTGCAGGGCGGCGTCACGTACCGCCTCTCGGACCGCGTCTCGGTGGAGGCCCTCGGCATCTGGGCCGACCACGTCTTCGAGCTCGACCCGCAGGAGCGCACCACCTACTTCGGGGTCATCAGCCTCAACGACCCCAGCGCCAGCAGCTTCAAGGCCCTCCGGACCAACTTCAGCGGGGCGCGTCGGGACGGCTACACCACCGCGCTCGGGGGGCTCCGCCTCAACACGGACCTCTCCGACCGGGTCTCCCTCTCGCACGACGTCTCGTACTTCGGGACGACGGAGACCGAGAACTTCGACGTCACGAGCGAGGGGCGCGTGTGCCAGGTCGACCCGACGCAGGGCGACAACCCCAGCAACTGCGTGTCGCTCCTCCGGACCGAACGCATTCGCTT
>JAZKTD010000299.1:0-4331 GCA_036625705.1 Salinivenus sp.
AGGTAGCTGTCGTAGCGCGCCGAATGGATCGCGTCCCGCTCGAGGGCCGCCTTCACGGCGCAGCCCGGCTCGTGGTCGTGCGTGCAGTCGGGAAACCGGCACCTGTTCACGTAGGGGGCGAGGTCGGGAAAGAAGTGGGCCAGGTCTTTCGGGTGCACCTCGCGGACCCCGAACTCCCGGATGCCGGGCGTGTCCACCAGGTAGCCGCCGAAGGAGAGGGGATGGAGCTCGGCATGGGTCGTCGTATGGGTGCCCTTGTGGGTGCTCGCGCTCACCTCGCCGGTGTCCACGTCGAGCCCCGGCTCCAGGGCGTTGAGGAGGCTCGACTTTCCTGTGCCCGAGGGCCCGGTCACCACGTTGGTCTGGTCCTGCAGCGCCGATTGGAGGCGGTCGAGGCCCTGCTTCTCGGTGGCGCTCGTCGTGAGCACGGGGTATCCGAGGTCGGCGTAGCGGCCGTGAAAGTCCAGGACCGACGGCCGGTCCTCCGCCGTCATGAGGTCGATTTTGTTGATGATGAGCCCCACAGGGATCTCGTTGACGGCGGCGGCCACCAGCAGGCGATCGACGAAGGCCGGGTTGAGCGGAGGGAGACGGACGGATTGGACGACCCAGGCGCGGTCCACGTTCGCGACCATGACGTGCTCCTGGCCCGTGCGGTGCCCGGCGGCCCGCCGGCTGAGCTTGTTGTGCCGGTCGTGAATGTCGAGGATGAGGCCGGTGTCGTCCTCGTCGGTGAGGCGGATGGTGACCCGGTCGCCCACGGCCACCGGGTTGGTCACGTCCTGCTCCGTCAGGCGAAATTTGCCGCGGAGGCGGGAGGGAATGGTCCGGTCGCCCACCCGGACGTCGTACCAGCTGCCCGTAGAGCGGGTCACGATCCCGTCGAGCCGTGGGGCCTCGTCCTGGTCGGGATCCGGCGCAGCACTCATCGGGCGGGGGCCGCTCGGTGTAGGGAAACCTTTCGATTGGGGTGACCGTCCATATTCATGTCGATGCGGTCGTCAAAATTGACGGCACCGTTCCCTACGAGACCTCAGCGAAACGGTTCGATTATGTCCGACCCCCAAGACCGTCAGTACGAACAGACGCGCCGCCGCTTCGACGAGCTCGACGTGGAGGCGCAGTCCCGCTTTTTGGTCGAGGCCGCCGCGTCGACCCTGGCCCGGGGCGTGGTCCAGGCGGGAGAGGCGCTGGCCGAGGGATTGGAGGACGCGCTCCGTCGGGCCCGGCGACACGGCCCGTCGGCCTCGGGCGGCCCGCGCCCCGGGGCGGCCGAGCCGGAGACGGCGCAGCGACGCCAGCCGCGGAGCGGCCCCGGCGACGGGGGCGCCCACTCCTGAGAAGCTGTGTCCCCTGCATGCGCTGCGGAGTCGCTGGACCTTACGACCGCAGACCCCTCCTTCCGACGCAGCAGACGGGCGCATCCCGCCGATTCGGCGTCCTCTACGGATGAACTGAGAGCCGATGTCGAGATGATCGTGCTTTGAGCCAGGGGCCAAGGGCCCGGTCCCCCAACCCTGTATCGTTCCCTCTTCCCCCGCGCAACCCCACCGCTCTCCATGTCCGACGACCCGTCTCCTCGCCGCCGCACGCAGCTGAGCGACCTGAACTGGCTGGGGAAATCTGTCTTTCTCGGGGGCGCGGTGGTGCGTCTCACGGCCAGCGCGCTGGACGCCACGGCGAATCGGGTGCAGGCCATCGCCTCCCGGTCGAAGGAGGCGTTCGAGCGGGAGCTCGACCCCAACATCGAGGATGCGCGCGTCCTTGAGGAATATCCCCACCCGGACCGCGAGTAGTTCCGTCCCGTACGACGGGCCCTCCGCCGGAATGGCACCGCGGACCCCCGTCCCCGCACCGGCGGCGACAGTCTTCCCCCGGTTCCGAGTCCGACTGCACTTTTGCTCGACGGCCGGGAGACCGTCGCGCCCCGCGTCCCGACGTCTTTGCAGCTCGAATCGAAGTATATGGTTTGGAGACTCAAGTTGTGCGGCCCGGTATTGGGGCTGATGCTCCTCGTCTGGGGCGGGATGGGACCCACTCTTTGGGCGCAGAATAACCAGCTCACCGATCGATCCTTCGTCGCGTCGCCGGTGGTTCGGGGAATGGGCGACGCCGGGGTGGCGCTGTCCGGCCCCGAATACGTCTTCTTCTACAATCCCGCGCACCTGCCCCGCACTGCCTCGAATTTCACGGTGTTCGGCCTCCAGGCCGGCGCGACGCGCTCGCTCGACGACCACGTTCGGTTCTTCAACCAGGAGGCGGTACGAGCCGTCCGCGAGGGCGACGCCCTGTCCTCCGGGGCCCGGGCCCGACTTCGGCGGACGGCCGCCGACCTTCGAGGCCGTCCGAGCTGGGGCGGCGGCGAAATCTTGCTGCCTTCTTTTGTCTACTCCCCGGGCGCGTTTGGCGTTGGCGGAGGGGTCTTCACCAAGACGGCCGTCAACTACCGGCTCCTCGAGGGGGCCGACGGGACGCCCTCGCCGTGGATGCTCAGTCGCACCGACCTGATGGCCGTCTTGTCCGCGGGACTGGACCTCCGTGTCTTGGGCCTGTCGGGCCTCTCGGTGGGAGCGACCGGCACCCGGACCCGACGCCTCCTCGCTTTCAAGAGCAAGCCGCTCGACCGGTTTCGGCCCGACGAGCCGACCGTGCTGCTGGAAGGGGGGATGTTTCAGCTCGATGTGGGGGCGACGTACACACCGCCGGGGCTCTCGGCCCTGCCCGGCACCGTTCGTCTCGGCGGGGCCGTCTACGACGTACTGCGGACCGGCTACGACTATTCGCCCGGCGGGTCGGGCCGCCTGCCCTTCCTGAACGACATCGTGGATCGGCCCGCGGCCGACAGCGGGAGGGCCCCCGACGGCGAAATTCGACGGGCTCAGCGGCGGTTTTCCCTGCGGCGGTCCTACCGGGTCGGCGCGGCGTACCAGCTCCCGGCTCTGCTCTTCCTCGACGACCTGAAGCTGGCCGTCGATTATCAGGGCTATCGGGGCGAGGCCCAGCGGCTGCTCGAACGACTTCATCTGGGCGCGCGGGCCACCATCGCCGGGCCGCTCGACGTCCGGGCCGGGGTGAGCTCCGGCTATCCGACCGGCGGCCTGGGTGTGGAGTGGGGGGCACTCCACTTCGACTACGCCCTTCACGGGGCCGAGATGGGAGGGGGCACCGGCCGCGCCTCCAGCTACGTGCACACGGCCCGCCTTCTCGTCCGCCTCGAGTAGGGGGCCGGTGACCGCCGACAAGGGCGGCGGCCCCCGAAACGACGGCCGCCGCCTTCCGTGAAAGCAGCGACCGAGCACTGGTTTCGACAAAGGTTCGACGCCGTGGCCTCCAACTCCGACTCCCAGGTTCCCATTTTTCTGGAGCGAGTCCGCTCGCTCTTCCGGTCCTCCGAGAGCGGAAACCAGCGGGACGACGATCCGCAGCGGGGCACGGCCATTGCCGTCTGTGTGCTCCTGTCGCTTGTGCTCTGGCTGTCGCTGACGCTCCAGGAAGAGCGGACCGTCAGCATTTCCTTTCCGGTCGAGGTGATGAACGTTGCCGAGGACCAGGCCCTCACACAGCGCCCGCCCTCGTCGGTGACGGCTCAGCTTGCGGGCAACGGCATGGATCTCATTCGGGTGGCCTACAACCCGCCCGTCGTCGAGGTGTCGGCCGAGCAGAAGCGCATCAGCGTCCAGGAGGCCCTGCGTCTTCCGGGTGCCAACGACGCTCAGGTGCTCAGCGTCCGGCCGAACACCATCACCCTCGACCTTGAGCCCCGGATAGAGACGCGTCTGCCGGTACGGCCTCGCATCGACCTCCGCCTGGCCTCCACCTACGAACTGATCGACGAGCCCACGCTTCAACCGGACTCGGTGACGGTCTCCGGCGCACAATCGGTCGTGTCGCCCCTGTCGGGGTGGCCCACCGACTCGCTCGTGCTGGAGAACGTGCAGGATACGGTCCGCCGGGAGGTGCCCCTCCAGGATACGCTCTCGGGCCTCGTTACACGCAGCCCCGACCGCGTGACGATGACGGTGCGGACCGGCAAGTTCGCCGAGGAGACCCGCGAAGTGGAGGTAGAAGTGACGGGCCTCCCGGCCGGGCAGGACCTGGTGGCCCTCCAGCCCTCCACCATTCAGATTCGGTACCGCGTCCTGTTCGAGCAGTTGTTTGCGTCCCGACGGTCGTCGGAGTTTTTCGCGACGGTCTCCTACAGCCAGATCCGCTCGGACACGACCGGCTCCGTCGAGCCGCAGATCCACGTCCCGTCGGATCTCGTGATTCGGGATCCCGAGCCCATCCCGCCCCGCGTGCAGTACTATACGTTCCTCTCGGAGCAGTAGCGG
>JAZKTD010000300.1:0-4324 GCA_036625705.1 Salinivenus sp.
GCCGCCTTGCTGGCCGCCTTGCTGGCCGCTACCCTGATTGGCGGGCGGGGGCGTCTGGGGAGTGGTCTGTCCCTGACCGGGCTGGCCCTGCTGCTGACCCGGCGCACCGGCTCCCTGCTGCGGCTGGGTCTGCGGCGGCGGTGTCGGCTGCGGGCCAAAGGACTCCTGATCGCCCTCGATGGAGCTGATGTCGGCGGCGCAGCGGAACCCGATGCGGGCAGAGGCTTCGTCCATCGGCTGGACGCCTCGCACCCCGACGCCGATCTGAAAGGCGTTCGAGGACCAGGAGCCGCCCCGTACGACGCGCCGATTTTCCTCGGAGTCCTTGTAGACCGGGTCCAGACCCGAGAGGGCGGAATAGCTTGGCGTGTAGGCGTCCTCCACCCACTCGGCCACGTTGCCGGACACGTCGTGGAGGCCCCAGCGGTTGGGCGGGTACGACCCCACCGGCGCCGTGAAGGCGTATCCGTCGCTGGCCTGTCCCTGTCGTCCCGGATTGAAGTTCGCCAGGTACCGCCCCTGCGGATCCCGGGGCGAGAACCCGGCCCACGGGTACACGCCGCCGACGCGACCGGCCCGGGCGGCGTACTCCCACTCGGCCTCGGTCGGGAGACGCTTTCCATCCCACTTGCAGTAGGCCTTCGCGTCCTCCCAGGTCACGGCGACGACCGGGAAGTCGCTCCGCTCCGAGCCGTAGAAGTACGTTCGCCAGTTCGCGTTGCTCGCGGAGCCGCTCCAGGCCGTCGAGTCGGGCGTGCGCTGCTCCCGCTCCTGGCCGGAGAGATCGTCGAGGAAGTTGCGATACTCCTCGTTCGTCACCTCGAAGCGGTCGACGTAGAACGAGCTGACTGTTACCTTTTTACGGCCGGCGTTTTGAATATCCAGGGGGTCCTCGTCGGTGAGCCCCATGATAAAGGAGCCGTCCGGCAGGCGAACCATCGTGCCGTCGTTCGAGAGGGTCGGCGATCCGGAGATGGGCGCCTGGCCCGGATCTTCGTGCGGCGCCGGTTCTCCGCGCCGAACGATCAGGGGATCGGCCTGCTTCAGCGAGTCCAACGTGTAGGGAATGTCGAATTCCTGAATTGCCGTCTGGGATCCGGAAACGGGGTCGGCAAACGGGCTGCTGACCTCGCCGTCGGCCGACCGGCCCGCGAACTCGCCCTGCTGTTGCTGCGGGTCTTCTTCTTCCCCGCCAATCGGGGGCACGGTCCCCGGCGGCCGGCGCTCGATGCGCTGGGGCCGGTAGGTGATCCCGATGCCCGGAAGGAGCGAGGACATCACGTTCAGGTCCAACCGGTTCCCGGACTGGACCTCGTTGACCCCGAAGCGACCGCTCAGCTCAACGTTGAGGGCAACGTTTCGGGAGATGCCGTACTCGAGGCCAACCCCCACGGGCACCACTCCCCGCTCGGTGTCGCCGGACACGTAGTATCCGTACCCGGCCATGAGGTAGGGATTGACCGGCTCACTCTCCCCCAGAACGTGGACCTGCATCAGCCCATCGACGGAGTAGAGGTTCTGATAGGTCGTTCCCAGCCGAAACCGGACGTAGTCCGACGACTCGAACTGTATGCCGGCCTGGAAGGCGGCATTCGTCCCGGCAACCTGGCTGCTGATGGATTGAGAGGCGACGTTGGCCCCCCCATTCAGGTATAGGCGCTGCGAGTAGGCCTCCGCCGCCCCGAACGCGCACCATACAATCATGAGGAGGGTCAGGAATTTTGCCGACCGCTTTCCAGCTCTCATCTCAAGTTTGGACCTTGTTGAAACAGGACAAATAAAGTTAGCAAACAGTGTACCAGAGGGAAGGACTCCTTACTTCAGGTTGAACCGGTAGCTGAAGTTTAAGAAGGATATAAAGTCCGGACCGCCCTCTTCCTGGAATCCTTCATACCCATCTATTAGGTCTGTTGAAGCAATTCGCGTGCCGACTCGGATCTTGTCGAGAATGGTGACCCCGACCTTCAGGGATCCCGTGACCCGCGTTCCGAGCTTCTCAACCCTGTCGGTCTTTGGGAGACCGGAAAATCCTCTGTAGCTCGGCGAAATGATGAAGTTCGGCCCGCCCCCCACGAACACGCGGAAAAGCCCCTGGCGGATGTACGGAAGTTCGTAGTCGGCGTAAAAGTCCAGGGCAACCGAGTTCGCCTCGAACCCAGCTCCCCCCGTCGTCTCCCCCGCGAGCCGGTTGTACACGAGATCGGCACCGACCCCATACTGATCGAACTGGCCCATCCGGTGATCGGCCCCCGCCCGGAGGGAAAGTTTACCGCTCCCGGCCACATATTTCACGAAGCTGTGCTCCGGGTTGCGGCTGAAGTCGCCCTGATACACAGCAATCCCCACACCCAGCGAGACCCCATGGATAAACGGTTCGGATTCCTGGGCCTGCTGCTCCTGCTGCTCCTGCTGCTGATCCTGCGCCGGTCCGGGCTGACCGGGCGGCTGCCCTTGCTGAGGCGGTTGAACCTGCGCGAGAACAGGCTGCGTCCCGATGCCGACGAAAAGCACTCCCCCCAGGAGCAGCAAGATGGCCCGACGTACGACGTTGGTGAGCATAGACCCCGACTGGAAAGTAGTGAAGTAAGCGAACATCCCCAAGAACCGTAACGGAAGACTTGTTCTCAGCCCAGCGGCTCGTTCGGTACACTATGGCCGCAAAAACCAATCCGCTCTCGAACAGCGCCCGATTTAGGCTAAGGTTTACAAGAAGTGAACGGCAAGACAGTCTCCCCTAAGAGTGCGGACGGCAGAGGTTTCAAGAGAGCAAGCCATTTTCCTACCCACCGATCGTATAAATGACGAAGGACAACTATCCATTCCACCAATCTCGATCGAGGGATCGGTACTGGATGGCTTCCGAAACGTGTTCGGGACGGATCTGCGGCGTCCCTTCCAGGTCGGCGACCGTCCGCGCCACCTTCAGGATTCGGGTGTAGCCCCTCGCGCTTAGTCCCAGACGGTCGCTCGCGGTCCGTAATAAATTCGTGCCCGCGTCGTCGGGATCGCAGTGCGTCTGGACGGCCTGGGCCCCCATCTGCGCATTGCAGTGGGCCGGGGCCTCGGCGAACCGGCGCTCCTGACGCGACCGGGCCTCCACGACCCGCTTCCGCACCGTGGCGGAGGAGTCCCCCGTCCGGTCCGCGCTCATGTCCTCGAAGTCGACCGGGGTGACCTCGACGTGCAGGTCAATGCGGTCCATCAGGGGGCCGCTGATCTTTCCCAGGTACCGCTGCACCTGCGACGGGGTGCACACACACTCCCGATTCGGGTCATTCAGGTGCCCGCACGGACAGGGGTTCATCGACGCAATCAGCATGAACTCTGCGGGGTAGGTCACCGTCGACTGGGCCCGACTGATCGTGATCTGTCCCTCTTCCATCGGCTGGCGGAGCACCTCCAGGACGCGGCGCTGAAACTCGGGCAGCTCGTCGAGAAACAGGACCCCGTTGTGCGCCAGCGAGATCTCCCCCGGCGACGGGTGGGCCCCACCCCCGCACAGGCCCGCGTCCGAGATCGTGTGGTGGGGCGCCCGAAAGGGACGCGTGGCCAGGAGCCCGTGCTCGCTCTGCAGTTCGCCGCTTACGGAGTGAATCTTGGTCGTCTCCAGCGCCTCGTCGGACGAGAGCGGCGGCAAAATCGTCGGGACCCGCCGCGCGAGCATGGTTTTGCCGGACCCCGGCGGGCCCACCATGAGGGCGTTGTGGCCGCCGGCCGCCGCCACCTCCATGGCGCGCTTGACGTTTTCCTGGCCCCGCACGTCGCTCAGGTCCTCGGGGGCCTCCCGGGCCCGGTCGTACAGGGCCTCCAGGTCGTTGGTGTACGGCGGCGGGGCGGCACTTCCCTCCGGATCCTCCAGAATGTCGAAGGCGTCGCCCACGCTCTCGACCGGATAGACGTCGAGGGCGTCCACCACGGCCGCCTCGGCGGCATTTTCGGCGGGCACGATCACCCCGTCGCATCCCTCCTCCCGGGCCTTCATGGCCATCGGGAGGACGCCGTTCACCGGGCGGACGGTGCCGTCCAGCGCGAGCTCGCCGGTCAGCCAGTACCGGTCCAGGATTGAGGCGTCGAGCCGCTCGGTGCTCGCGGCGACCCAGCCGACGGCCATCGGAAGGTCGAAGGCGGCGCTCTCCTTGGGCACGTCGGCCGGCGCAAGGTTGATGGTGATGCGTCCCCACTCGACGGGAATGTCATTGTTTTCGAGGGCCGCCCGCACCCGGTCGAAGCTCTCGCGCACCGCGGCGCGCGGAAGACCGACCACCGACAGCCCCCGCATGCCGGAGGCGACGTTGGTTTCAATCTCGACGGGAAGCGCCTCGAC
>JAZKTD010000022.1:0-23023 GCA_036625705.1 Salinivenus sp.
GTGATGCGTGAAAAGGGATGCGGGAAGAGGGCGACCGGAAGGAGGGGCCTGAGCCGCGGGCGGAGCCCGGTCTTTCGCATCGCGGCATCGTGTAAACTGGATTCTCGCGCGTCACGCCACGCATCACGCTCCGACGCTCGAATCGTACATTCCTCTTTGCAATTCCTCGACGACGTCCCATGACCGCCCCCCAGTCTCCCCAGACCCAGGCCTTTGTCCGCCGCTTCGACACCCTCACGAATGAGGACGTGGATATCGTGGGCGGCAAAAACGCCTCGCTTGGAGAAATGATTGGCGCCCTGAAAGAAGAAGGCATTCGGGTGCCCGACGGCTTCGCGACGACGGCCGAGACCTACTGGCGCTACCTGGCCGCCAATGACCTGGGGGACGCCATCCAGGCCCAGCTCGACGCGCTGGCCGCCGGCGAGCAGCCGCTCGACCAGACGGGGACCGCCATTCGGGAGCTGATTCGAGAGGGGACGTTTCCGGACGAGAGCGCCGAGGCCATCCGGGCGGCCTACCGCGAACTGAGCGCCCGGTACGACGCGGAGGCCATCGACGTGGCGGCCCGGAGCAGCGCCACCGCCGAGGACCTGCCCGAGGCCAGCTTTGCCGGGCAGCAGGAGTCCTACCTGAACGTACGAGGAGACGAGGCCGTGCTGGAGGCGTGCAAGCAGTGCTTCGCCTCGCTCTTCACCGACCGGGCCCTCACCTACCGCGAAGAACAGGGCTTCGACCACATGGAGGTCGCGCTCTCGGTGGGCGTTCAGAAGATGGTGCGGGCCGACAAGGCCGGCGTGCTGTTCACGATCGACACGGAGAGCGGATTCCCCGACACCGTCCTCATCAACGCCAACTGGGGCCTCGGCGAGACCGTCGTCAAGGGCACCATCACGCCGGACCAGTACACCGTCTACAAGCCGCTTCTGGCGGACGAGACCCTGACGCCCATCATCGGCAAGCGCCGGGGCGACAAGAAGAGCAAGATGGTCTACGCCGACACGGGCGAGGCGACCACGACGACCGTGGAGACGACCGAGGAGGAGCGAAGGGCCTACGTGCTGTCCGACGAGGACATTCTGACGCTCGCCCGGTGGGGCGCGACCATCGAGGATCACTACGACCGCCCGATGGACATCGAGTGGGCCCGCGACGGGGAGACCGAGGAGCTCTTCATCCTCCAGGCCCGTCCCGAGACGGTCCAGTCCCGGCGCGCCGCGAGCGTACTGCGCACGTATCGGCTGAACGAGCGGAGCGAGCGGCTGGTGACGGGCCTGAGCATCGGCCAGTCCATCGCCGAGGGGGAGGTCTGCCTCATTCACAGCGCGGACGAGATCGATCAGTTCCGGGAGGGCGCCATCCTCGTCACGGAAATGACGGACCCCGACTGGGGCCCCATTCTCAAGAAGGCCGCCGGCATCGTCACCGACCACGGCGGGCGCACCTCGCACGCGGCCATCGTGAGCCGGGAGCTGGGCATCCCGGCCGTCATTGGAACGGGCACCGCGACCGAGGCGCTGACCGACGGGCAGGAGGTGACCCTCTCCTGCGTCGAGGGCAGCGACGGGGTCGTCTACGAGGGACGCCTCGAGTACGAGACCGACGAGCTGGACCTGGAGGCCCTGCCCGATACGGAGACGAACGTCATGCTCAACGTGGCGAGCCCGGCCGCGGCGCTCAACTGGTGGAAGCTGCCGGTCGACGGCATCGGGCTCGCGCGGATGGAGTATATCGTCAACAACGTCATCCAGGTGCACCCGATGGCCCTCGCGGCGTTCGACGAGGTCGAGGACGAGGCGGCCCGGGCCCGCATCGAGGACCTGACGCGGGGCTACGCCGACAAGGGCGAGTACTTCGTCGACCATCTGGCCCGGGGCATCGGCACGATCGCCGCGGCCCAGCACCCCGATTCGGTGATCGTGCGCATGAGCGACTTTAAAACGAACGAGTACGCGGCCCTCGTGGGTGGCGAGGCGTTTGAGCCCCACGAAGAGAATCCCATGCTGGGGTGGCGGGGCGCCTCGCGCTACTACAGCGACGCCTACCGGGCGGGCTTTGCCCTGGAGTGCGAGGCCCTCAGGCGGGTCCGCCACGAGATGGGCTTCACGAACGTCGTGCTCATGATTCCCTTCTGCCGCACGCCGGAGGAGGCCGACCGGGTGCTCGAGGTGATGGCCGAGAACGGCCTGAAGCGCGGCGAGGACGGCCTTGAGGTCTACGTAATGGCCGAGATTCCGTCGAACGTGCTTCAGGCCGACGCCTTTGCCGAACGCTTCGACGGGTTCTCCATCGGCACGAACGACCTCACGCAACTCGTGCTAGGGGTAGGCCGCGACGCCGAGCGGCTGTCGTACCTCTTCGACGAGCGCAACCCGTCGGTCCGGCGGATGATTACCGACCTCATTCAACAAGCGCACGCGGCGGATCGGCCCGTGGGCCTCTGCGGGCAGGCCCCCAGCGATCACCCCGACTTCGCCGAGTTTTTGGTCGAGGCGGGCATCGACTCCATCTCCGTCATTCCCGACAGCGTGGCGGATGTCATCCAACACGTTGCCGAGGCGGAAGCGAGACGGAGCAAATGATTCGTATTGCGTAGTGCGTACATCGACCCGCCGCAAATCATTACGCAATACGAAACACGCAATACAGGTCCGGCTCTCCCGGCCACCGGCTTCCGACCGAGAACGCTATCGGGACGTCACGTACGTTTGGACGGAGCGGAGGCCTGTTCGAGGTCGAACGTGCGGGATTCTCCCTGCCTCATCTCGTACACCTCGCCGCGGAACCCGATGTTGACGACGTCCGTCCCGCCGCGGTCGAACGACACCGTCAGTTCCTCGGTGGTGACCCGCACCGAGAGCCAGTGCCCCCGGTAGTGAACCCGCAGGCGGACGTCCTCCAGCTCGTAGGGCAGAAGCGGATCGAACCAGAGCACGTCGTCGCGCGGCTCGATGCCCGTGTGGACCCGCTGGATGAGGTCGACCGTCCCGGCCATCGCCCCGAGGTGGATGCCCTCGGGGGTGGTGCCGCCCTGCACGTCCTCGATGTCGCTGTGGAGGGCCTCCCTGAACAGCTTCCACGCCGCTTCCCGGTCCGAGCGGGCCAGGACCCACGAGTGGACGACGCGGCTGAGGGTCGATCCGTGCGAGGTGCGCTGCATGTAGTAGTCGATGTTGCGCGGGATGAGCTCGGGGTCGAACGCGTACCCCATGTGGTCGAACAGATCACTCAGGGCTTCCGCCGAGAAAAGATAGAACAACATCAGCACGTCGGCCTGTTTGCTGGCCTTGTACCGGTTGGGATCCTCGTCCTCCGCCTCCAGAATGCGGTCGAGCCGGTGAATGTCGTCGTACTTGTCGCGGTAGCCCGCCCAGTCGAACTCCTGGAGGTCCTCGTAGCCTTCGAACTGGCTGATGATGCCGTCCTCGTGGAACGGGACGAACATGTTTCGGCTGATCTCCTCCCACTTGGCGAGTTCCGCCTGTTCGATCTCGAGCATTTCGAGGATCTCTCTCCGCCGTTTCTCCTCGAGCCGGTCGAGCACGCGGCTCGCCAGGCGCAGGACCCAGGCGGCCATCACGTTGGTGTAGGCGTTGTTGTCGAGGCCGGGCTCGTCGGCCCCCGGGTAGCGCGTGTGGAACTCGTCCGGGCCCATGACCCCCCGAATCTCGTAGCGATCCCGGTCGGGGTTGAAGACGGCGATGCTGGCCCAGAAGCGGGCAATCTCGAGGATGAGCTCGGCCCCGTAGTAGGCGAGAAACGTCCAGTCGGCGTTGACCTGAACGTACTGCCAGACGTTGTAGGCGATCGCTGCGTTGACGTGGCGCTGCAGGTTCGAGTTGTCGGGCACCCAGCGCCCCGACCGCGGATTCAGATGCAGCACCTGACTCTCCTCGCGCCCGTCGCTCCCGCTCTGCCACGGAAACATGGCCCCGGCGTAGCCGGCCTCCGTCGCCAGGTCCCGGGCCGCGGGCAGGCGGCGGTACCGGTACATCAACAGGGTGCGGGCCAGCTCGGAGATGCGGAGGTTGATGAAGGGGAAGATAAACAGCTCGTCCCAGAGGACGTGGCCCCGGTAGGCCTCGCCGTGCCACCCCCGTGCGGGAACGCCCACGTCCCGGCCGATGGTCTGGGGGGAAAGGGACTGCAGGAGGTGGAAGATGTGCAGGCGCAGAATGAACTGGGTCTCGACGTTTCCCTCGCCCAGATCAATGTCGGAAATGCTCCAGAGGTGCTCCCACCGGCGACTGTGCGAGCGCAACAGGTCGTCGAACGAGCCGGCCCGTCGCACGGCTTTTCGGGCCTCGACCTGCGAGTTGCTGATCGCGAAGTCGCGGGAGGTGTAGATTCCGACGACCTTCTCGACGCGGAGCTCTTTTTGCTCCTCGCAGGGAACGACGAGCCGCTGGACCGCCTGCTCGCCGGAGGCCTCCCGGGTCCGCTCGGTCGGCGCGGGCACGTCGCCGTCAAACACGCGGGTCCGGGCCGCCTGGGTCATGCGGATGTGGGACTGGTGGGTCCGACAGGTGAGGAAGACGGCGTCGTCCCCCTCGGAGCCCGTCTGTCGCACGTCGACGTGACGGCCATCGAGGGCCCGGTACCGCTCGACGTTGTCGTTCGTCACGGCCCCGTCGATGCCGGAGCGAATTTCGAGGTCCCCCGACCAGTTGTGCGGGGTCAGGCGCCACTCGATGGCCGCCAGGTGGGGGTCGTTCATGTGCACCAGCCGCCGGGTGCGGAGGGAGAAGGTGCGCTCCTCGGCGTCGCGGAATCGGAGGCGCCGTTCCAGCAGGCCGCGGTACACGTCCAGGTCGTAGGCAAAGTCGAGCACCTCGACGTGCGCCAGGTCGAACCAGTCGCCCCCGACGGGACGGAACGTGAGGGGGAGCCAGTTCGGCCAGTTGACCAGGTCCTCGTTCTCCAGAACGGTCCCGGCGATCTCCGTCTCGCGCCGATCGTAGCCGCCGGCCAGGTACGTGCCCGGATAATGCGGCCCGCCGGCCCGCTGCTCTTCGAAGGCGCCCCGGGTGACGATGCGTCCGTTGCCCAGCGCACAGAGCGCCTCGCGCAGCGGCTGCTGGTCGGGATCGTAGTCGGTATAGGTCAGGTGCCACTCCGTAATCTCGCGCTCGGCCATGGGATCGTGCGTCTATTCGTAAGGTCGTGAGGGCCCCACCCGTTACCCCCGCGCTGAAGACTGGCCGTCGGAGGCCCGATGTTCCTGGATCCTGTCCTCCACCTCCCGCAGGTCGTGCACGACGACGTCGGCCCCGTGGGCGCGGAGGGCCTCGTCGTTGCCGTTGCGCGAGACCCCGACGACGAGGCCGAATCCACCGGCACGGCCCGCCTCGACCCCGGCGCGAGCGTCCTCAAAGACGGCGGCTCGCTCCGGCTCGACGCCGAGCCGATCCGCGGCCTCGAGGAAGATATCCGGCGCCGGCTTGCCGTCGAGCCCGAGCCGCTCGGCGACCACGCCGTCGACCCGAGCATCGAAAAGGTCGAGAAGACCGGCCCGCTCCAGGATGGTCTTGCAGTTTTTGCTCGACGACACCACGGCCACGCCCAGCCCCCGAGTGCGCCACCGGCGAATTTGTTCGATCGCGTCGTCGTACACCTCGACGCCGTGCTGCTCCAGCAGTTCGTGAAACCGTTCGTTCTTTCGATTGCCCAGGCCGTGAATCGTCACCGCGTCCGGTGGGTCGTCGGGGGCGCCCTCCGGCAGATCGATGCCGCGCGCCTCAAGGAAGCTGCGCACGCCGTCGTACCGGGGCTTGCCGTCGACGTACTGATCGTAGTCGTCGACGCCGAACGGCGACTGATCCTCGCCCTCTCGTTCGCCCCGCTCGTCGAGAACCGCGTCGAACATGTCCCTCCACGCCCGGGCGTGGAGACGCGCCGTCTCCGTGACGACGCCGTCGAGGTCAAGAATCGCGGCCTGTACGGAGCGGGAGTCGATCACGAGCGGTCGAAAACCAGAACAGGTTCTACGGCAGTGCGGGGGGCCGGTGAGAAAAAAAGATGCCACGGGCGGCGCTCTTCCGAAGTGGAAAAATCCCGGACTCCCGTGTGGGAGATTTGCCGGGTGGGGCAAGGGGGGCCGTTGCGTCCTCGCCGGGGCTGGAGGCCCGGTCCGGGACCGCGGGCGGGCTCTTTCGGCCCACGGTCCCGTAGAACGCTCCACAGCGGCTGTAGGAAAATTCCCGGCGGCCGAAGGAGAGGATTTCCCTTGCACGGCCACGGAGATCGTGACATTTTGGTGTATCGGACCGAAGCGGGAGCCGTCCCTCCCTCTCTCCGGGTCCGCTCTCGATTTTCGCACCATATATGGCGGCTGGAGGCCCAGCGCAATGGCGCAGACTGCCGACCAGAACAAAACGTCTTCCCAGTACGGACGGGTGGTGTCAGTGCGCGGAAGCGTGATCGACGCGCGGTTTCCCGACCGCCTGCCAGAGGTGCAGCACCAGCTGCGCACCGGCGAGGAGGAAGAGATCGTGGTCGAGGTCGTGAGCCACCTCGACGAGGAAACGGTGCGCGGCATGGCCCTCACGCCGACGCAGGGCCTGGCCCGGGGCGACGCCATCCGACATACGGGCCACCCCGTTCGGGTGCCGGTGGGCCGGGACACCCTCGGCCGCATGTTCAATGTGCTGGGCGAGCCGATCGACGACGGGGCCCCGGTGGAGGGAGACGACCAGCGCTCGATTCACCGGCCCCCGGTCTCGATCACCCAGCAGTCGGCCCGGCGCTCCGTGCTGTGGACGGGCATCAAGGCGATCGACCTGCTCGCGCCCCTGGAGCAGGGCGGCAAGGCCGGCCTCTTCGGCGGGGCCGGGGTGGGCAAGACCGTGCTGCTGATGGAGATGATTCACAACATGGTGGCCGAGCACGAAGGAGTGAGTCTCTTCTGCGGCATCGGCGAGCGGAGCCGCGAGGCCGAGGAGCTCTACCGCGAGGTGAAGGAGGCCGGGGTGCTGCCGGACACCGTGCTCGTCTTCGGGCAGATGAACGAGGTCCCGGGGGCGCGCTTCCGGGTCGGGCAGACGGCCCTTACGATGGCCGAGTACTTCCGCGACGACGCGAAGCAGGACGTGCTCCTGCTCATCGACAACATCTTCCGCTTCGTCCAGGCCGGAACCGAGGTGTCCGGCCTGATGGGGCGCTTCCCGTCGCGCCTCGGCTACCAGCCCACCCTGGGCAGCGAGCTGTCGAGCCTGGAGGAACGCATTGCCAACACCAAGACGGGCTCCATCACATCGGTGCAGGCGGTGTACGTGCCCGCCGACGACTTCACGGACCCGGCGGTGACGCACACGTTCACCCACCTGTCGGCCTCGATCGTGCTGTCCCGCGACCGGGCGAGCCAGGGCCTGTACCCGGCCGTTGATCCGCTGGAATCCACCTCGGGGATGCTCTCGCCGCGAGGGGTCGGCGACCGGCACTACCGGGTGGCGCGTCAGGTGCGCGAGACCCTCGCCGAGTACGAGGAGCTCAAGGACATCATCGCCATGCTGGGCATGGAGGAGCTCTCCCGAGACGACCAGCGGACCGTGCGGCGGGCACGGCGCCTGGAGCGGTTCCTCACCCAGCCGTTTGCCGTCACCGAACAGTTTACCGGACGGAAGGCCCGCGCCGTCCCCATCGAGGCCACCCTGGACGGGTGCGAACAAATCCTGAACGACGCGTTCAACGAGGTCTCCGAACGCGCCCTGTACATGATCGGCCGCATCGACGAGGTGGAAGAGGACTCCAAGGACCCGCAGCCGCGGGCGGCCTGAGGCCCTCCGCGGCCCCGCAAGCGAGAACCGTCTTCCCGAACCCCAATCTTCCATGACCCTAAAAATCCTGTTGCCCGAACGGGTCGTCCTCGACGAGACGGTGGACAAGGTGGTGGCCGAATCGCCCCAGGGGTCGTTCGGCCTCCTGCCGCGGCACGTCGATTTCGTCGCGCCGATCGTGCCCGGACTTTTGTCGTACACCCAGGACGAGGAGGAGTCGTTCGTGGCCGTCGACGAGGGCGTGCTCGTGAAGTGCGGGACGGAGGTGCTCGTGTCGGTGCGGGACGCGGTGGTCGGCCCCGACCTCGACACCCTGGAAGGCACCGTTCGGGATCGGTTCGACGAGCGCCGAGAGCAGGAAAAAGCCATGCACACGGCCCTCGCGAAGCTCGAGACCGAGGTGGTTCGCCGATTTACCGAATTGAGCGGATAAGCATGCGATGGACGAATCAGAGTCGACGCCGCGGGACGAGTTTGCGGAGCAGGTCGAGAAAAAACAGAAGCGGAAGGAAAAGGCCCGCCGTGAACAGCACCGGAGCATCTGGTTCGGCATGGGCATGTTCGGCCTCGTCGGGTGGTCCGTGGCCATTCCCACCGTGCTCTTCCTCGCGCTGGGGATTTGGATCGACGGCCGCGTCGACAGTCCGTACTCCTGGACGCTGATGCTGCTCGTGGTGGGCATCGCCGTCGGCTGCCTGAACGCCTGGTTCTGGGTGACGAAGGAGAGTGAAAGGACGTAGATCAGCACAACCATTTCCATTCCGCACAATGACGACACTCACAGGATCCGTTCTGGCCTTTGGGGCGGGCGGGGGGCTGAGCCTCCTCTACTTCGGCGGGCTGTGGCTCACCGTGCAGCGTGCGGTCGACGACGCCGACCGACCGACCCTGCTTCTCCTCGGGAGCTTCGTGGGCCGCACGGCCCTCGTCCTGATCGGCTTCTATCTCGTGATCGTGCTCATGGACGGCCAGTGGACGCTGCTCGTCGCCGCCCTGCTCGGCTTTATCGCCGGTCGGACGATCCTGGTACGACGATGGCGCCCCTCCCCCACTCCCTCCTCGTAGCCCCAACGCGTTCGCCATGGACATTACGCCGGACGACATCGTCTACTGGGAATGGGGCATCGTCACCCTCAACGCCACCCTCGTGTTCTCGTGGGTCGTGATGGCCCTTCTCTCGGTCGGGTCGTGGCTCGTGACCCGGAATCTGAAGACGGGGGCGGACCTTCCGCGGTGGCAGAACGCCCTCGAGATCATCGTCTCCCGCATCCGGGCACAGATCGAGGAGGCCAGCGGCGGCTCGCCCGACCGGTACCTGCCCTTCATCGGGACCCTGTTTCTGTTCATCGTCGTGGCCAACGTGCTCGACGCGGTGCCCGGCTTTACGGCCCCGACGGCGTCCCTGACGACGACGGCCGCGCTCGCCACCTGCGTGTTCGTGGCCGTCCCGGTGTTCGGCATCGCCGATCAGGGCCTCGCGGACTATCTGCGGCAGTACGTGCGCCCCACGCCGCTGATGCTTCCGTTTCACGTGATCGGAGAACTGTCGCGCACGCTGGCACTGGCCGTGCGCCTGTTCGGCAACATCACGAGCGGCAGCCTCATCGTAGCCATCGTGCTGAGCATCGCCCCCCTGTTCTTTCCGGTGGTTATGCAGGCGCTCGGGCTCCTCATCGGCGTGATTCAGGCGTACGTGTTTGCGATTCTGGCCCTCGTGTACATCGCGTCCAACGAACGCGCCCGCCGGCAACGTACCTCCGGAGCGCCTCCCGCTTCGTGATTTGAGAAATTGACCTTCGCCCCCTGCGGATTCCGTATTTCGGGCGGCCCCGGCGTGGACGGCGGATCGGGCCGCAGATCCGCAGTACGAAATGTGCCGTCATCCCTGAAAACGAGCATTCCGCTCTCCCCCTTCCGCTCCTCCCCCCAACCCACAGACCTGACATGGATACCGTCGGCCTCGTCGCAATGGCGTCAATCATCATCTCCGGGCTCACCATCGGCATCGGATCGATCGGCCCGGCCCTGGGCGAAGGGCGGGCCCTGGCTCAGGCCCTCAACTCGATGGCCCAGCAGCCCGACGAATCGAACACCATCACGCGCACCCTCTTCGTCGGCCTCGCCATGATCGAGTCGACGGCCATCTACTGCTTCGTGATCGCCCTCATCCTCATCTTCGCCAATCCCTTCTGGAACTACGTGGTGGGCGGATAGGCCCGCCCGCAAAGGGTCCGCCGCGTCCCCGCCCCCTGCCCTCGTCCCATGCAGATTGACTGGTTCACATTCGCCGCCCAGATCGTCAATTTTCTGATCCTGGTGTGGCTCCTCAAGCGCTTCCTGTACGGCCCCATCGTGAACGCGATGGCCGAACGGGAGGCGCGCATCGCCGACCGCTTCGACGAGGCGCGCGAACAGGAAGAAGCGGCCGAGGCCGAGGCCGCCGAATACCGGCAAAAACAGGAGGCCCTGGCCCGAAGTCGCGAGGAGAAACTGGAAGCGGCCGAAGAGGACGCCCGCGAGCGCCGCCGCGAGTTGATCGAGGAGGCCCGAGCGGAGGCCAATCGGCTGGAGGAGCAGTGGCGGGAGGCCCTTCGCCGCGAGCGCGACACGTTTCTGCAGGAGTTGTCCCAGCGGGTGGCCCGCGAAACGCTCGCCCTCGCCCGCCGGGCCCTGCACGACCTGGCGCACGCCGACCTGGAGGCGGAGGTGATCCGCGTGTTTGCCGATCGGATCGGGGCGCTGGACGAGGACCGCCGACAGGGGCTCGTGGACGCCGTCGAGGCCGATCCGGAAGACGTGTCCGTTCGCACCGCCTTCGAACTCGATTCGGACCAGAAAGAGGCCCTTACCGACGCGCTCCGGGCGGCCACGGGGAGCGAGGCCGCCCCGGACTTCGAGCGCGACGACGCGGTTGGCTTCGGCATTGAGCTCCGAGCCGGGGGGCACAAGATCGCGTGGAGCCTCGACAGCTACATCTCCGACCTCAGGGACCGGATGCGCGACCGCCTCGACGCCGAGATCGAAAAGGGACAGGGCTCCTCGTCCCCGGAGCCGGACGCAGCGGACGTGCCTGCGTCCTCATCGAATTCCCGCTCGGAGGCCTCTTGACCGAGATGAACGACCGCCCCGATCCATTTCGCGAAGACCTGGACGCCCCCGCCCTCTCCCCCCTGCTCGACGCGACGTTCGACGTCGTCGAGGCGACGGTGGCGGAGCACACTCCGAGGGTAATGCTCCGAGAAGTGGGCACCGTCACCGCCGTCGGCGAGGGCATTGCCCACGTGCGGGGCCTGCCCTCCGCCCAGTCCGAGGAGCTGCTCCAGTCCGAGGGCGGCGTTCGGGGCATGGCCTTCAACCTCGACCCGGACGCGATCGGGGTCATCCTGCTGGACGAGAGCGAGCGGCTCGACGCAGGCGACGAGGTCACCCGGACGGGCCGCGTCCTCGACGTGCCCGTGGGCGAGGCCCTGCTCGGACGCGTCGTCGATTCGCTCGGTCGACCGCGCGATGATGAAGGCTCCCTCCACGCGGCAGACCGGTGGGCCGTCGAGCGTCCGGCCCCGCCCATCATGCACCGCGCGCCGGTCCGCACGCCGCTGCAGACGGGGCTCAAGGCCGTCGACGCGCTTCTCCCGATCGGGCGCGGGCAGCGCGAACTGATCCTCGGCGACCGCCAGACCGGCAAGACGGCCGTCGCGGTCGACACCATTCTCAACCAGCACGACACCGACGTCCTCTGCGTCTACTGCGCCGTCGGGCAGCGCAACGCGGCGGTGGCCGAGGTCATCGGCACCCTGAGGGAGCACGGCGCCCTCGACTACACGACGGTCGTCGTGGCGGGGGGCGACGATCCGCCCGGCCTTCAGTTCGTGGCCCCCTTCGCGGCCACGAGCATGGCCGAGTACTTCATGGAGCATGGGCGCGACGTCCTGATCGTGTACGACGACCTCACCCGGCACGCGCAGGCCTACCGCGAGCTCTCGCTGCTGCTGCGCCGCCCGCCGGGGCGCGAGGCGTATCCCGGCGACATCTTTTACCTCCACTCCCGCCTGCTGGAGCGCTCGACCCACCTGCGCGACGACCACGGCGGCGGGTCCCTCACGGCCCTGCCGATCGTCGAGACGGAGGCGCAGAACCTGTCGGCCTACATTCCCACGAACCTGATCTCCATCACCGACGGCCAGATCGTGCTCTCGCCCGGCCTCTTCCAGAAGGGGGTCCTGCCCGCCGTCGACGTGGGCCGGTCGGTGTCGCGCGTCGGGGGGCAGGCCCAGCCCGCCGCGTACCAGGCCGTCACGGGCGAGCTGCGGCTCACGTACAGTCAGTTCCAGGAACTGGAGGCGTTTGCCCGCTTCGGGACGCGCCTCGACGAGGAGACGCGCCAGACGCTCCGGCGGGGGCGCCGCATCCGGGAGGTGCTGAAGCAGGATCAGTACGCGCCGATGCCGGTCGCCGAGCAGATTGCCGTGCTGCTGGCCGCCACTGAGGGCGTGTTCGACGCGGTGCCGCCCGAGCAGGTGGGCGAGGCCGAACGGGCCGTCCGGGCCGCGGTGCGCGAGGAACTGCCGGCGGTGAGCGAGCAAATCCGGAAAGGACGCGAGCTGGACGAGGAAGCCCGGTCCCGCCTGCTGACCGTGGCCCGCACGGCCGTTGAATCGATTGCCGATTCCGATGGATGATCTCGAGTCGATTCGCCGTCAGATCCGAAGCACCGAGACGCTGCACTCGGTCGTGCGCACGATGAAGGTGCTCTCCATGACGAGCATCCACCAGTGCGAGCAGGCCGTAGACTCGCTGACGGACTACGAGCGCACCGTGCGCCTGGGGTTGAAGGCAGCCCTGCGCCACCGCCCCCGCGGAACCTCCGTCGCCCCGACCGGCGGGGCCCGCCTCGGCGTCGTCGTGTTTGGGTCGGCCTGGGGCATGTGCGGCCGGTTCAACGAACAAATCGCCGGGTTCGCCGCGGAGCGACTGGCCGAAGCGGGAAACGAAACGGAGCACGTACTGGGACTCGGGGACCTGATCGGCGGGCGGCTGGAGGACGTCGGCCACGCGCCCGACCGCACCCTGGAGGCCCCGGACGCCGTCGATCAGATTACCCCGCGCGTGCAGGACCTGCTCGTGGAGGTCGAGCAGTGGCGCACCGACGAGCAGATTCGGAAGGTGCTCCTCTTCCACAACGAGACCACGTCGAGAACCTCATTCGCCCCGACGATGCAACAGCTGCTCCCCCTCGACCACCGCTGGCTGGACACGCTCGAGGAGGAGCCCTGGCCCACGAAGATGATCCCGGCCTTCCGAATGGACTGGGAGCCCCTCTTTGCGGCGCTCGTCCGCCAGTACCTCTTCGTCTCGCTCTACCGGGCCTTCGCCGAGTCGCTCGCCGGTGAACACAGCAGCCGTCTCGCCGCCATGCAGGCGGCCGAGGACAACGCCGAGGAGCGCCTGGACGACCTGCAGATGCGCTTCAACCGACAGCGGCAGAACGCCATTACCGAAGAGCTTCTGGACATCACGTCGGGCTACGAAGCCCTCTCGACGGCCGACTCGTCCCGACCATCCGGCTGACGGGATCGAACACCCGCGCCGCGGGGCCTTACGGCGCGGACGTACGGCCTCGTGCAGTCTCAATCGGTTGATTGTTGACCCGAACGTTCTCCCCCTCCAAGGCAACTCCCTCTTTCCAGAGAAGAACGCTCCCCTCCCCCGTTTCCGCTGCCTTCGGGGAGATTCCTCGACTCTGGCAATCTGGGATTGCCTGCTCCGCTACGCTCGGAATGACTCTCCCCGAACGGATTGGTTGAGTCTGCACTCGGGCCACGTAGCCTGCCCGGAGAAAACGGGGACGATCTCCCCTCTCCCGGCACGGCCTACTCCTCCCCCGCGCTCCGCCGGAGGGCCCGCGCGACCGTCGCGGCCTGCTTCCGCGCCCGCTCCCCGGTCTTGACGCCCTCGACCCCGATCACGTCCCCGACGCCGAAGACGGTGTCGAACCGCCGGTGGCGGAGCGACTCGGGATCGACCTCAAGGTACCCCCGCATCGGCCCGTCCCGGTAGGCCAGTTCGCTTTCTTCGAGGAGGGCCGGCGGCCGCATGGGCGGAACCACGTGCAGGAGGTCGTACGCGAGGACGTCCTGGCTCTGGGAGCGCCCCTTGGTCACGTCGAAGACGGCCTCTCTCCGGTCCGGACGCACGTCGACCAGGTCGTACCCCGTGTAGACGTGAATGTCGTCGGTCTCGACGTCGGGGACGAGGTCGTCGTCGAACGGCTCGGTCGAGGCGGCCGTCGTGTAGAACAGCTCCGTCTGCTCCCGCACCCCGGCCTCGCGCCAGAGGGCGTTGGCACGGCGAAGAAGGATCCACGGCGCGCGTCCGCCCTTGTGGGGCGTGGAGGGGTTGGTGAAGAGCGCGCGTCCGCCCTCGAACGCACGGATCATCTCCCACGTCCGCTCGGCCTGCTCGTAGCCGTAGACGCTGCAGATGCCGCGGGTCCCCAGGCTTTCCTTCAGGCCCCGGATGCGATCCCAGCGCACGTCCGTGCCGAGAGCGACGACGAGATAGTCGTACTGGATCTCCGTGTCCCCGTCCGTCGTGATCGTCCGCCGCTCCGGATCGATCGTGCCCACCCGCTCCTGGACCCACGTCACCTCCGGGGGGACCCGACCGCCCTCCGGGGAGCGCGTCTCCTCCTTTTCGACCCCCTCCGTGCCCACGCGCATCCATTCCGGCTGGTCGTAGTGGTGCGTCGAAGGCTCGACGAGGGCGACGCCGGAGACCAGATCGGTCTCGGCCAGCGCGTCGAGGACGGCGAGCCCGCCCTCTCCGCCCCCGAGGACGACGACGCGGAAGGCCGTGGAGCGGGCGCCCTCTCCCGACGGGGAGGACGGCGACGACGAATCGGACGTGTTCATGGAAAGGGTGGCTGTAGGGAGACGACGGGGAGGGCAGTGCCCCCGGGGGCCTGGACCGGAGGCCCCGCAGGGATTCTGTCGTACGGGCCGCAGCGCCGTGAAGTGCCCGCAACGAAGCGTCCCCTCTTCGAGCGACCGACCCGCCCGTTCGCTAGGGGGCGGCAATTAGAATGGCGCTCGACTGTGGCCCCATCGTGTAGTGCCCCTGCTGGTCGAGGGGCTCGGCCTTCCGGAGCGGGGCAATGTCGTCGGGGGACGGGTACGAGGTGTCGGCCTTTCGGCGCCAGCACCGTCGGTCGGGGAGCGACGGCAGGACAAAGTCGACCGGCGTGGGCCCGGCGTTGAAGAGCAGGACGACGGCAATCCCCTCGTCCTCGGACAGGTAACACCCGAGCGCCCGGGCCTCCGGGTCCGCCCAGCGGAGCGGCTCTCCGTGGGGCCCGATCCACTGGAGGGCCTCGTCCGTGTAGAAGCCGGCGTGCCGGAGGGACGGCTGGGCCTTCCGGGCGGCGATGAGCTCCCGCACGAACCGATGGATATTGGCGTGCTCCTCGAGCCGGTCCCACACCCACCATCCAATCTCGTTGTCCTGACAGTACGCGTTGTTGTTGCCCCGCTGCGTCCGTCGAAACTCGTCGCCGCCCAGCAGCATCGGCACCCCGTGCGAGACGAAAAGCGTGAGGAGGAAGTTCTTGATCTGTCGCGTCCGGACGGCGTTGATCTGCGGGTCGTCGGTGGGGCCCTCGACGCCGTAGTTTCGGCTGTAGTTGGCGTCGGTGCCGTCCCGGTTGAACTCGCCGTTGGACTCGTTGTGCTTCTCGGCGTAGCTGACCAGGTCGTTCAGCGTGAAGCCGTCGTGGCTCGTGACGTAGTTGATGCTCGACTCCGGTCCCTTGCCCGTGTGCTCGTACAGGTCGGCGCTGCCGGCGAGCCGGGACGCAAACGCCCCCAGCATGCCGGGATCGCCCCGCCAGAACCGGCGCACGTCGTCGCGGAAGCGGCCGTTCCACTCCGACCAGCGACGGGCGTGGAAGCTGCCGACCTGGTAGGCCCCCGCGGCGTCCCACGCCTCGGCGATCATTTTTACGTTGCGGAGGACGGGGTCGTGCGCGATGCGCTCCAGCAGCGGCGGATCGGCGAGCAGGTGCCCCTCCTCGTCCCGGCCCAGCACCGAGGCGAGGTCGAACCGAAACCCGTCGACGTGCATCTCCACCACCCAGTAGCGGAGCGCGTCCAGGATCAGGTCGCGCACGACCGGGTGGTCGGCCTTGACGGTGTTGCCGGTGCCCGTGTAGTCCTTGTAGAAGCGCCGGTCGTCCTCGAGCATGTAGTATACCGCGTTGTCGAGGCCGCGCCAGCTGAGGGTCGGGCCCGTCTCGTCGCCCTCCGCCGTGTGATTGAACACCACGTCGAGAATGACCTCGATGCCGGCTTCGTGGAAGGCCTTCACCATGTCCCTGAACTCCCACACCTGCTGCCCCTCCGATCCCGCGCTCGAGTAGAACCCGTTGACCGCCATGAACGCCGCGGGGTTGTAGCCCCAGTAATTCCGGAGCGGGGCCCCCGTGATCGGGTTGTGGCGGGACAGCTCGTGCTCGTTGAATTCCTGCACGGGCATCAGCTCGACGGCCGTGACGCCGAGGTCCTTCAGGTAGGGAATCTTTTCGGTGAGGCCCCGAAACGTGCCGGGATGGTCGACGTCGGCGCTCGGGTGGGCCGTGAAGCCGCGGACGTGCAGCTCGTAGACGATGGTCTCCGACCAGGGACGCCGCAGGGGACGGCGCTTCTCCCATCCGGTGCGTCGTTGCGTGACCACGCACTTGGGGGTCGACGCGGCGTTGTCCTCCCGCGAGTACGACAGGTCCTGTTCCGGGGCCTCGGGGTCGAACCCCAGCGCGCGGCGATAGTCCCATTCGTCGAGGTGGGTAATGGCCCTCGCGTGCGGGTCCAGCAGCACCTTGTGGGGGTTGAACCGGTGGCCGTCCTCGGGGGCGTAGGGCCCGTCGGCACGATAGCCGTACAGCTGGCCCGGCGCGAGGCCCTCGACCCAGATGTGCCAGAGGTCCCCGGTGCGGTGGTCCTCGGGCGCGAGTTCGAAGCGGTGCCGCGGCGCCGCGTCGGCCGCGTTGTCGTACAGCTCCAGCCAGAGGCAGGTGGCGTGGCGGCTAAACACGGAAAAGTTTATCCCCCCATTCCAGGCGTGGGGGCCGAGGGGAAGCGGAACGCCAACGTCCGTGGCGATCGACGTGTCGGACCGAGGGGCCGGGAGGGCGGCGGGAACGGAGGGCATACGACAAGGCTGTCAATCTCGGGGGGACTGTTCGCAAGGTACGCGACGACGAACGGCCTCCCCGACGGACATCGTCGCGTTCGGGCGTAGGGGGAACCCCGAGGCGACCTCCCCGGACGGAGCGCACACTCGAGGAGATCGAGTGCAGGCGAGTTCGTATCAGATTGTCGTTGCCCCTGGCGATCGACGGACTCGGGCCGTCTACGTGTCTTCAGACGGAAAGACGCGTCCCGCGAGGACCGGCCCCTCCGCCCGGCTGATGACCTCTTCGGTGACGCTCCCGAGCATCGTGCGTCGCAGTCCCGAGAGCCCCCGCGTGGCCATCACCAACAGGTCCGTACGGGCCGGGGCGGCGTCGAGGATGAGGGGGGCGGGATCCCCGTGGTGGACAATGTAGGTGACCTCGTGGCCGTCGGCCGTCAGCTCCGCCCCCCACTCTTCGAGGGCCTGCTCGGCACGTGCCTTGACCTTTCGGCTCGAGAGTTTCGGCGACTCGATTTCGTACACCGACGGCAGGCTCGGCGGCTCGACGACGTGCACCAGCTTGATCGGCGCCTCGTACAAGGAGGCCGCCCGACCGGCGTACCGAAGCGCCGCCTCCGAGGGCTCCGAAAAGTCGACCGGCGCCACGACGCGCTCCACGTCGGTCGTCCCGATCGGATCGTCGTCGTCGAGGGCGCGGGTGTCCAACACCGGGCAGGGTGCGGTGCGCAGCACCTCCCGGGCCACACTGCCGAGGACGGCCCGCCGAAGCCCCCGGCGCCCCTGCGTGCCCATCACGATGAGATCGGTCTCCGTTTCCTCCGCGGTGCGTACGATCGACGGCGCCGCCGCCTGGCTCCGCGCCGCGTGGTAGCGGACCCGGTCGTCGGGCAGGTCGAGCCCGTACGCGTCCAGGGCGGCGCGAACGCCCTCTTCCAGCTGGTCTCGCAGATCGGCCATGAGCTCCTCCTCCCCGGCCACGGGGGAGGGGTCGCCCTTTACCATCGGACCGAGCGAGACTTCCCGGACGTGGACGATATGAAGCACGGCCCCCGTCCGCTGGGCCACGTCGACGGCGTAGAGAAGGGCCCGTTTCGAGGAGGGCGACGAATCGTACGGGAGCAAAAGACGATCAATCATGGGCGGAGCGGGATACGGGGGGGAACGAGACGAGAGGGCGTCGCACAGGCACGGACTCCTTGGAATTCTCTTCTCCTCCGGCGAGGTTCCCTACAGGGGGTGCCTTTTTCTGCGGCGCACCTCCGTCCCCCTCGATTGCGCGGCCAGATCGCTCCCCGAAGAATGGAAGACTCCCTGCTCGTTAGCCTCCTCCTCGTGGGAGCGGTCGTCGTCCTCTCGATCACGATGCGGTACGGCGCCGAGCGGTTGCGGACGAGCCCCATCGTCGGATACTTTGCCCTCGGGGTCCTCCTGCGGGCCGCCTCTTCCTTCGAATTCGTGCCCCTCCTCCCCGAGCAGCAGGTCTTCCCCTTCCTGGCCGACCTGGGCGTGATTGCCCTTCTCTTTCGGGTCGGCCTGGAGAGCGACCTCGGCCGCCTGCTCGACCAACTGCCCGAGGCGAGCTGGATTGGGATCGGCAACGTGCTGGGGAGCGGAGGGCTCGCCTTCGGCACGGCGTTTTTCCTGATCGGCTGGCCCCTCCTCCCCAGTCTGTTTGTGACCACGGCCCTCACGGCCACGAGCGTGGGGGTGACGGTCGCCCTCTGGAAAGACGCCGATCAGCTCGACAGCCCCGAGGGCTCGACGCTCGTCGACGTCGCCGAGTTCGACGACCTCCTGGGCGTTCTGCTGATGGCCCTCCTCTTTGCCGCCGCTCCTCTCCTCCGAGGGGCGGACGGGGCCGCGGACGGCGCGCTGCTCTCGACCCTCGCGACCGTACTGGGATGGATGCTTCTGAAGTTGGCTCTCTTCGGCGGCGCCTGCCTCCTCTTCGCCTGGTACGTGGAGCGTCCCATGACGACCCTCTTCGACCGCCTGCACGCGGGGGAGGGCACCATGCTGGTGATGCTGGGCGTCGGCATCGTCGTGGCGGCCGCCGCGGGGCTGATGGGCTTTTCGACCGCCATCGGGGCGTTCTTCGCCGGCCTCATCTTTAGCCGCGACCCCCACACGGCCCAGTACATGGACGCCTTTCGGCCGCTGCACGCTCTTTTCGCCCCCTTCTTCTTCGTCGGCATCGGCCTGGAGCTGGCCCCCGACGCCGTGGGCGCCATCGGAGGGGAGGTCCTTCTCCTTCTGGCCGCCGCCGTCCTCGGCAAAATCATTGGCGCCTACCTGCCGGCCCGCCCCCTTCTGGGCTCGACCGGCGCCCTCGTGCTGGGGCTCAGCCTCGTTCCGCGCGCCGAGATCACCCTCGTCATCGTGCAACGGGGCCTGGAGCTCGGCCCCTGGGCGCTGCCGTCGACGATCTTCGCGCAGGTCGTGCTGGTCTCGGCGGCGACGGTCCTGATCGTTCCGCTCGTCCTGCGGCCCCTGCTGGCCGGCCCGTCGATGCGCTCCTCGCCGGAGACCTCGTAGCGCCGCCCTCCAACCCGTCCTCTCGTTCCTTCATCCCCCCTCGTCCCATGCTCCCGATCGTCACCCTCACCCTCAACCCCGCCGTCGACAAGAGCACGCGCGCCGAGCGCGTCGTGGCCGACGAGAAGATCCGCTGCGAGCCCCCGCGCCGCGAGCCCGGCGGCGGGGGCCTCAACGTGTCCCGCGCCATCGACCGGCTCGGCGGCCCCACCCGCGCCCTCTACACGGCGGGCGGGCACACGGGCGCCCTGCTGCGGTCGCTGCTCGACGACGAAGGGGTGGACCACACCCCCCTGGAGATCGAGGACTGGACCCGGGAGAACATGGTCGTGTACGAGCGCTCGACCGACCGGCAGTTTCGGTTCGGCATGCCGGGGCCGGCGCTCACGGAGACGGAACGCGCCGCGTGCCTGTCGGCGCTCCGGGACCTGGAGCCGTCCCCGGACTACCTCGTCGCCAGTGGAAGTCTGCCCCGAGACGTGCCGGACGACACCTACGCCGCCGTCGCCGAAACGGCCGACGCCCTCGGGGCACGGGCCGTCCTGGACACGTCCGGCACGGCCCTCCGGGCGGCCGTAGAGGCGGGGTGGTACCTGCTCAAGCCCAATCTCCGCGAGCTGGAGCACCTGGCCGACACTGCGCTCGACACCGAGCCGCAGCGCATCGACGCCGCCCGGACGTTCATCGACCGCGGCTGGTGCGAGGTCGTGGTCCTCTCCATGGGCGCCTCCGGGGCCCTGCTGATTACGGCCGACCGGGCCGAGCACGTCCGGTCCCCGACGGTCTCGATCGAGAGCCGCGTGGGGGCCGGCGACAGCATGGTGGGCGGCCTCACCCTCGCCCTCGCCCGCGGCCACGACCTGGCGACGGCCGTGCGCTTCGGGGTTGCCGCCGGCGCGGCCGCCGTCACGACCCCCGGCACGGAGCTGTGCCGCCGGGACGACACGGAGGCCCTCTTCGAGCGGATGCGCCCCGGCTCGTGACCGGACCGAGTCGTCTCCGGACCCGGCGGCCCCTCCTCCGGCGCGGCAGGACCGCCGCCCCTCCGTCGAGCCGGGGGCAGAAAAGAAAAATTCCTACGTCCAACAGGGGGCGTCCCCTGCACGGCATTGCGTCGCGTCTCCGTACATTGGCGGTTCCCCGACGCGATCTTTCGACCCAACACCGACAAGATCCAATGCCCGAGGACTTCACGTTCACGTCCGCCCCGTTTGACGCCGGCGCCCCCATCCCGACCGAATACACCTGCGAGGGCGACGACGTCTCGCCGTCGCTGGAATGGGCCCACACGCCGGAGGGCACCGAGAGCCTCACCCTCATCGTCGACGATCCCGACGCGCCCGGTCAGACCTTCACGCACTGGGTGCTCGTCGACCTGCCCGGCGACGCAACGCGCCTGCCCCGGGGCGTGGACGCCGGCGCCGCGTTCGCTGATGCCGCCCCCACGGAGGGCACCAACGACTTCGGCGACGTCGGCTACGGCGGCCCGTGCCCCCCGCCCGGCGACGGCGAGCACCGCTACTTCTTCCGGCTCTACGCGCTCGACGCCCCGCTCGACCTGGAAACGGGCGCGTCCAAGGAGCAGGTGACCGACGCGATGGACGGGCACGTGCTCGAGGAGACCGACCTCATCGGCACGTACGAGCGCTGACGTATCCTCCTCGCCCGGGAGGCGCCCCCGGCGCGGGTCCCTCGCGTATCCGCTCACTCAGGCCGCCCCGCCATGCCCGTCCACAACGCCGACGTCGCCGCGATCTTTGAGGAAATTGCCGACCTCCTCGACCTCGAGGACGCCAACGAGTTTCGGGTGCGGGCCTACCGGAACGCGGCGCGCACGGTGGGCCAGCTCTCGCAGCCGGTCGCCGACCTGATCGACGAGGGGGACGACCTCAGCGAACTGCCCGACATCGGGGACGACCTGGCGGGCAAGATCGAGACGATCGTCGAGACCGGGACGCTCCCGCTGCTGGAGGACCTGGAGCAGCGGATCGACCCGGCGCTCGTGGAGCTGATGGACGTGCCCGGCCTCGGCCCCGAGCGGGTGCGCACCCTGCACGACGCACTGGGGATCACGTCGCCGGACGAACTCCGGGCGGCGGCGGAGGCGGGGCGCGTCCGGGAGGTGGAGGGCTTCGGCGAAAAGACCGAACAGAACATTCTCGACGGGCTCGACCAGATCGGGGAGGAGACGCGCTGGCTGCTGGCAGAGATTGAGCCCATCGTGGCCTCTCTCGTGGACTACCTGGACGGCCCCGATGCCGTCGAGCAGGTCGACGTGGCCGGCAGCTATCGCCGGCGCAAGGAAACGGTCGGCGACCTCGACGTGCTGGTCCTTAGCGCCGACGGCCCCACCGTCATGGACCACTTTACCGACTACGAGGACGTGGGGGAGGTCCGGTCGCAGGGGGAGACGCGGTCGACCGTCGAACTCACGTCCGGGGTGCAGGTCGACCTGCGGGTCGTGCCGCCGGAGAGCTACGGCGCCGCGCTGATGTACTTCACCGGATCGAAGGCCCACAACGTCGCCCTCCGCGACCGGGCCCTCGAGGCGGGGCTCACCGTCAACGAGTACGGCGTCTTCCGCGACGACGACGATGGGGAGCGCGTGGCCGGGGAGACGGAGGCGGAGATCTACGACCTCTTCGACCTGCCGTTTATCGTGCCGGAGCTCCGCGAAAACCGGGGCGAACTGACGGCGGCCGAGGGGGGAGATCTGCCCGACCTCATCACGCCCGACGACCTGCGCGGCACCCTCCACAGCCACACCACCGGCAGTGACGGCCGCAATACCCTGACCGAAATGGCCGAGGCGGCCCGGGAGCGCGGCCTCGACTACCTCGCCATCACCGATCACTCCCCGAACGTGGCGGTCGTCGACGGGCTCGACGCCGACGGCCTCCGGGCGCAGATGGACGCCATCGACGACCTGAACGACGACCTGGACGACCTTCGCCTCC
The DNA here is from genome assembly GCA_036625705.1 of Salinivenus sp. GTDB lineage: Bacteria > Bacteroidota > Rhodothermia > Rhodothermales > Salinibacteraceae > Salinibacter. The sequence continues at coordinate 22,454 of JAZKTD010000022.1, forward strand.
TCAAGGGCATCGAGGTGGACGTTCTGGAGGACGGATCCCTGGACCTGCCCGACGACGTGCTCCGGGCCCTGGACGTCTGCATCGCGGCCGTGCACACCGGTCTCGACCTCGGGCGGGAGGAGCAGACCGAGCGCGTTCTCCGGGCGATGGACAACCCGAACGTGCACATCCTCGCCCATCCCACGGGCCGGCGTCTCCCGGAGCGCGGGCCGATGGCCCTCGACCTCGACCGCGTCCTGGAGGCGGCGGCGGAGAAGGGGTGCTTCGTGGAGTTGAACGCGCAGCCCGAGCGACTCGACCTCAACGACGTCTACTGCCGGCGCGCCAAGGACCTGGGGGTCAAGGTGTCCATCGGGGCCGACGCGCACTGGCACACCGACCTCGATTATCTGACGCACGGCGTCGACCAGGCGCGGCGCGGATGGCTCGAGCCCGACGACGTCCTCAACACGCGGCCGTGGGACGAGATTGCGGAGCTGTTCGATCGCTAAACGCCGTCGTCGCTGGCCCGAGCATTTCTCGTCGGTGTGCCTGTAGGTCAACCCCCTCTGATGCGTGATCCGTGATGCG
>JAZKTD010000301.1:0-4289 GCA_036625705.1 Salinivenus sp.
CCGGAGGCGGATTCGTCGGAGGCGGTCTCCTCCTCGGCCGGCAGGTCGAGGGCCCCGTCCGTCGCGGCGTCGAGTTCCTCGTCGAGGGCCTCCAGGTCGTCGTCCAACGAATCGGAGGAGGCGGAGAAGACGTCTTCGATCTCGTGGATGGTGCGCTGGGTCTCCTCCACCTCGTCGACCAGCGCGTCGAGCTGCATGGTCACCTCGTCGGGGTTCTGGAGCGTCCACGACTGCTCGTGGATGTACTTGACCACGTCCTCGATGGTGCCGAGCTGTGCGCCGATGATCTCGAGGTTTTCTCGCGCCTTCCGGAACCGCGCCAGGCGCTTCTCCAGCACGTTGAGGCGCCGCTGCTTGACCGACCGGACGCGCTCGGCGTCGTCGGCCATGTCGGCCTTCAGCTCGCGGATGGACGCCTGGATGCTGTCCTCGGAGGTCTGCTCCGCGAGGTCGCGGTACCGCTCGCGCTGGTGCAGCAGCTCGAGGTAGGACCGGAGCAGGCCGTCGATCTTCTCGAGGTGGTTGTCCAGCAGGCCCTGCGACGCGTAGCTGAGCTGCCGGTAGTTGGCCCGAATTTCGTCCTTCAGCTCGCGCAGCTTGTAGTAGCGCCGCTGGCTGCGGCGGTGGAGGCGCCGGTAGATCTCGCTCTGGGCCGGCGGCTCCCGGTGCTCGGCCTGCTTCTGCGACCGCACGTGGCGCCGAAACCGGGCGTTGCGCGGCACGATGCCCAGGTACAGCAGCTCGGCCCCCGCACCGAACAGGAGCAGCAGCTCGAAGAGCCATGGGGGCCCGACCCCGCTGAGGGCCGTCCCGGCCGCCAGGACGGCCGTGACCGTCAAGAACACCAGATTCCACGGGTTCAAAACGGCTTCCTTCGTGTAATTGACGTCGTCGGTCATGTTCGTGTGGGCGTGCTGCGGGAGCGGACGTCGACCCGGGGGGCCTTTCGCTACGATGCCTCCTTGTCCGAGCGGGGCGTGCGCATGCGGCCGATGGTCTTCTCGGGGCCGTCCGTCGTCGGGTCGGCGTCCGGGGCCTCCTGCTCGCCGGATCGGCCCGCCCCACCATCGGGCGAACGCGCCGCCTTGTACCGGCGAAGGAGCGCCTCGGCCCGCTCTTCGCGGAGCGCCTGTTCGTCGGCGTCGAGGGAGGCCTCCTCGTCGTCGAGGGCGACCTCGAGGCGGCCCGTGCGGCGGGCCACCGTGCGCCGCAGCGTGTCGACGAGCGACTCCGTCTCGTCCAGCAGACGCTCGGCGCCGCGCTTCATCTGCTCGACGACGCTGCGGGACCGGTGTCGTCGCTTCAGTGCCTCGAGGGTGCCGCGCAGTCGCTTCTTGGCCCGAAGGTGGTCCTTCTCTGCCTCCTTGAGCCGCTCGAATTCCTCGTCGGTCATGACAATTGCGAATTGCGAGTTCCGAATAACGAATAAGGAGGAGGGACTCGAAATTCGACACTCGGAATTCGAAACTGTCTATTCGGACTTGGTGCGCTGCTTGCCGATCGTCTTCGACGGCTCTTCGCGCTCGCTCTCCTCCGGCACGTCGATGCTCTCGTCGCCGGACGAGACGTCCTCCGCGGTCTCGTCGCCCGACCCGGACACGCCCATCTCGGTCTTGAACTGATTGACGACCTCTTCGGCCCGGAGCTCCTCGGCGTCCTCTTCGATTTGAAGCGCCTCGCTGTCGACCGAGTCGAGGGCCAGCTCCATCCGGGCCTCGTTCTTGGCCGTCTGCTCGTTGAGACGGTTCACCATTTCGTCGTGCGTCTGGTCGAGGCCCGACACCTCAAACTGCTCCATCGTGTCGGCGATCTCGGCCTGCCACTGCGCCCGCTCGTGCTGCCGCAGGGCGTCCTTGGCCTCCTGAATCTTCTTCTCCTTCTCCCGCATGAAGGCCTTCTTGACCTGCAGCGCCTTCTCGTAGGCGCGCTCCGCGTGCTGGAGCTGCTCCTGGGTCCGCTCCAGGCTCTCCTTCTCGTCCTCGAGCCGCATCGCGTACTTCTTGGCGATGTCGTCGCGGTCGGACTGGATGGCGGTGCGGATGCGGTTGGAGAGCTGCTCGACCCGGTCCTCCGACTTGTCGACCTCCTTCCGGAGCATGATCATGTTCGCCTTCACCGTGGCGATGTTCTCGTTCATCTCCGGGACCTGGTCGTTGAGCTCCCGGATGTTCTGCTCCAGAATCATGCGCGGGTCCTCCATCGCCGAGATCGCCCCGCCAAACAGCGAGTTCATGAAGCGCTTGAATCGAGACCAGACAGACATGGGCGGCTGCTCGTTGCGAAGAGGGGCTTGTGAACGTCGGTTTAATATACCCTGGTGGGGAAAAATTGTTACAGCGGGCAGCCACGCCCCCGGGATCGGCCGCGGCCCAGGCGACCGTCCCCTTCGCCCTCGCCCCGAAGACGTTCTCACGCTTCGCCGGGCCCGACGTCCGCTCAAAGGCCCACTCGGGAGGAGAGGGGGTCCACCGACCGGATCTTGCGGGCCAGGGCCTCCGGGCTGTCGGCGACCATGACGTCGAGGTTGCCCTTCCGGGAGGCGATGTACGTGCCGGAGGCCCCGGCGTCGTGGGCGACGGCCACCCACGGCGCGTCCTGCTCGCTGTCCCACTCCGGGAAAAACGCCGTCTCCACCCGTTCGGCCGCCCCTTCGATGAGGACTGCTTCGTCGTCCAACCACTGCCCTTCGAAGTACACCAGGGAAAACGGAACCATGGGTCAAATGGTCTGGGGTCGTTCCGAAATGTCTCGATGGACACCCCCGCTCGACGGTGAGCCCGGGGAGAGTACGTACTCTCACGTAGACGCAAAGGAGGTGCCATTTTCTGTGGTCGCCCCGGGCCGGTCGCGGCCGGTCTCGTCGTCTCGCGGCCGGCTCCTCCCTGATCATGCGGTCCGTCCGGAAGCGGGTCGATGAAGGCTCGTTCATTGTCGCGAAATAGTTGTGAGTTGGCTGGGGTGGACGTTGAGCTTGATCTCAGACTTCCGTAGTATAGGAAAGTTATGCAGTCCGTTGTGCCCCGGTCACCGTCAGATCCCTCTTTTGCCTCCGGTCGAGGGCTCTGGGCCCCTCCGCGGTCCTCTGCGGACGTCGCTCCGCCCGATAGCACTCACCAGCTCTCCATTTCCTGCATGCCCGCGATCACTCCGAGGCGGTACGCCGCCTTACTCGTCGTCCTGTTCACCCTTGTCCTGAGTCTGGGCCTCACCGGGTGTGACTCCGAAGACCCCGGTCCGCCCCCGTCCGACCTGGAGGGGTCCTTCGTGTTCACCCGGTTCGAGTTGACCGTGTCGGGGGTCAAAAACTTCAACCTTCTCGACGACACGCTCCGGACGTCGTCGAACTCGCCCCGAATGGAGTTCTTTGGCGGAAACGCGACGGCGAACCTGGTTTATCAGGTGGAGGGCGACGAGGGAAGCTCCCTTCTCGCCGGGCAGTTTACGACCCGCAGCAATCGGCTGACGGTCGACTTCAGCGAGGCCCGGGAGGAGGATCGCTTCCAGCTGCTGCTCCCTCCGGTTGTGCGGTTCCAGATCGAAGAGGAAAACGCGGTGCTGGTCGCAAACCAGGAGGTGCAAGGCGTCAATCTCCGAGAATATGCCCCCGGCCGGTACGGCGGGCTCACCCAGAACGTCAACGGGACGCTCCGCCTTCGGCTGGAACGGGTCACCCCCTAGCGCCCTCCCGGCCTCGGTCCCCTCTCAGCGTGGCGCGGGCGATTCTGCCCGTCTCCAATCCCGCCGTCTCCGTTCCACCTCCCTCCCCACTTCGGTCGAACAATGTATCTTTGTATGGCTCGTATTTGTCCCTCCATTCCGTCCGTCGCTCGACGCAGCCGTTCCGGCCTCGGCCTACTCCTCGCGCTGGGCCTGCTTCTTGCGACCGTCGGGACCGCCCAGCCGGCCGCCGCCCAGTTTCGCGATGTGGGCTACACCTTCGAACCGACCGTCCAGGGCATCTTTGACTCGGAGAACGCCTCCCTTCAGAACGAGCCGCTCTACGGCGGGACGCTGGGGCTGAGCTTCGGGCAGTACTTTCGCGTCAACGCCGAGTACCTCGCCAACACGGGGGCGACGACGAGCTTCACGAACGTCGACCGGCTCAGCGGACTGCTCGATCGGCCGCTCGACGTGCGTCGGTACGGGACCCGTCTCCGCCTCAACCTTCTCGACCGCCGGGTGATTCCATACCTGACGGCCGGTACGGGCGTGCTCCAACTCGACCCGAGGGCCGTTGAGGCGACCCGGACGATCTACGGGCTGGCCGGCGGGGGATTTGCGTTCCGCCT
>JAZKTD010000302.1:0-4274 GCA_036625705.1 Salinivenus sp.
CCTAAAAGGCCTCCCCCAGTGAGATGTAGAGCTCGAGGCCCGTTGGGCTGTACGCGACGTCAAGGCGGCCGTGCACGCCGTCGTCCGTGAAGCGGAAGCGCCCGCCGAGGCCCACCGCCGCCTCGACGTCCTCGACGAGCGCGGCGCCGAGGCGAGGGCCCACCTCGCCGGCCGACGCGAATGCCGCGCCCTTCAGGCGCCAGAAGAGCGGGAACCGGTACTCGGCCTGCGCGGTCCAGTACACGTCGTCCCGGAAGCGCCCCTCCCGGTAGCCCCGCATGCGGTCGGCCCCGCCCAGGAGCGGGAGCAGCTGGAACGGCACGGTCCCGGCCACGGATTCGGTGTACAGCTGTCCGGCCAGTACGCCGGGCCCGAGCGACCGGTACCCCCGAAGGTCGGTCTTGAATTGGGCGTAGGTGTACGTGCTGCCCCACGCCGCAGAGTGCAGCGTAGCCACGAGCTCCGCGTAGGTGCCGGTCCGCGGGTAGTAGCGGCTGTCGCGCGCGTCCCAGAACGCCGAGCCCCCGACCCCCACCGCCCGGCCCCCGTCCGCTCCCGGCACGCGGCCCCGGTCGATGAGGCCGCCCGCGTCGGGGTCCCGCACCGCGTCGGCCCGCACCAGCACCCGGGGCCCCACCCGCAGGGTCGGCCCGACGCGGCGCTGGGCCGTCCCGTCGAGATAGACGTACCGTGAGGTGTAGGCCTCCTCGGCCGCCGCGGGCGTCTCGCCACCGACGCCGTAGAAGGAATTGGGAAAGTGGCTCGCCTGCAGCTCGCCCTGGACGCGCCACAGGCCCCCGGCCAGATACAGCTCGGGTTCGACCTGCGCGATAAGCTGTCGGCGCTGCGTGACCGTGATCGTCGCCTGGACGCTCGAGGCCCGTCCCTCTGCGGGCTCGGGCCGGTAGTAGCCCACCACGAGGCCCCCGGCGAGCTTGGTGTCCGGCGCGTAGGAGGCGAAGGGCAGCACCAGCCAGTCGGCCGTCGGCTCCGCGGCGGCGGTCGTATCTCCGCTCGGCGCCGACTGGCCGTGGGCCGGCCCGCCGAGTAGCCCTCCGACGACGAGACCGAAGACCGCAAGGACGAATCGAGACATGGACCGGTGCCCGGAGGGGATCGAGGCAAAAGGAGGCCTCACGGCCGAACGACACATCCTTCAGTGTCGGCATATCGAACAACGGCGTCAAATCCCAGCCAGCATCCTCGAGACGGGCGCCGGTGCCTTTCCAGCTCTCTTCCATCAAGTCTCCAGCATGGACCGGACCTCCTGTTTCAAGTCCGGCAGGTCGTGATGGACAACGTCCCAGACGACCTCCAAAATGTGGCGGAGATAGACGTCATTCGTCTTCATACAGCGTGACCCGATCAGACGTGACGTGCGGGCGAAGATGGGGGCTCAGGGCACGCTGCGTTACGAGTTCGACGGGTCGTCCGAGCTGCTCGGAGAGCTCCTGCTCAAGCTCGAACCAGCGCAGGCCGAGAGGCGGGCGGTTTTCGGGCGCACGGAGGGTCAGCAGAAGATCAATGTCACTGGTTTCCGTGGACTCTCCCCGCGCCACAGACCCGAAAAGTTCGATGCGGGTTGCGTATGGGCGCAGGGTCGGAACGACGACATCCCGAACCTGCTCCCGGGAAATCGGGTCGACCGTGGACGGATTCGACATGGCCTACTGGAGGGACCGCGGAATGAGCAATTCTCTTTTTTGCCTGCCCTACTCAGCCCCCGACCACTGTCGAAGCGCCTCGTCGTTTCCGCCGCGGGAGCAACCAACCCTCCGCAGTGGCCACCAGGATCACAGCCGATGGACTCGGCCTTGCGCTTCGGCATACCGAGCGAAGGCGTCAAATACGTCCCCGCGTCGGACCGTGCGGGCGTCGCCGACCACGATCGCCTTCCGGCGGGCGCGGGTGAGGGCCACGTTGAAGCGCCGCGGCTCGTCGAGGAAGCCGATCTCGCCCCGCTCGTTGCTGCGGACGAGCGAGACGAGGACGACCTCCTTCTCCCGCCCCTGGAAGCCGTCGACCGTGTCGACCTCCAGTCCCGACAGCATCTGTCGGGAGTCAATCTGGTCGTCGATCCGGTCCACCTGATCGTCGTAGGGCGAGATGACGGCCACGTCGGCCGGGGCCACGCCCGCCGCCAGCAGGTCGGCCGCCAGGCGCGCCACGAGATCGGCCTCGCGCGGGTTCTCCCGCGAATGGGAGCCGCCGCGCTGCCGCTCGGGCGCGTCGACGCCGACGGTGTCCACGAACACGAGTGGCGCCTCGGGATCGAGGATGGGCCGCCGCTCGGCCGGCAGGGCCGACGCCGATACGCCGAGGTCGGCCAGCGTGTGGCGTCGGACCGTCTCGTCCGCCACGAGCCGGTCGTCGTAGAACTGCCGGCTGGAGAAGCCCATGATGGTCTCGTGCATGCGGTACTGCGTGCGCAGCAGGCTGCGGATCGTACCGGGCGCGTCCGGGTCCGTCTCGTGGTGCCGGGCGAGGCGCTCGAAGAGGGTGTACCGCAGCCCGCTCCGGGCGGCCTCCCGGTTGAGAATGGTGGGCGGAAGCTGCTTGTGGTCGCCGACCAGGATCGCCCGCCGGGCGTGGACCATCGGGATCCAACAGGACGGCGCCGTGGCCTGCGTGGCCTCGTCGACGACGAGGATGTCAAACGTCTTGTCTTGCAGAAGGTCGCTGCCGGCCGTCGAGTTGGTGCTGCACACCACGTCGGCGGCGGCCACCACTGCGTCGATCGCCTCCTGCTCCAGCCGCTCGGCCTCGTCGAAGAGCGCGTCGGCCCGTTCGCGCAGCGCGAGCCACTCGGCCATCTCCTGAATCTTGTCCGGCGGCACGCCCCGCGATCCGCGGCCCTCCTCGGCCAATTCCCGAATCCGGTCGTCCGACATGCCGCGCCGCCAGCGGCCCGACGGCGTCGTCAGTTCGTCCTGGTCCGACAGCCGTCGGACCTCCTCGAACGCCTCCTCGCGGCGGGCCTGCGAGCGCCGGTAGGCCTCCACGTCTTCGAGGCGGGCGTCGAGCGTGTGGGCCCGGAGCGCGGGCGACACGCGGGCCGGGTGCCCCAGGCGCACCACGTCGGCGCCCTGGTCGGCGAGCCGCTCCACCACGTTGTCGACGGCCGTGTTGGAGGCGGCGGTGGCGAGCACCGACTCATTCCGGTCTACGCACTGCCGGATGATCTCGACGGCGGTGGTCGTCTTGCCGGTGCCCGGGGGGCCGTGGACGAGGTGCACGTCCTCCGCGGCGATCGCCTCGCGGACGGCCCGTCGCTGCGAGGCATTGAGGGCCGCATTGTGCCAGTTGTCAATCGTGGCCGGCTTGGCCTCCGTAGGCGGCGCGGCGCCGGCACACACGTCGCGCAGGGGGGCGAGCGGTCCGTCGGCCGTCGGGAGGCGGGCCAGCGCGTCCTTCATGCGCTGGTACGTGATGTCGTTGACGTAGAGGTCCACCCGCAGGCCGTCCCCGAACACCCACTTGCCCGGTTTCGGGTCGAACGAGGCCGTGACCGAGTAATTGGTGACCTGCGTGACGGTGCCGGTGGGATTGTCGTCGCGCAGGGGATCTTTTTTCGAGATCATGACGAGGTCCCCGACCCGGATCTCGGTGTCGGGGAGGGGCGCTCCTTTCTGCTCGCGCATGAACTTGACGAGACGCCCCCCCAACCCCTCCCCTTCGTCGCGGCCCCGCATCCGGATCAGGGCGCGGCCACGCCGCTCCCGCTCGCGGCCGGACAGGGACTGGATCTCCTGCTCGTGGCGCCGCATCTCCTCCTCGCGCTCCATCTCGACGAGGGCCGTGAGGCGGTCGGCGTAGCGCCGGGCCGTTGCCGCCGCGTCGTCGAGCACGGCGACCGACACCGTGGCGGTGCCGATCCGCCCCCCGTCGAGGGCGTCGAAGATCCGGTCGGCCGCGTCCGGCGTCGCCTCGACCGTCGCCGTGCCGCCGTCGATGTCGATGGCGCCGATCGCGTCGGGGTCGACGTCGGCTTCGTTCGCCGCGGCGCCGACGATGTCCCCCGGGCCTTCGCCGTCGAGTCCCTGGACGAGCAGCGTCGTCGTGTCGTCGGGCATGACTGAGTGAACCGATGAGTTTTGCCGCGTCGGCGAGCGTCGTTCTACCCGGCCGGCGGTCGAGGGGTTGCGCCCTGCGCGTGGACCAAACGCGACGGGGGGCGTCCTTCGTCCCTCTCTATCTCCTCACGACCCGGTCCAGGCCCGTTCCTCACGGCCCAGTCCACGACCGCAGCCAGCGGTCGAGCGTGCGGACCCGCT
>JAZKTD010000303.1:0-4258 GCA_036625705.1 Salinivenus sp.
GGACGACCGGCACGGCCCCGCCGCCTGACCGGATTCGTTCCTCGTAGACGGTCTACTCCCACACCCGCATCAGGCCCTCCTGCGCGACCGAGGCGACGAGCGTGCCGTCCTGGGCAAAGATCTGCCCCCGCGTGAAGCCGCGGGCGCCGGCGGCGCTGGGGCTGTCCATGGCATAGAGCAGCCAGTCGTCCGCCCGCACCGGGCGGTGAAACCAGAGCGCGTGGTCGAGGGAGGCGAGCTGCAGGTCGGGCTGGACGAACGAGAGCCCGTGTGGGCGCAGCGCCGTGCTGAGCAGCCCGTAGTCCGAGGCGTACGCCAGCACCCCCTGGTGCGTGAGCCGGTCGTCGGGCAGGGCCCCGCGCGCCCGAAACCACACGTGGTGGGCCGGGGGCTTGGCCTCGGGCGCAAACGGGTCGACGGGGTCGACCGGCCGGAATTCGATCGGGCGCTCTCGGGTGTAGAAGGAGCGCACCTCCTCCGGGATCCGGTCCTCCATGGCCCGGACGAGCTCGAGCTCGCGGGGCAGGGCCTCGGGGCCCGGCACGTCCGGCATGTCGGCCTGGTGGGTCGCCCCCTCCTCGGGCGTCTGAAAGGAGGCCGCCATGTTGAAGATGGCCCGCCCGTGCTGGATGGCCACAATGCGCCGCGTCGTGAAGCTGGAGCCGTCGCGCAGGCGGTCGACCTCGTAGACGATGGGGGCGTCCACGTCGCCGGGAAGAATAAAGTACCCGTGCATCGAGTGGGCCGCGCGGCGGTCCTCGTCGATGGTGCGCCGGGCGGCGACGAGCGACTGGGCGAGGGCCTGCCCCCCGAACACCGCTCCGGACCCGATGTCCACGCTCCGGGCCCGAAAGATGTTGTGCTCGATGTACTCGAGGTCGAGGAGGTCGTGAAGGTCGTCGAGCGTAAAGGCCATGCCGGTTTCGGCCGCGTGCGGGAGCGGAGGGGCGGGACGCCGGGGCCGTGCGTCGGCCGTCGGCACCTTATCTTCTATGGGGGGATGCGGGGGGCGTTTGGGCAGGCGGGCGATTTCGCGGTCCTTTCGATCGGGGCCGGGCCCACCGGGCCGTCCGGGAGCGCCGTTCCGTTGCGACGGGGCTCAGCCTGCCTCCCCGTCGTGGGCCCACCGCGGGAGCCGCAGGGTGAAGGCCGAGCCCTCGCCCGGCGTGCTCTCCACCTCGATCGAGCCGCCCATGAGCGACGCCAGTCGCTGGGTGATGGCGAGGCCCAGTCCGGTCCCGCCCTCGTTCTGCTGGGCCCCCTCGTCCGACTGCTCGAAGGGGTCGAAGAGGGTGTCCTGGAACGCCGGGTCGATCCCGACCCCGGTGTCGGCCACCGTCACGACCACTGTATCGGCCTCGGCCCGGGTCCGCACCGTCACCGACCCGCCCTCGCCGGTGTACTTGACGGCGTTGCTCACCAGGTTCGAGCAGCACCGGTGGAGGGCCGAGGGATCGAGCGCGGCCGGGAGGGGGGTGGGCGCCTCCACCTTCAGCGACACCCCGGCCTCCTCCGCCTGCCTCCGGAAGAGACGGACCGTGTCGCGGACCTCCGTGCCCACGTCCGTCCGTTCGGGCTCGAGGCGGACCTCCTCCCGACCGAGCTTCGAGAGGTCCAGCACGGAGTTGAGCGTGTCCAGCAGGCGCCGGCTGCTTGTCAGGATGAGGCTCGTGAACCGGCCCTCCTCTCCCGACGCCCGGTCGTCGAGCACCTCGGCAAACCCGATGATCGAGGTGAGGGGCGTCCGGATCTCGTGGCTCATGTCCGCCAGAAACGCCGCCTGCAGCCGGTTCACTTCCTCGGCCTCCGTAACGGCCTTCTCGAGGGCGGCGTTCGACTCCTCGAGGGCCGCCCGCGTCCGGGCCTCCGTCCTCAGCGACTGGGCGAGGGCCCCGCGAAGCGCACGCCCGAGCAGCCGCTCGTACTGCCCCCGCCACGCCGACTGGCGACGCACCCAGTGGAGGGACGCCCCGAGGGCGGCGGCCGAGACCACCGCGAAGCCGTAGTGCGGCAGCTGCGGGTGCGGCAGGGTGGCCCACACGACGAGCCCCCATCCTGCGAGCGTCGTCCCGGTGACCGCCGCGTACCACGGCGTCGAGAGCATGAGGGCCCCGCTGCCCAGGAGCAGCAGCATCACGTTGGTGCTCTGGGTCGGGTCGTCGGTCAGGACGAAGTGCAGCAGAATGTTGGCGAGCACGAGGCCGGCCACGGCCGTCCCCACCGCGTGGGGCCACGGGGCCCGGTGGGGCAGCCGCGCCCAGCCGACGCGGAGCCCGAGGAGCAGCAGGCCCGTCGCCGCCGCGACGAGCGCCAACACGACCCCGACCGTGCCCCCGACGAAGACCGGATGCCCGAGTGCAAAGACACAGTAGAGCCCCCCGAGGCCGGTCACGATGGGCTTCAGGATGCGGCGAAAGACCCTGCTCAGGGCCGCTCGGACCGCTCCCTCGTCGACCTCGAGGGCCTCGTCGGAGATGTGCGTCGGCAGCGCCATGGCACGTCCTTGGTGAGGGGGAACCGTTCCGGACCAACAGGAGGACGTCTCCGCCGGGAGCACTGTCCGCCGTCCGTCCGCTCGACTCGAAGGGCCATGGCGGGCCGACCCCGGCACGCTCCGGCGCCCGGCCTCACGGCGCCATGGCGTGCTCGAAGGGGCAAGCTGCGTGCCACGCTGGGGCCCCGCCGGCCGGCGGGGCAACGGGACGGGGCGGACGCCCGGATTTTGGACGACGTTCACGGTTCGGCCGCGGCGCTCCCCCTCGGCCCGCCGTCGTCGAGCCCGGCGCCGTCCTCGGACGCGAACGGCAGAGGCGGGACCGGGCACAGAAACACAAAACGCCCCACGGCCGAGGGCCGCGGGGCGCCGGCTGCCCAGGATGGACTCGAACCATCAGCCTCCCGGTCCAGAGCCGGACGCTCTGCCGATTGAGCTACTGGGCAAGTGCACCGACCCGACGAGACGTGTCGGAATCGGACCTACAGAAATGATTCCTCTAGCCGCCCGGTTCCGAAGAGCCGTCCGCCGCCGTCGGTTTGACGGATGCTTCACCGTCGGGCACCGGCGCGTCGGGCGGCGGGTCCTCCTCGAGCCAGTGCCTCGCGGCCGCGGACGTGCCGTCGAGCGCGTCGGCCTCGGCGAGGGGCACGCCGCGCCAGGTGGCGATCTGCTCGACGATGCGGGCCCGCACGCGCCGCTGCAGCTCGCGGGTCTGGCCGAGCCCGTACGCGTCGGTGTCGACCGGATCGAGCACCTTCACCCGGATCGTCTCCACGTCGGGGTTGAACCAGATCGAGTGCTTGGGGAGGGCCTCGTGGGTGCCGTCGACGGCGATGGGCAGCACCGGCACGTCCTGCTTGATGGCCAGCCGGAACGACCCGTCGGAGAAGCGCCGCACCCGGCCGTCCCGCGAGCGGGTGCCCTCGGGAAAAAACATGACGCTGCACGCCCGCTCGAGGTAGAAGGCCGCCCGTTCCAGGACGCGGGCCCGGCTCCGCTTGTCGGTTCGGTCGACCTGAATGTCGCCGCTCAGACGCAGGAGCCAGCCCGCCACCGGCAGGTCGAAGAGCGCCTTCTTGGCCACCCACTTCATTTCCCACGGCACCCGGGCAATGATGGGGGGGTCAGCCTGCGAGAAGTGATTGCTCACCACGACATACGGGTGGCGCGGATCCTCGGGGTACGGGCCCTCCATCTCGATGTCCCAGAACGGGTTTACGTAGGTCATCGAACGACCGAGCCAGCGCAGGGTGAGCCCGGCGTAGTAGCGGGCGGGGTCGCGGTCCAGGAGCCGGGCCACGGCCATGACGGGGAGCCACAGCAGAAGCAGCACCCCGATGGCGAACCAGACCCAGAGGGACAGAAACACCGTGCGCATGAGGGCGACGAGGGCTGAGGGAAGACACGTCACATCTCAGCCTATGCCCCGAGCGGGGCGTTTGGTTCGGCCGGCCCCACGCAACGGGCCGACGGGGGGTCCGCCGCGCCGCCGGGCCGTGAAGGTGGGGGCGTCCAGGAGATGGGCGGAAGAATTTCGTAAATCCGCGTCGTCCCGGCATCGGTCCGTGTCCCTCTCCGTACAGGCCATTCTCTCGCATCCAAGACGGTCCTCTTTGCCCCCTTCGGCGTTCCGAGCCGTTCTCCGACCCGTGTCTGCTTCCCCCGACATCCTCAAGTATTTCCACGAGGAGCCCGCGCTCCTCGAGCCGGTTACGCCGGACGCCGACCCCGACGCCCGCCGGCGCGGGGACCGGTCGGAGT
>JAZKTD010000304.1:0-4170 GCA_036625705.1 Salinivenus sp.
CACGTGCAGGTCAAGGGAGGCTTCGCCCGCAGGGAAGGCCTCGAGCCTCCCCTCAAAGGACACGTCTCCCGGGCCGTCGACCCGAAAGGCGCGTTGGGCGTCGCCGGTCGAGGGCACACCGGTCACCCTCAGAGAAAGGGCCTCTGCCTCATCCCCTGCCGCGAGCCCCTCCAGGACCGGCGGCAGGGCCTCACAGAGCCGGTCCAGGACCCGTCTTGCGAGCACGGAAACGTTCATCGGGGAGACGTCGGTTGCTCGTCGGTGCGGCGTCGGTGACGGCCGGTTCTGTTCGCCGGCGTGTTGTCCCCGTATCCCCCCCACGATGCCGTCGTGGGAGTAGACGATCTGCCAGTCCTGATTCCGACGGGCCCGAAAGTTTCCGGCGTTTGACAGAAGGTAGTACCGCCACATCCGGCGGAACGCTCCCTCGGAGCGTACAGAATAGGCCCCGGGTGAGAGGGACGTCCACCACGGAATTCGCAGAGTAGGGCGGGTAAAAGCGCAATCTCCATGTAGGGAAATTTCGCACCGTTCCCTCTACGTTCGAAGCACGATGCGGCGCGGGGGGATGGCGCCCGGGACGACGAGGACGGCCTACTTGCCTGTCCGAGAAAACGGTACGTCGAAGTGGTGGAATCCCCGCCGAAAAGCCGTGAGGGGCTTCTCTACGTTGCGGGTCACACGGCCACGACGGAGGTTCTTCTCGTTGCCCGGCCCACAGCCTGATCGTATTCTCTCGAATCAATCCACGCAGACACCATGGGACGCATAGACGGAAAAACGAGCATCGTAACGGGGGGGGCACACGGCATCGGCAAGGCCACCGCGCAGCGCCTGGCCGAGGAAGGCGCGAGCGTGGCCCTCACCGACGTCGACGACGAGGCCGGAGAAGCGGCCGCCGAGGCCATCGCCGAAAACGGCGGGACCGCGCAGTACTGGTCCCTGGACGTCACCGACGAGACGGCGGTCCAGGACGTGTTCGCCGAGGTGGCCAACACGTTCGGCGGCATCGACGTCCTGGTGAACAACGCCGGCATCTCCGGAACCGACAAGCCGACCCACGAGCTCACCGAAGAGGAATGGAATGAGGTGATTGACGTCAACGTGAACGGCGTGTTCTACTGCACCAAGCATGCGGTGCCCCACATGCAAGACGGAGGGGGCGGGAGCATCGTCAACCTCTCTTCCATCTACGGCATCGTGGGCGCCGAGGACATTCCGCCGTACCACGCCTCGAAGGGGGCGGTGCGAACCATGACGAAGACCGATGCGCTCCAGTACGCCGACGACGACATCCGCGTCAACTCCGTCCACCCCGGCTTCATCTGGACGCCGCTGGTGGAGGAGTTTCTCAGCCGGGGGGGAGACGTCGAGGAGGGGCGAAAGCAGCTCGACGAGCGCCACCCGATCGGCCACGTCGGGGAGCCCGTCGACATCGCGAACGGCATCCTCTTCCTCGCCTCCGACGAGTCGAAGTTCATGACCGGGTCGGAACTGGTCATCGACGGGGGCTACACGGCGCAGTAGGGCCGTTTGCCCCTCGCAGTGGGATGTCCACCCGGGGCGCTCACCGGTCCGGGGCGCCCGTCACCAGAACGAGCGCGGACGGCCCCGAATGGCGCTCGCGGCCGCCCTCCGGCGGTGGGCGGCCGAGGACAGGGCCGTCCCGGGCGTGGCCCCCAATTTCTTCCCGATTCCGTCGGGGGGCTCTTGATTCTGTCGGTCGTGCTGCCAATTATCGGGGTGGTAGAATCCTTCCCCAATTCCGACGACAATCATGGCTCGCAAGGACCGACTGGGTATTGGCTTCATCGGCAGCGGCTTCATCGCCAAGTTTCACATCGACTCGTGGCAGGCAGTGCGCGACGCCGACGTACGGGGCATCTGGAGCCCCAACCCCGACCACGCCGCCGAGGCCGCGGCCCTGGCCCGCGAGTACCGGGTCGGCGACGCGCAGGCCTACGACTCGATCGGTGAGATGGTGGCCGCCCCCGAGATCGACGCGATCTGGATCGCCGGGCCCAACCACGCACGCATCGAAAACATGGAGGCGATCGTCGAGGCCATCGACGCCGGGGCCGACCTGGTGGGCATCGCCTGCGAGAAGCCCCTCGCCCGCACGGTGCCGGAGGCCGAGCGCATGGTCGAGCTCGTCGAGGAGGCCGGCGTGCTGCACGGCTACCTCGAGGACCAGCTCTTTTCGCCGGGCCTCCAGCGCGGCCGCGAGATCATCTGGGAGCGGGGCGCCGCGCTCACCGGGCGGCCCTACCTGGCGCGGGCGGCCGAGGAGCACAGCGGCCCGCACGCCCCCTGGTTCTGGCGGGGCGACCAGCAGGGCGGCGGCGTCCTCAACGACATGATGTGCCACAGCGTCGAGGTGGCCCGCTTCCTGCTCACCGAGCCGGGGGCCCCGCGCGACAGCATCCGCCCGACGAAGGTGTCCGCCCAGATCGCGAGCCTCAAGTGGACCCGCGAGAAGTACGCCGACCAGCTGCGGGAGCGGTACGGGAGCGAGGTCGACTACCGGAACCGGCCGTCGGAGGACTTCGCCCGTGCGACGATCGAGTACGAGGACCAGGACGGAAACACCCTCATCAGCGAAACGACGACCTCGTGGTGCTTCGTGGGGGCGGGCCTGCGCCTGCGCTCCGAGCTGCTGGGGCCGGAGTACGCGATGGAGACCAACTCCCTGAAGGCCGAGACCGACGTCTTCTTCAGTCGCGAGGTGGAGGGGGAGGCCGGCGAGGACCTCGTCGAGAAGCAAAACGCCGAGCAGGGCCTCATGCCCGTCGTCGGCAACGAGGCCGACACCTACGGCTACGAGGGCGAGAACCGGCACTTCGTGCGCCACTTCCTCGACGGCACCCAGCCGCAGCTCGACTTCCACAGCGGCCTCGAGGTGGTGGAGCTCCTGATGACCGCCTACATGAGCGCCGAGGAGGAGCGCACCCTCGCCTGGAAGCCCGACAATCTCCGGGACTTCGTCCCCGCCGTGCAGCAGGGCACCTGGACCCCGTAGGTCCGGCACCGCGGCCCCTCGCCCCACCGCTCCCCCTCTACCCGCACGTGCTATGTCGTCCCGCTCCGTTCGATCGCTGGTCGCCCTCGTCGGCCTGCTTCTTCTCGTCGGCCCCGGCCGCACCGCGGCCCAGGACGCCCCCCAGGACCGCGTCGCGGCGGCCACCGACGTGCTCGACACCTTCATGGACACGACCCGGGTGCCGGGCCTTTCCGGGGCCGTCGCGCTCGACGGCGAGCTCGTCTGGACGGGCGGGTTCGGGCACGCCAACCTCCAGCACCGGGTGCCCGCCACGGCGGACACCCGGTTCCGGATCGCGTCCATCTCGAAGCCCATTACCGCGACCGTCGCCCTGATGCTCGCCGAGCAGGGGGCCCTCCGCATGGACGCTCCGGTCCGCTCC
Organism: Salinivenus sp.; assembly: GCA_036625705.1. Taxonomy (GTDB): domain Bacteria; phylum Bacteroidota; class Rhodothermia; order Rhodothermales; family Salinibacteraceae; genus Salinibacter. Next base: position 3,423 of record JAZKTD010000304.1, read on the forward strand.
TATCTCCCGCTGTTCCCCGAGAAGCGCGACACGATCACCACGCGGCAGCTGCTGAGCCACACGGCCGGCATCCGGCACTACCGGGGCGACGAATTCCGGAGCGACGTCCGCTACGAGTCGCGCCTGGGGCCCCTGTCGATCTTCGCCGACGACTCGCTTCTGTTCGCGCCGGGGTCGTCGTACAGCTACTCCACGTACGGCTACACGCTCGCAGGGGCGGTCCTGGAGGCGGCCGCCGACTCCTCATTCCTCGAGCTGCTGGACGCCCGCCTGGCCCATCCCCTCGGCCTGGAGACGCTCGTGCCCGAGCGGACGGAGCGGGTGATTCCGAACGAGGCGTCCTTCTACCTCGTCGAGACCACAGACGGGGACACGACGGTCGTCAACGCCCCGTACGTCGACAACAGCAACAAGTGGACCGGCGGGGGCCTGCTGGCCGCCCCCAAAGACCTCGTCCGTCTCGTGCTGGCCCTGCTGGACGGACGGGTGCTGGGCCCGGCATCAATGGACCGAATGTTTGCCGCACAGGCCGACCTCCCCGACGAGCCGTACCACTACGGCCTGGGGTGGCGCGTGGGCACAGACGACCAGGGCCGCCGCCGGATCTGGCACACCGGCGGGGCCGTGGGCGGGAGCGGGGTCGTGCTGTTTTACCCGGAGCGGGACCTCGTCGTCGCGACGCTCGCCAACGCGAGCGACGTGCCCCATCTCGACCTCGCGCAGGAGATGGCCCGTCGCCTGATCGAGG
>JAZKTD010000305.1:0-4157 GCA_036625705.1 Salinivenus sp.
CTGGCGCCTGAGCCTGGAGATGACCGGCCTCGAGACGTCGATCGAGACCGAGGAGCAGGGGCCGGGCGCCCCGTAGTGGGCTTGCACAACTGGATGGACGGAGATCGTAGAATCCGGCGAGGTCGCCCCCTGTTTCTCCGTCGACACGGAGGCCCTTCCGCCTGCTCACTGCGGCCCCCCGATCAGAGCGGCGCCAGAACGGTCGCCCTCGAAGTTGCCAGAGTCGTTGTGCAAGGGCACTAACCCCCCGGCTCGCCGACCGGCTTCCCCTTCCCCGCTCGTCTCCGAACGGCCGGGTCGCGGCGGGCCTCCTTCTGGGCCGCCCCGACTGTTGTGCGGGACCGCTCCCCGTCGCCATCCCCGGCCGCCTCTTCAGTGTGAATCCTGCGTGAGGACGTTGAGACCGAAATCCGGAGCTCTTATTTAAAATAAGTCCAGATAAATGCCTCGACTCCCTCGCGCCCTATGCGTCTCTCCGACCTCGTCGCCGCCTTCGGTCTCGTCGCCCTCGCGGCGGGCCTTCTCGCCGCCCCCGCCGACGCGCAGTCCGTCCGCGTCCATGGAGTCGTCGTCGACGCGCAGGACCGGCCGCTTCCCGACGTGAACGTGGTGCTGACCCGGCCCGGCGAGGGGGCTCGCGTGGCCGGCGCCGGCACCGGGGCCGACGGCACCTTCGCGATCCGCTCCGTCGAGCCGGGCGCCTACCGCCTCGTCGCGTCGGCGGTGGGGTACCGGACGACGACCACGTCCCTCACGCTGGACGGGGGACCGAGGCGGGTCACGCTGCGCCTCCGCCAACGGCGGTACGGCCTCGACGAGGTGATCGTGAGCGCGGCCCGACGTCAGCAGGATCTCGGCAGTGTCGCCTCCTCCGTCTCCGTGCTGGGGCCACAGGACCTGGAGGCCCAGAGCGCCCTCACGAGCGACCTCGGCGCCGTGCTGGCCCAGCAGGTGCCCGGCCTCACGCCCAGCGGCGGCTCGATCAGCAACTTCGGCCAGACGCTGCGCGGCCGCTCGCCGTTCGTCATGATCGACGGCGTGCCCCAGAACACGCCGCTGCGCGACGCGGCCCGGTCGCTGCGCACGACCAGTCCCGAGGTGATCGAGCGGATCGAGGTGGTGCGCGGGGCCAGCGCCCTCTACGGGTACGGGGCGACCGGCGGGGCCGTCAACATCCTCACCAAGGAGCCGACGCCCGACCTGGAGGCGACCACCGAGGTCGGCGTGCGCGCCTCCGCGGCCGACCTGCAGGAAAGCTTCACCGGGCGCCTCCACCAGTCGGTCTCCGGACGCACGAACGGCATCGGATTCGTCGCCAGCGGGAGCTACGAGCAGTGGGGACAGTTCTTCGACGCGAAGGAGAACCTCATCGCCCAGGATCCGCGCGGTCAGGGTGGCCTGGCCGGGGCCGACGAGGGGAGTCTGTTCGGAAAGGTGGGCGGCCCCATCGCGCCGTCGCAGCGCCTGACGATCTCGGCGAACTACTTCTCCTTCCTGCAGGAGATGGAGTACGCCCGCCGGTCCGGCACCTTCGGGGAGGCGCCCACCTCCGCCACCCCGCTGGAGAGCTTTTCGGGAACGGATCCCGGCACGACGAACCTCGTCGGGCAGCTCCGCTACGAGCACGGCGACCTGTGGGGCAGTCAGGTGACGGCCCGGGCCTACGTGCAGGACTTCAAGACGCGCTTCGGCGTGTATCCGGACCCGGTCTACCCCGGCGGCGGGCAGCCCTTCGTCGAGTCGACGAAGTGGGGCGTCCGGACGGACGTCACGACACCGGTCGGCCTCAGCGACGGCGGTGAGGTGCTCTGGGGCGTGGACGCCCTCCGCGACCAGACGGCCCAGCCCCTCGAGGACGGTCGCGTCTACGTTCCCGAGATGACCCAGACGAGCGCGGCCCCCTTCGTGCAGCTGCGCGTACCCGTCGGGGAGCGTCTCACCCTGCGAGGCGGCGTGCGGTACGAGGCCCTGTCCCTCTCGGTGGACGACTTCACGACGCTCAAGGACCAGCTCGACACGGACGGAGACGGCACCCCCGACGCCCGGAACGACGTGACGGGGGGGACGCTGACCTACGACGAGACGGTCGTCAACGCCGGCGCCGTCCTCACGGTCGCCGATCCGGTCGACGTCTTCGCCTCGTTCGAGCAGGGCTTCTCGGTCAGCGACGTCGGTCGTGTCCTCCGCAGCACGACCGCCGCCTCCGTCGAGGCGCTCAGCCCCGAGGCCAAGACCGTCAACAGCTACGAGGCCGGGGCGCGGCTGGGCACGTCCCGCGTCACGGCCACGGCCACCGCCTACTACAGCACCTCCGACCTCGGCAGCGCGTACGGCCCCGACCTCGAGCTCATCCGCTCGCCCGAACGCATCTACGGCGTGGAGCTCACGTCCGACGTGCAGGTGGCCGATCCGGTGACGGTGGGCGGGACGTTCTCGTGGCTGACCGGGAAGCGGGACGCCAACGACGACGGCTCCTACGAGACGCCCCTGCCCGGCACCCGCATTCCCCCCGAGAAGCTCACCGGCTACGTGGAGGTGACCCCGACCGACGGCGTCACGACGCGCGTTCAGGTGCTGCACTCGGGGCGCCGGGACCCATTCGACGGGCAGCGCGCCTACGGCGAAGGCCCCGTCGAGCGCTACACGCTCGTGGACCTGTCGGGCCGGATCGACGTGGGCCCCGGCGCCCTCAAGGTCGGCGTCGAGAACCTGCTTGACACCTACTATTTCCCCGTCCAGTCGCAGTTCACCAACTTCGGCTTCGCGTACACGCCGGGCCGCGGGCGAACCGTGAGTCTCGGCTACACGGTGACCTGGTAGTCCACCCCGCGGCCTGCTCCTCCCTCCGGATCGGCCCGTCGCCCCCGTCATGTCGACCGTTCGCCGCGTCTCCTCCTGGCTGCACCTCTACGGCGGCCTCGCGCTGGGCGGGGTCCTCATCGTGCTCAGCCTGAGCGGGAGCGCGCTCGTCTTCAAGGACACGCTCGACCGCTGGCTGCGGCCCGACCTCCTGCGGGTGACGCCGGCCGGGGAGCGCGTCTCGCTGAATCGGATGGTCGACGCCGTGCGGGCGGCTCACCCCGAGGCCCAACCGCGCCTCCTCGAGATGCCGTTCGACGAGGCCGCCCCCCTCACCGTCTGGCTCGCGGGGGAGAACCGGCAGGTGTACGTCGATCCCTACCGCGGCCGCGTCCTCGGCGCGCGGGCGGCCGACGCCGGGGTGATGAACACGATCTCGCACCTCCACATCGAGCTTCTCGCCGGCAACACGGGCCTTCTCCTCGTCGGCGTCATCGGCCTGCTCCTCGTCGTACTCACGCTCACGGGGCTCGTCCTCTGGTGGCCGCGCCGCCTTCGGGCCCTGGGGACCGCCCTTCGCGTTGCGTGGCGGCACGGCGCGCTCCGGGTCAACTATGACCTCCACCGGGCCGGGGGCTTCTACACGACCCTCTTCCTGCTGCTGACGGCCCTCACGGGCAGCGCCTTCGCGTTCTACCCCACGACGCAGCAATTCATTGCGACGATCACGGCGTCGGAGCCGTGGCCGCCCGCCCCGCCGACGGTCGAGACGCCGCCGGACTCGATCCGCGGGCCCTCGCAGGTCGACTACGAGGCCGCCCTCCAGACGGCCCTCGACCGGCTGCCCGGGGCCGAGCCGAGCTTCGTGTACGTGCCCCAGACGCCGACGGACCCGCTCACGGTGCGCCTCCGCACGCCGCCGGAGTGGCACCCCAACGGCCGCAGTTTCGTCTACCGGCACCCAACCCGCCCGTCGGTACTCCGGGTCGACGACGCCCGCGAGGCGCCCGGCGGCGCCCAGTTGCTGCAGACGTTCTACCCGCTCCACGTGGGGGCGGTGGGCGGCCGCGTCGGCAAGTGGCTGTACGTGCTCCTCGGCCTCGCCCCGACGATCCTCTCGGTCACCGGCACCATCATCTGGTACCGGCGCTGGCGCCGCACGCCGGTCGAGACGACGGGCGACGCCGAGCCGGTGGGCACCCGTTCCGCGGAGCTGCCGCCCCGTCTCGGCGCAGAAGCCCCCTCGGAGGCCGCGCCGGCCGACCGGTAGCCCCGGCGGCCCTACTGCGCGTCCGGCGCGCCGCCCAGCAGGCCCCGCTCGCGGGCCCAGTCCGCCCAGCGGTCCGTCCAGCTCGAGA
>JAZKTD010000306.1:0-4127 GCA_036625705.1 Salinivenus sp.
CAACACAGCGCCCACCCATGACCTCTGCTCGTTCCGTCGGGTGCACGACGCACCTTCTCATCATCGGGGCGCTGCTGGGCGCCGTCATCGGCTACGGGATCGTTCAGAACCTGGACACCGTGTCCCTGATGGTCGACAACCTGACCATCATGAACGAGCAGGCGGCGCAGGCCGACGCCCTCCGCTCAACGGCCGCGCTCGTGGAGTATCTCGCGGCCCACCCCGACCGCGCCTCCCTCGTGGCCTACGACGTAGGGGCGCGAGACGAGGGCATCTTCTACGGGGCCGGCGAGCCCCGTCCCCTGACGGGCGTCCCGCGCCTCCTCCTGCTCGGCGAGTACGCGCGCCGGGTCGAGACCGGCCGGCTTACGCCGAGCACGCGGGTCTCCCTCGACTCGGTCGGCCTCTACGCCCTCCCCGGATCCAGTCGCCGCCCGCACCGGCGGGCCCGCTCCCAGCTCGTCGCGCAGGGGCGCGTCGGCCCCGACAGCACGACCGCCCTTCGCCATCTCGTCCGAAGCGCCTTCCGGCGGGATGATCCGGCCGCGGCCGACTGGCTCCTCCGCCGCCTCGGGCGCCCGGCGCTGCGGCAGACGCCCGATTGGCTCGGGCTTCCCAATGCCGATCCGCCCCTCCCCACCAGCGGCGTCCACCTGCTGTGGGGCCACCACGAGCAGGCGGCCTCGCCCGCCGCCCGCATCGACACGCTCGCGGCCCTCCCCGCTCCGGCCCGGGCTCGACGGGCCTACCGGGCCCTGAACCGGCTCCGTCGGGACTCCGCCTTCCGCCGCACGGAGCACACCCGGCGGGCCCGACGCGGCTCCGGCCTGAGCCTGCGCCGGCAGCGCACCCTCGCCCGGCACACCGCGCCGCGCGGCACCGCGGTCGCCTACGCGGACCTGCTCCGGCGCGTGGCGACGGGGAGGCTCTCCCCGCCCGGCGTGCCGGCCCGGATGCAGGCGCACCTCGAGCGCACGATCAACGCGGACTCGGTGGGCCTGTCCCTCCGGGCCGTCGCCTCGATCGGCGGGGCCACCCCCGGCCTCATCAGCCTCGCCGGCTACGCGCGACGGGAGGAGGACGCCCCCCCGCGGGTTATGGTCCTGCTCCTGGAGCGCCTCCCGATGGCCGTGTTCTACCACCTGTTGCAGACGGGCCTCGACAAAGGCCTCCTCCTCCGCGTGCTGGGCGACGACTCGTTCTTCGCCCGGGTCCGCGACAGCCTGGAGGCCGGCCCCAGAGAGATGAGCGACTCCCTCTCGGTCTACGCCGCGCCTCCGTGACGCTGGCTACCGGTCGAGCACCACCCGAAGCCCGGTCGCGCGGGCCGGCACGTCCGGGGCGCCCTCGGCCTTCGGATTCTTCAGGGTGAGCACCGAGGCGTTCTCGGGGCGGAGGCCGTCCTCGGTGCGGGCCCACTCGGCCACGTTGCCGTCGACGTCGTAGACGAGGGGACCGCTGCCGCCCTCGCCGTGGCCCGGGGGACGGCGGCCCACCGGCATGAGGAGGGCGTCGGTGGGCTGCTGCTCCAGGCGGGTCCGCAGGCGACGGTACTCGTCGGGGTTGGGCGCGAACCCGGCCCAGTGCGCCGGCGTGTTCTCGGCCGACCCGGCCCGTGCCTCCTTCAGTGCCTCCAGCTCCGCGCCGGTCGGGAGGCGGTAGGAACGGTCCGTCTGCTCGCTCAGCCACTCGACGTAGGCCTGCGCCTGCTCCGGCGAAATGTCGTTGGCCGGATGGTCGGCCGTGCCGGGCGGCACCGCGTAGTCGGGATCGAAGGCTCGGAACTGCGCCCGCGTCACCTCGAACCGGCCCACCGTGAGGGTGTCCCCGAGCGTGACGGTTTCGGGGACGAGCGTCCCGTTCACCTCGCTGCCGTAGTGGCCGTCGGTGCGGGCCGGGCCGTCGGCGGTTTCGAGCAGGGCCAGGGGCGCGTCGTCGGCCAGGAGCCGCTCCTCGACGCGCTCCTCCATCGAGGTGGTGTCGAAGAGGTAGGTGTCCAGCCACGTCAGGTCCTCCTCCACCTTCCGGCGCTGGTGGGAGAGTTCGCCCAGGCCGTGCGGCTCGCCGGGGTAGCTCAGGAAGCGCACCGGGGCCTTCCCGACCTGCTGGAGGGCCCGGTAGTACTCCCATCCCTGCTCGTAGGGCACGGCGCGGTCCTCGGTGCCGTGGTGGATGAGGGTGGGCGTCTCCACTGTGTCCAGCTCGAAGAGCGGGCTCTTCTTGATGTAGTGGTCCGTGTACTCCCAGGGCGCGCCCTTGAAGTAGGAGTTGTCGAAGCGCACCCCGAAGGCGCAGTTGCCGTAGTCGGAGGTCCAGTTGACGTCGCCCGCCCCCGGCGCGGCCACCTGGAAGAGCTCCGGGTGCTCGATGGTGAGCTGGATGCTGAGGATGGCCCCGTTCGACCACCCCATGACGCCGAGCGAGTCGCGGTCCACGAGGCCGCGGTTGGCCAGGGTATCGATCCCGCTCACGATGTCGGGAATCTCGAGCTCGTAGTACCGGCCCTTGATCGACTCGACGAACTCGAGGCCGTGGTGGCCGGAGCCGTGGTAGTTGGGGCGGAAGACGAAGGCACCCTTCTGGGCCAGGAGCGGCGGGTAGACGGTCCAGCCGAGGCTCCAGGCGTCGAGGTCCGCCCCGCTGGGCCCGCCGTGGATGACGGTCACCATCGGGTAGCGGCGGTCCGGATCGTAGTCGAGCGGGTAGTAGAGGATGCCGTTCACGGTGTCGCCCTGCGCGCCTTCCCACCGGACGACCTCGGCCCGCGGAATCGGCAGGTCCTCGAGCTGCGGGTTGAGCGTCGTCAGCGTCTCGTCGCTCTCAATTTGCCCGTTCCGGTAGGTGCCCACCCGATAGGCCGGCAGTTCGTCGGCGCGGGAGTGGCTGAAGACGATGGTCTCCCCATCGGGGCCCACCGTGAGCGACGTGGCGTGCTGCAGGCGCTCGTCGGCGACCTCCTCGATCGCCCAGCCGTCGTCGGTCTTGCGGTAGAAGCGGGGCTTGAGCGTGGGCCCGTCCGCCAGCTGGACGTGGACGCCCCCGTCGACGACGCTGTAGCCGCCGTCCCCGACGCCGTGGTCCTCATACCGAAGCGGCACTTCCTGGTAGGAGCGATCGCTCAGGGTGTAGTGGTAGAGCTTGTTGATGCCGGCCCCCTCGTGCTCCGGGTCCGACGAGTAGGAGTCGGTGGCGTAGAAGCCGCGTCCATCCCGCGTCCACTGGTAGTTGGAGGGATCGAAGTACTGTTCGTCGAAGATCTCGGTCGTCGTCTCGGCCTGCAGGTCCAGCAGGTACTGGTGCGGCTGGTTGCGGGCGTCGGCGTCGATTGGCGAGTCGCCGCGGCTGTAGACGACGTAGCGGCCGTCGGGCGAGGGCACGAACTCCTCGATCTGGCCCTCATTCTCGGTGAGGCGCGTCACCTCTTCGGTCTCGACGTTGACCACGAAGAGGCGCACCGGGCGGTAGAGCGTCGTGTCCTCGACCACGCGGGCGTCGTCCTCCGTCTCCTCGAGGTGGTCTTCGTAGCGGCTGCTCTTCTCGCGGGCCGTAAAGAGAATGCTGTCATCGTCGAGCCAGCGGGCGCCCTGCACGCCGTGCTCCGTGGCGGTCAGCGCCTCGGGCGCTCCGCCCCGCGGGTCGAGCCGCCAGATCTGCGTGCCGCTGCTCTCGTCGTCCTCGTCTGCATCCCGCAAGGACAGGAACGCGATCTGGTGCCCGTTCGGGCCCCAGCGGGGGGTGCGGTTGTTGCCGGTGCGCGTCAGCCGGATCGTGGCCGTCGAGTCACCCCCGTGCGGGTCGTCCCGGTAGGTCAGATAGAGGTCCGACTGCGTCTCGTCGGCCTCCGGGTCGGGTGTCTCCTTGACCCACAGCACACGGCCCCCGTCCGGGCCGATGGCGACGTCGTCGAGGGAGCGCTGCCGGAGGACGTGGTCGATCGTCCAGGGCGTGTCGTCGGGCGACTGCGCGTGCGTCGGCAGGGCCAGCAGCAGGGCAAGGAGTGCGAAAACGGTGGTGCGCATGATCGGACGCATGGAAGCGTAACGAGGGGCGAAAGGGCGAATTGCGCGTTTAGCGTTCCAACGTTCAACGTTGAACGCGGAACGGCACTCTGTAGAAGGGAGGAGGAA
>JAZKTD010000307.1:0-4126 GCA_036625705.1 Salinivenus sp.
GGTCTAGCGGTAGAGCTCGCGGTACTTGCGGACAATGCTGAAGGCCATCTCCAGGGACTGCTCGTAGTTGAGGCGCGGGTCGACGCGCGACTCGTAGGCCTGACCGAGGTCGCCCTCGCTGAGGCCGCGGGCGCCGCCGATGCACTCGGTGACGTTCTCGCCGGTGAGCTCGAAGTGGACGCCACCGAGGTGCGAGTCCCCGGCCGCGTGGATCTCGAAGGCCTGCTCCAGCTCGCCGAGAATCTTGCCGAAGCGGCGCGTTTTGGTGGCGTCCTCGGTCTTCTCGGTGTTGCCGTGCATTGGGTCGCAGACCCACAGCACCGACTGGCCGGTGTTCTGGACCGCCTCGAGAAGGCCGGGGAGCCGGTCGCCGATCGCGTCGGCCCCGAAGCGGGTGATGAGCGTGAGCTTGCCGGGCTCATCCTCGGGGTCGAGGGTGCGGACGAGGCGCTTGAGCGTGGAGGCCGTCATGTCGGGGCCCACCTTGAGGCCGACCGGGTTTTCGATGCCGCGGGCGTACTCGACGTGGGCGTTCTCGGGCTGGTTGGTGCGCTTGCCCACCCAGGGGAGGTGGGTGCCCAGGTTGTAGATGCCCTCTTTGTGGGGCACCGACCGCGAGAGGGCCTCTTCGTAGGGCAAAAGCAGGGCCTCGTGGCTCGTGTAGAACTGGACGCCCTCCAGGGAGTCGAGCTTCTTGTTGGTGACGGTTTCGAGGAAGCCGAGCGTGTCTTCGATTGCGTCGACCATGGCGTGGTACTCCTCCGCCAGGGGCGAGTGCTGCATGAAGTCGAGGTCCCAGTACTCCGGATGGCGCAGGTCGGCGAAGCCGCCTTCTGCGAGGGCCCGCACGAGGTTGAGGGTGAGCGACGAGCTGGAGTAGGCCTCCACCATGCGCTGGGGGTCCGGTGTGCGCACCTCGGCCGCAAAGTCGGAGCCGTTGATGATGTCGCCCCGGTAGCTCGGAAGCGTCGTGCCGTCGCGCGTCTCGGTGTCCGAGGAGCGGGGCTTGGCGTACTGCCCGGCGAAGCGGCCCACCCGCACGATCCGGGTATTCAGCCCGTAGGTGAGCACGAGGCTCATCTGCATCAAAATCTTGAGCCGGCTCGTGATGGTCTCGGCGCGGCAGTGCTGGAAGGACTCGGCGCACTCCCCGCCCTGCAGGAGGAAGCGGTCGCCCCGGGCGGCGTGGGCCAGCTCGTCCTTCAGGTTCGCGACCTCCCACGACGTCACGAGCGGGGGGAGGCTGGAAACGTGGTCGAGGGCCGCCTCGAGCTCGGCCTCGTCCGGATAGGTGGGCTGCTGGAGCGCCTCTTTCGTTCGCCAGGAGCGAGGGGTCCAGTCTTTCGTCGCGACATCGTGGGCCATGATGCGTCTGCGCCTTGGTGTTGGGGGAAAGCTGTCCGCCCTACGAGTGGAGAACGTGCACGTTTCGGAACGAATCTCCCGGCCGGCCGCCTCCGTAGGGCTACGTCCAGGCAGATGGGCGTGGCTGGCGGCGCTTCGGCCCGGGCGTCTGTAACATCGACCCCCGGTGCCCAACTACAGATTTGCGGCTTCTTCTCCGAATCCGACTGCCCTACTGTGCCTGCCGACCCCGGAAAGCGCGTCTTGCTCGTGGAGGACGACCCCGACATCGCGGACCTTCTGGCACTGCACCTCCGCGACGAGGGCCACGAGGTCGACGTGGTCGACGACGGCGACGACGGCCTCGCCCGCGCCCTGGAGTGCCGGTACGACCTCATCGTGCTGGACATTATGCTCCCCGGCACCGACGGGTTCGACATCTGCCGGCGCCTCCGGCAGGAAAAGTGCCATGCCCCCATCCTGATGGTCACGGCCAAGACCGAGGAGGTCGACAAGGTGCTGGGCCTGGAGCTCGGGGCCGACGACTACATCACCAAGCCCTTCAGCATCCGCGAGGTGCTGGCCCGCGTGAAGGCCATCTTCCGACGGGTCGAGGTGGACCAGGAGGCGCAGCGGCCCGACGAGGAGGACGCGTCCATCGAGTACGACGGCCTCGTGATCGAGCCCGCCAAGCGCAAGGTCACCGCCGACGGGGAGAGCGTCGACCTCACGAGCAAAGAGTACGACCTGCTTCTCCTCTTTGCCCGCAACCCGGGGCGGGCCTACAGCCGTCAGGAGCTGCTCGACGAGGTTTGGGGCTACCAGTACAGCGGGTACAGCCACACCGTCAACACCCACATCAACCGCCTGCGCAACAAGATCGAGCCGGATCCGTCCTCGCCCCGGTACGTCAAGACCGTGTGGGGGGTCGGTTACCGGTTCGCCGAGCTCGAGGAGCTTGCCGCGTAGTGCGTATTGCGTAGTGCGTATTCCTTGACCTGAGCCAACGGAATACGCAATACGAAACACGTTCTGCAGAGAACCGGGCACTCCGCCGAGCAGTCCCCTTCTCCTCTACCGATCCGGCCTCGTCGCCATGCTCAACAGCTTCTACGCCAAGCTCTCGGGCCTCTTCCTCGTGCTCGTCGTCGGGCTCGGGGTCGTGCTCGCCGTCCTGGGGGGGCGAACGGCCCAGCGCTACGCCGACGAGGTCGAGCAGAAGCTCAACCGCACGCTGGCGGAGGAAATGGTGCCCCGGTTCGAGCCCCTGCTGGAGGATAGCATCGACCGGGGGGGCATTCGGGCCAAGATTCAGGACATGACCGGCATCAACCGGCGGATCGAGATTTACCTGCTGGACCGGCAGGGCCGCGTGAAGGCCTCCTTCGCCCCGCCCTCCGCGGCCATCGAGCAGAAGAACGTCGACATGGCGCCGATCCGTCGCTTCATGGAGGGGGACGACCTGCCCATTCTCGGCGACGACCCGCGCGACGAGGCGGCGCAGAAGCCGTTCTCGGTGGCCCACATCGAAATCATGGGCCAGGAGAACTGCTACCTCTACGTCATTCTCGGCAGCGAGCAGTACGCCTCCGTGGCCGGGATGATTGGGGATAGCTACATCATTCAGGGGGCCCTCACGGGGCTCGGCCTCATCGTGCTCGTGGTGGCCGGGCTGGGCCTGGTGCTCTTCCGGCGCCTCACCCAGCGCCTGCGGCACATGCAGGGGGTGGTGGCCGCCTTCGAACAGGGCGACTTCGACCGGCGCATCGAGGTCGGCGCCGAGGACGAGATCGGTCAGCTCGCGAAGTGCTTCAACCGGATGGCCGACACGCTCGTCGAGACGATGGAGGAGCTGCGACAGGCCGACCGCATGCGGCGCGAGCTGGTGGCCAACGTGTCGCACGACCTGCGCAGCCCGCTGGCCTCCATCCAGGGCTACCTCGAAACCGTCCACATGAAGGACGGGGACCTCGCCCCGGCCGATCGCCAGCGCTACGTGCGGACGGCCCTCCGCAACGCCCAGCGGCTCAGCGACCTCGTGGGGGAGCTCTTCGAGCTGTCGAAGCTGGAGACCGAACAGGTGGAGCCGACGATCGAGCCGTTCCCGATCGCCGAGCTCGTTCAGGACGTCGTCATGCAGCACGAGCCGCAGGCCGAGGAGCAGTGCGTCGACCTGGCGGCCGATCTGCCGGAGCGGCACGCCCGGGCGGCCGCCGATATCGGCCTCGTGGAGCGGGTCCTGTCCAACCTTATCGACAACGCCATCCACTATACGCCGGAAGGGGGCCGGGTCCGCGTGCGGGTGGCAAACGAGACGCGGAGGGTCCGGATCGAGGTGGCCGACACCGGTCCCGGCATCCCGGAGGACGAGCTCCCCCACATCTTCGAGCGCTTCTACCGCGTGGACAAGAGCCGCGACCGCGACAAGGGGGGCGCGGGCCTGGGCCTGGCCATCGCCCGGACCATCCTCGAGCTCCACGACCAGACCCTCGAGGTGAAGAGCACCGTCGGGGAGGGCACGACGTTCCGGTTCCGGCTTCCCCTAGAGACGGCGACGGAGGCCTCCGCGTAGCGGGCGAGGCAGGGCGTGTTATAGAATTGTTAGAGCATGTGATACAAGGGTGAGGGGACCTGAGACTTCTGTGAGGATGATCCGGCGTCGGAGGCCCACGTTGGAACGCACCATGGGAGGCGCAGCGCAATCGATTGTGCTGCGCCTCCGTCTTCGCGTTCCATTGCTCCAACGCCTACCTGTATCATGACGCTCCGTGCACTTCGATCG
>JAZKTD010000308.1:0-4124 GCA_036625705.1 Salinivenus sp.
AGCCCCTCCGTGTCCGCAAACTGTTCACCCAGCGCCCGGCACAGGGCCTCCAGGTGCTCCCGGTCGGTGTCGTCGAAGGCGCCGAGCGTGTCGGAATCGACGTCGAGCACGGCCAAAAGCCGATCGTCGGGCGTGAGCACCGGCACGACGACCTCCGACCGGGTGGAGGACTGGCAGGCGATGTGGTCGGGAAACGCCTCCACGTCGGGCACGAGCTGCGTCTCGCGGGACCGGGCCGCCGCGCCGCACACCCCGCGGTCGAAGTCGATGTGGAGACAGCCGTGCGGGCCCTGATACGGCCCCACCAGGAGCCGGTCCTCCGCCACGGCCCGGTAGAAGCCCGTCCAGTCGTAGTAGTCGAAGGAGTGGTGGAGCTCGCAGGCCACCGTGGCCATCGCGGCCACCCAGTCGGTCTGGGCGTCCAGCAGGGCGTCGATGCGGCGGCGGACCTCGGTGTAGGCGTCGGTCTTCTCGGACGGCGCCACGGCGGACTCGGGCATGGGCGGTGGGGACGATCAGCAGTATCTCTCGTAGACAGCGACCGTCCAATCGGCTGCGGTCGACAGGCGTTCCGGCGGAAGCGGCCGAGACGGTGACGTCTCCGGAATGTCTCGCGGCCCGTCGCCCCCGTCCGCCCGAGGTGCACTACTCGGCCACCGCCTCCGTTACGTCAACCTTCGTGGTGTAAAAGGCCACGTGATCCTTGATCTCCGCGGCCTCCTCGGACGGGTCGGGGTAGTACCAGGCCGCGTTCTCCTGCGCCTCGTCCCCGACCACCACGTCGTAGTGCTGGGCCTCTCCCTTCCACGGGCAGGTGGTGCGGTGGTCACTCTCTTGGAAGTAGTCCTCATTCAGAGACTCCGGGGGGAAGTAGTGATTGCCTTCGAGGACGACTGTGTCGTCGCTCTCGGCAAGAACGGCATCGTTCAGAACAGCTCTCATAGCGGATCGGGGTTGGACCGATGGTAAAGAACTTTGGGAGATTGGGTAGTCCGGTACGTTCAACGGCCGGAAATGATACCCGAGCCGCCCTTCTTGGGGATTCGCGTAGCAAAGTTGTTTCAGTTCTGCGGCGCTGCTACCCGGCCGCCCGCCTCAGCATCCAGAGCACGAGGCCCGCCCGCAGGCCCCACGCGACGGTCCGGACCCAGTTCGTGCGGACGAGGCGCCGGTGCGTCGCCCGGTCGAAGCCGTCGGTGAGGGCGCCGTGGAGCGGCACCTGCACGAGCCCGGTGGTCCCCCAGATGAGCCCGACGAGCAGAAGCCCGGCCCAGGCCTGTTCGGCGAGCACGCCGGCGGGCCGGGCCCACACGAGGAGGCCCGCGGTGACCAGCTCGACGCCCATGAGCGGCCCTACGATCGCCGTGATGCGGCGCATGTGCTCGGCCTGGTAGGTCTGATAGTCGGCGGTCCCGACGTGCCGGAACAGCGGGTAGTGCACCCACTGCACCACCAGAATGACCCCGAACATCGTGAGGGTGGCCGCGGCGTGGATCAGCAGGAGCGTCATTCGGGCCGAGGGGGAGGCTGGAGCGGTGATTGAGTGCGGTCGGCCGCGACGGCGCGGGCCGCCACCCGCCCCGACGCGAGGGCTCCGTTAATCGAACCGGTCCGCCGGTGGTCGCCGCAGACGTAGAGGCCGGGGCGCCGCCGCACCTCGCGCTGAGGGGGCGACAGGAACGGCGGCGCCTGCTCGGGCAACGCGTACGGAATGTGCATCGTGCGGAGGTGCGTCCACCCGCCGGCCTCGAGCCCAAACCAGTCGATCAGCTGCTCGCGGACGGCGCGCCGGAGTGCCTCGTCGTCCTCCGCCGGCGTGCCCACCACCACGGCCGCGATCAGGGCCCGGCCGTCGGGCGCGTACCCGGGGGCCACGTCGGAGGGGACGGCCACGTTGTTGATGGGCCCGACGCCGTCCCCGTTCAACACGAGAATGGGATCGTCGAGGGGCGAGGCCGGGGCCGAGAAGTAGAGACACACGGTCGAGCGGCCGGCAACCGGCTCGATGCCGCCCACCAGCCGGTCGGCCTCCGGGGCCGCCGTCGCCACCACGACGGCCGGCGCCTCCAGGGTCCGCCCGTCGCCGAGCGCGACGCGCTGTCCCTCCACCGCCTCAACCGTCGTGTTCAGCCGCACGGCCTCCTCGGGCAGCGACGCCCGCATCTGCGCCGGAATCCGATCGATTCCGCCGGCCGGGAGCACCGTCTGCCCCTCGGCAAACATCTTGAACAGGAACTCGAACATCCGGCTGGAGGCCCCGAGGGTCCGGTCGAAGAAGATGCCCCCGAAGAATGGCCGGAAGAACCGATCGATCATGGGGGCGGAGAAGCCCCATCGCGACCGCAGCACCTCGAGGGCCGTGCGTTCCTCCCGCTCCATGATTTCCGGCACCGTCAGCTGGCGGAGGCGGAAGCGGGCCCGGGCGACCCGCAGCTTGTCGGCCGCCGTCCCGATCGGGCTGATGAGGGTCTGCGGGACGTCCAGCGGCTGCCGGAGCGGGTCGGCAATCCGGTGAAACCGGCCGCCGTACCGCACGAGGGCGCCGTCGTAGAAGGCGTGGAAGTCGAGGGACTCGTAGTCGAGGGCCAGCTGGGCCTCGGGGTAGGCCGTCAGCATCACCTGAAAGCCGCGGTCCATCCGGAACCCGTCGGCCTCCTCGGTGCGGACGCGGCCCCCGACGCGGTCGGCCGCCTCCAGGACCTGTACGGAGAACCCGCGTCGGTGCAACTGGCGCGCACAGGCGAGGCCGGAGAGCCCGGCCCCAATCACGAGAACATCGGGGGTGCTCATGGCCGAGGGGTCGAGAGAAGAGACACTGTCCGATGGGGAAATGCACGCGGCGATCGATTGGTTGTGCCCACACCGGGCCGACCGCGGCCTCAGCGCCGTGCAGACTGGGATCGGGGGACGGAGGAACCGAGCCCGTGAGGCGCGTCGGTGCGGCCGAGGACGTGGCGGAGGGCCCCCTTCAGGTCGGCATACCCGAACGTGTAGCCGTCGTTCGCGAGTCGGTCGGGAACGACCCTCGCGCTCTTCAGCATCATCTCCTCGGCCATCTCCCCGAGCAGGCCCCGGAGCACAGACGCCGGCACCCGGAGCCGGGCCGATCGGTCGAGGACGTCCGCGAGCGTCCCGGTGTACCGCTCCGTCGGGGCCGGCGCGGGGGCCGTGAGGTTGACCGGACCTTGAAGGTCGCTCCACAACAAGTGGTAGAGTCCCCCGAGCACGTCGTCGAGGGCAATCCAGGGCACGTACTGATCCGGCGGCCCGACCCGGGCGCCCAGCCCCGCCCAGAAGAGGGGCCACTGCACCTGCAGCGCCCCACCCGCCGGCGAGAGCACGACCCCGATGCGAGCTTGCACCGTTCGGATGCCCGCCTCGGCGGCCGGCTCGGTGGCGGCCTCCCACGCCCGGCACACGTCGGCGAGAAAGCCTTCGCCCCCGAGTGTCTCCTCGGTAACCACCTCGCCCGCCCGGTCGCCGTAGTAGCCCACCGCCGAGGCGGACACGAAGGCCTTAGGGGGGGCGTCGAGCCCGGCGAGCGCCTCCGCCAGGAGCCGTGTCCCGTCGACCCGACTGTCGTGGATGCGCCGCTTCTTGGCGTCGGTCCAGAGGCCGAACACCGACTCGCCCGCCAGGTGCACGACCGCGTCGACGCCCTCCAGCAACTCGGCCTCGACCGTCCCACTTCGGGGGTCCCAGAGAATCTCGTCCGCGGCCGTCGGGCCCGACCGCACGAGACGCTTCACCGTGTGCCCGCCGGTCGTGAGGAGCGGCACGAGCTGCGACCCGACGAGGCCGGAGGCCCCGCTCACGGCCACCGTGAGCGACCCGTTCTCTGGGGCGTACTGCCGATGGAGCCCGAGGTCGCGCCGGGTCACGCTATGGCGGTACGCGAACTGACGACGCAGCTCCGGTTCGATCCACGGGGCGACCTGCTCCCCGAGAGCCCCGCCCGGCAGCTCGTACTCGATGTGGTCGACGAGGCGGCACCGCGCGCCGCCGTCCAGCGGCTCGAAGCGGTGGGTGTGGTCCCAGTGGGCGAAGGGCCCCTGCACCTGCCGGTCGCAGAACTGCCGGCCCTCGACGACGTCGTGGTGCTCGGCCACCCAGCGCAGCGCCAG
>JAZKTD010000309.1:0-4104 GCA_036625705.1 Salinivenus sp.
CTGCCCGCCGTCTTCTTCGTGCTGGACCAGAGCGGCTCGATCCAGTACTGGAACGCCCGCTTTGCCGATCAGTCGGGCCACGAGGCGGAGGACTTCTACGGCCGGCGCCTCTACCGCTTCTTCGAGAAGGAGGATCGGCAGAACGTGATCGTGGCCGTCACGCGGGCCCTCACGCGCGGCGCCTCGAGCGTCGAGGCGCAGTTCGTAGGGCCGGACGGCACGTCGATTCCCATGCTGCTGACCGGCATCCGCGTGAACCTCGGGGGCACCTACCGGCTCATCGGGGTGGGACAGGACATCAGTGCCCGCAAGGAGGCCGAGGCCCAGCTCCGGCGCCAGGAAGAGCAGTACCGCCTCCTCGCCGAGAACGTCACCGACGTCGTGACGCACCTCGACCCCGCGACGCGACTCCTCTACGTGTCGCCCTCGGTCGAGAACCTGCTCGGCTACGACCCGGAGGCCATTACGGGCAAGCGGGCCCTCGACTTTGTGCACCCCGAGGACCAGGCGGCCTGCGCACAGGCCGTCACGGACGCCCTCGAGGAGGGCGGGCGGCCCCGCATCGAGTTTCGGGTTCGGACCAAGAACGAGGGATACCTCTGGGTCGAGTCGGTCGGAAAAGAACTCAAGGCGGCGGGCGGCCGGAGCGGCCTCATCCTCACGACCCGCGACATCTCGGAGCGAAAGGCCCGCGAGGCGGACCTCGTGCAGGCCCGCGACACCGCCGAGGCCGCGCGGCAGGAGGCGGAACGCGCCCGCAAGGACGCCGAGCAGGCCAACCGCCTCAAGTCCGCCTTCCTCGCAAACATGAGCCACGAGATCCGGACGCCCCTCACGAGTGTCATCGGGTTCTCGGAGGTGCTCGAAGAGGAGGTGGAGGCGGACTACGTTCGCTTCGCCCGGCTCATTCGCAAGAGCAGCACCCGCCTCAAAGAGGTCCTCAACTCCGTGCTCCGCCTCTCGAAGCTGGAGGTAGGCGCGGTCGAGTTCGAGCCGGAGGACCTCGACCTCGCCACCGAAGTGGAGCGGACCGTCGAGCTGCTCCAGCCGCAGGCCGAGGAAAAGGACCTTACCCTCCAGATGCAGGCGCCGAGTGAGCTTTCTGCCCACCTCGACCCGGGCGCCACAGGCCGCATCCTCGACAATCTCGTGGGCAACGCCATCAAGTACACGCCCGACGGGGGGCAGGTCGACGTGTGCCTCCGCTCCGACGACACCTGGGCCGAGTTGAAGGTGCGCGACACCGGAAAGGGCATCGACGAGGATCTGCTCCCAAACCTGTTCGAGCCGTTCGTGCAGGCCCCCGGCGAGGACGGCCGCGACGAGGGCAGCGGCCTGGGCCTGGCCATCACCAAGCGGCTCGTGGAGGGGATGAACGGGGAGATTGACGTCGACACCGAACCCGGCGAGGGCACCTGCTTCACGGTGCGTCTGGCGCGGGACTGGACGGTTGCCCGGAACGGCACGGCCGACCGCTGACCGAGCTCCGGAGGCCCGGGGATCTGTCCTGACGCGTCCGCCGTCCGAAGAGAGCGGCTCGCCCCCCGATTCCCATCGCGTTCCCCTGTGCCATGACCGACGAACAGCTCCTGGGTCTCCACCACGTCTCGGCCATCACCGGGCAGGCCCCGGCCAACGTCCGCTTCTACACGCAGGTGCTGGGCCTCCGGCTGGTCACGAAGACGGTCAATCAGGACGACCCTTCCTCCTACCACCTCTTCTACGGGGACGAGACCGGCAGTCCCGGCACGGATCTCACCTTCTTCGACATTCCGCACGCCCGGGACCAGCGGCCGGGAACCGGCCTGATCACCGGCACCTCCCTCCGGGTGCGGGGCGAGGGGGCCCTGCGGGCGTGGGCCGAACGGCTCGACGACCACGACGTGCGCCGCACCCCGATCCACCGGCGTGCCGGACGGCCCGCCCTCACCCTGCTCGACGACGAGGGGCAGACGCTCCACCTCGTGGACGACGCCGAGGAGACCGACCGCGTCCCGGAGACCACCCCCTGGACCGACGGCCCTGTGTCGGCCGACATGGCCATTCGCGGGCTGGGACCGGTCGAAATCACAGTGGGCGACCTCGACCCCACCCGTCAGGCCCTCACGGACGTATTCGGGTTCCGCGAGGCCCGCTCCTACGAGGTCGAGCGGGACGGAGAGGCGAACGCCGCCCTCGAGCCCGTGTCCGTGCCGCCGCCCTCCGCCGTCGTCTTCGAGACGGGGCCGGGCGGCGTGGCCGCTGAACTGCACGTCGTCGAGCGCCCGAGCGCGGAGCGCGGCTGGCTGGGCAGGGGCGGCGTCCACCACCTCGCGCTCCGCACCCCGAGCGGCGACACGATCCGGGCCTGGCGCGAGCGGATTGCGGCGGCGGGCCTGCAGCCCTCGCCCGTCATCGACCGGCACTACTTCGAATCGGTCTACACCCGCGAGCCCGGCGGCATCCTCATCGAAATTGCGACCGACACCGGCACGCCCTTTCCCGTCGAGGAGGCCGCCGCCGGCCGCCTCACCCTGCCCCCCAAGCTGGAGTCGCGGCGCGACGAGATCGAGGCCAAGCTCACCCCGCTCGACGCCGCCGAGTGACGGCTTTCCCGGTCGGGGGGCGTCGCGGGCCTCTGTTCGGGCGGAACGAGATGGGGGACCCGCGCCGTCCGTCGCCTTTTGGGCCCTGCGTTACAATATCGTTGCCCTGAGTTTAAGCGTACCCCGGGCCTCGTTTTGTTATACTGGTAGTAGGCACAGTGATGAAATAAAAAGCGCTCATCCCGATGTCGTCGGATGGGCCTTTTCTATGTCTACCCGGCGGGCTGCCTTTCCCCTCCCTTCCACCGCCCGTCGGCCCGTCCCGCGCCCCCCGGCCTCGCAGGATCGTCGCATCTTCCGTGAAACGCCCGGGGCCGTTTCGTCGCTAAGACAACCGGTGCCCTGTCTCCCCTGAACGAACCGTAGCCTCATGATGGACCGTGCCTCCTTTCTGAAGCACCTGGCCTGGGCGTCGGCGGCGCCCCTCGCGCTCTCCGCCTGCGGCCGCTCTCAGTCACGGCCGACCCCCGACGCCGTCGCGGCCGACACGACCACCGTCCACGAGCTGCGGACCGACATCCCGCCTCTCGACAAGTCCCCCGACGAGTGGCGGGCACTGCTGTCGGAAGACGCCTACCAGATTCTCTTCGAGGCCGGCACCGAGCCCCGCCGCTCGAGCCCCCTTCTCGATGAGAAGCGGACGGGCACGTACATTTGTGCCGCCTGCCGCCTGCCCCTCTTCTCGTCGGAGACCAAGTACGAGAGCGGCACGGGCTGGCCCAGTTTCTGGGCGCCGCTGGAGGGGCGGATCGACACGAAAAAGGACATGAAGCTCGGGTATCCCCGCACGGAGTACCACTGCGTGCGCTGTGAAGGCCACCAGGGGCACGTCTTCGAGGACGGTCCGGAGCCGACGGGGCTCCGGTACTGCAACAACGGCCTCGCCCTCAGCTTCGTCCCGGCCGAGGAGTCGCTGCCCCCGCTCCGCACCTAGCGGGCACAAGTCAGGCCACGTTCGCCGTCTCGTCGCTGCTCGCGGCCTCTTCGGCCCCGGCGCCGCCCCGACGCGCGTCGAGCGACCATCGTCCCCCGCCGAACAGGGCGACGAGGCCGAGCAGAAACAGAACCAGCGCCGAAAACTCCAGCGACTGATTGGCCGACAGGAGCCCGTCCTGCCAGTGCACGAGCACAACGGCCCCGACCAGGATGGGAAGCTGGACGAGGGCCGCGAGCCGCGTGTAGAGGCCCACGGCGAGCATAGCCCCCCCGACGAGGTGGGCCGCAGTCACGTAGACGGCGATCCCCGTGGCGGCAAACGAGGGCGTCGCTCCGCCGGCCAGCTGCTGCAGGCCCGTGTCGGTCACCAGCAGCGCGAGGCCGCGAAAAAAGAGCCCGGCCCCCACGTACACGCGGATGGCGTCGAGCACGAGGTGGCGATTCGACTCGAGACGGCGAAGTGTGCGGCCGACGTCGCTCATGGCAGGGAGACGCGTTCGAGAAAACGAGTTCGTAACATAAACCGGAGCGGGCGGCCCTCGATCCCGCCGCCTCTGTGCGGACGACGAACGGGCCGGGGGGC
>JAZKTD010000310.1:0-4097 GCA_036625705.1 Salinivenus sp.
CCCGCCCGCTACGGCCGGTTGTCGATGCGCGCCAGTCGGGGCCAGAGGTTTTCGTTCCAGTACGGGATCCGAAGATGTTCGACGAGCGCCATTTGGTAGCGTCCGCTCTCGGCCGCGAGGCGGAGGAGCCGCCGCTCCGACCCGGTACCGATCCAGTAGGTTTCCGTGGTGGCACTGGCTTCCCCGATCGGAGAGGGCACCGGCGCGTCGTAGGTCACCGCAATCCGCTGCGCGGCAAAGGTCCCCGCCTCGGTTTCGACCGAGTCGCGTCCCTGATGGACCGCCCGGGCGGAGACGTGGGTGGTACTGTCCGCGACGGCGACGGAGAAGGCGAGCGTATCGGCCCTCTCGACGTCGAGCCCCCGCACGAGAAGCGGGATCTGGGCGGGCGGATACGACCGCGGACGCGGGTCGAACGCCGTGCGGCGATTGCCGTAATCGTCGCTCCGCATTCGCACCTCGATCGGGCCGTCCGGCGAAAAGGCCAGCTCGCGGTACTGGTTGGAGCACCAGTCGAAGCTCGTAAACGACTGCTTGTACGGCCGGAGGTCGCGCTGCCGGGCATTGACGACCCAGTTGCGCTTGTACTGGTACGACCCACTCTCCAGCTCGTAGAACAGGGCGTACTTGAACGCGGACACGCCCGAGCCGTCCGTTTTCTTGGTCATCTCGGCCGGACTGAACCGATGCTTCACCAGGTACGTCCCCACTACGAACTGCTGCGGATTTGCCCGGCCGTACTGATCCCGTTCCCGCTCGACGCGGTAGAAGGCCACCTCCGCCTGGCCGTCGTTCCAGAGGTCGTCGGTGAGGTAGGAGCTGTCGGTGAGGGCCGGGGGCGCCGACGCCGGATTGGCGGCAGGTCCTCCGCACCCGAGCGGTCCAAGGGCGAGCGCAACCAGAAGGACGAGCGACCAGAAAGCGCGCATGGGCCGGGGACGACTGCGGATGGGGGACGACGAGGCAACAGGACGTGGCCCCGTTAACAAAGACGGTCCCCCGTGCGTTGCGCCGCCGTCGCGCGGCGTTACGCACACACCATTAGGTCGTTACGACCGCAGAAGTCGCGCCACGAGCCAGCCCAGGACGAGGGCCAGCCCCCCAACCACGAGCGCCGTGACCACCGGCCGCCGACTCGCCGCGTCCCGAAGCGGCGGCGCCGCTCGCACCTCCACCCCCTCAAGCTGGAGCAGGCGCCCGATCCGACCGGGCGACGCACCCGCCCCAATGATCGCCATCGGGGCCCCGTTCAGTCGGACCTCGAGGGTGAACCCGGCCACCTGCAGCGCCTCGCGGACCTGTCGGGTCGCCCGGGTCCGGTTGCCGCCCGAAAACGGCTCGGCCTCGAGCACGCGGCGACCGGCGCGCAGGCTGGGCAGGTCGACGACGATGCGCTCGCCGTCGGCCTGAATGTCGATGTCCTCACCGTCGACGGCGAGCTGCAGGTCCGCAAGAATTTCGAGGGGAAGTGCCATCGGGATACGGGGTCGGGAGCGCGGAGGTGAAGCAATCAACAATACACAACGGCAGGAGGACAGCGGGGCCCGAAGGGGCGCCCGCTGACCGGCCTGCCCGTGGTCAGTAGAAAAAGTAGAAGTGTAAACTACTCTTCCTTCGTCCGGATTTTGAGAACACCGTCCATGCGCCAGTGTGCGTACTCGGGGTCGTCTCCCGCCTTGCTCGGAACTGCGAGCTGGAAGTCTTCGAACTCGTAGGTAATCTCGGCGCCCCGTCCCGTCAGCTTGTCGTAGAGACCGATTGCGAGCTCGGGCCAGGTCGTGGTTTCATCAACTTCAGCCATGATCTTTGCGTAGTCGTGTGTAGGTATACAGGTGAAATGAGGTCAGCGTCCCACGCCCCATTTTTCGGGGCGAGAGTACAGAGACTGTCATGCTCAGACCCACACCGAGGTTTTCCGGGCGATGGGATATTTTCGTAAAGGTCAAACGGGGACAAGGGACCGTCTCGTCACGTCCGCCGGTCCGGAGGAGGCAACCCACCGCGGCGCGTACTCGTAGTTAAGCTGTTCATGCCTTCGAATTAAATTTGTCTCCCATGTCGGAGTCGAAGACTGTTCTCGTGACCGGCGCCACCGGATACGTTGGTGGACGCCTCGTGCCGTGCCTGCTCCGCGAAGGATACGACGTTCGCTGTTTCGTCCGGGACGCGGAGCGGCTCCGGGCTCAGCCGTGGGGCGACAAGGTGGACGTGGCCGTCGGGGACGCCCTGGAGGCCGAGACGGTGCCGCCCGCCATGCGGGACATCGACGCGGTTTACTACCTCATTCACTCGCTGGGCTCCGGAGAAGAGGGATTCGCGGATCGGGACCGCCGCGCCGCCTCCAACGTGCGCACCGCGGCCGAGGAGGCCGGCGTCGACCGGCTCATCTACCTCGGCGGCATGCGGCCCAAGGGCGAGCGCCAGTCGAAGCACCTGCAGAGCCGCATCGAAACCGGCGAGGTGCTGCGGGACGGCCCCATTCCGGTGACGGAGTTTCGGGCCGCCCAGATCGTGGGCTCGGGCAGCCTCTCATTCGAGCTGGTCCGGTACCTGACCGAGCGCGTGCCGGTGATGATCTGCCCGAGCTGGGTGCAAACCCCCACCCAGCCCATCGCCGTCCGGAACGTCCTGCAGTATCTGATCGCCGCCCTCGAACAGCCGCAGAGTGCCGGGCAGATTGTTGAAATTGGGGGAACCGACGTGCTGACCTACGAGGAGATGTTTCGCAAATACGCCGCCATCCGCGGCCTCAAGCGGTGGATCGTGAACATTCCGTTTCTCACCCCCCGCCTCTCCTCCCACTGGGTGGGACTGGTGACGCCGGTTTCCAACTCCATCGCCCGGCCCCTCATCGAAGGCCTCGACAACGAGGTGGTGGTCGACGACCCGGAGGTGGCGCGCACCCTCTTCCCCGACATCGAGCTTCTCTCCTTCGAGGCCGCCGTCCGCCTGGCGCTGCGGCGCGTAGAGTCCGACGAGCTGCCCACGGTGTGGAACAGCGCGGTTTCCTCGACCCCGCAGCCCGACACCACGGCCACGCTCGACACCACCGAGGGCCTGTACCGGGAGGTGCGCACCCGCACTGTCGAGGCCG
Organism: Salinivenus sp.; assembly: GCA_036625705.1. Classification (GTDB taxonomy): domain Bacteria; phylum Bacteroidota; class Rhodothermia; order Rhodothermales; family Salinibacteraceae; genus Salinibacter. The sequence continues at coordinate 3,095 of JAZKTD010000310.1, forward strand.
ACCCGGAGGTCGCCTTCGACACGATCGTCCGCCTCGGGGGAGAGACCGGCTGGCTCTACGGCACCGCGCTCTGGCGCCTACGCGGCTGGATCGACCAGCTCCTCGGGGGGGTCGGCTTCCGAGAGGGGCGGCGGGACGAGAACCGTCTGCGTGTGGGGGACGCCGTGGACTTCTGGCGCGTCGAGGCCCTCGATCCCGGCCGCATGCTACGCCTGCGGGCGGAGATGCAGCTGCCGGGGCGGGCCTGGCTCCAGTTCGACGTGAAGGCCGAGGACTCGGGTGGCACCTGCATCACCCAATCGGTCTTCTTCGAACCGAAAGGCCTCTTCGGAACCATCTACTGGAACGCCGTCCGGCCCGTCCAAGGCGCTCTCTACGCCGGCCAGCTGCGGCGGCTGGGAGACTGGATCGAGCGTCGCGACCCCGACGAGGCGACGTTCACTCCGGACCGCGCCTCCGTCGCCGAGCTGCAGGAGTGAGGCCCCTCGGGACCGAGCGACGGCTCCTGCCCCCTCAATTCAGCAGCCAGATGGCGCCGTTTAGCGCCGCCGCGTAGCTGACCCAGAGGAGGTACGGCACCAGGAGCGCTCCCGCCCAAGCACGGATCCGAAAGAAGCGCTCGGTGGTCCAGGCCAGGGTTGCCCAGAGGCCTGCGATCACCAGCAGTCCCCATCCGGGCGACCGCGCCCAGAAAAAGGCCACGGACCACCCGCCATTCAACACGAGCTGCACGCCGAAGAGGCCCAGGGCCCTCCGCACGGCGGTCTCGTCCGCCCGGTCGGCGCGCCAGACCAGTACCGCGGCGACGCCCATCACCGCGTAGAGGATCGTCCACACCGGCGCAAAGAGCCAGTTCGGCGGGGTGAATCCCGGCTTTGTGAGGGTCGGGTACCAGGTGGTCACGGACGTCTGGGTCGCCCAGGCGGCGAGGAGGCCTACCCCCTCACAGAGGGCAACGGCGAGTAGAACTTGGGCGGCAACCGTTCCCCAGTGCCGTGCGCGG
>JAZKTD010000311.1:0-4055 GCA_036625705.1 Salinivenus sp.
CCAGTATCACATCCTAGTGTAACGCGTTTTCACAGCGGGCAAAACAGGCCGACGACTCCGCCTGGGCCCGGGCGGCTTGCCCGCCCCGATCGGCGCGGCCCCTGCGTTGGGTGGAGCTGCGGTGGCGAGGGGCTTCTCTTTTCTCGCGTGTGGGCGCGGGCAGTCGGGAGCGTGGGCGTCGGCGGAATTGCGAGGACAGCCAATGCGGAGGCCCGCAGAGCACAAAAGCGAAGGCTCTCCCCCAGGCCGACGGAATCTGTCCGCCCTCAGCGGGGTGAGGATTGGCGGCCCTCAAGTCGGGGTCGACAAATTCCGCGTATCCCGAAAGTCCCTCAGGCGGTCGCTACTGCCGTTACTGCGGCCCCTCGCTTACTGCGGCCCCTCGCCCGGAGCACCTCGCTCCCGGCTCTCGCGAACGGCCTGGACGATCTCCTCGCGGCTCAGGTCCGCCTCAACCGGCTCGACGTCTAGGGGAGAGGCCTCCGCTCGCCGCGGCCGGACGACGTACTCGCGCCCGTCCCGGCGGCGCACGACCACCTCGCCTTCCTCGCCGGCCCGGTCGAGCAGATCGGCCAGCTTCTGTCGCGCTTCGGTGTAGGTGTAGACCTTCATGACTCGGCTTAGCGGGTCGATTTTCGGTAGATCGATTTCGGCGGGGCAGTCGATATCTGTTCAGTCAAGATCTATTGCTCAGTCGAGCTCGATCAAGTCGACGCCTGCGCGCAGGGCGGCTTCCTGCAGGCCCCCGTCCAGCGTCAGCAGTGGGGCCCGGTGCCGACGAGCGGCCTCGAGCATGTAGGCATCGTAGGCGTAGAGCCCGAGCTCGTCGGAAAGCCGGATGGACTCCGGCAGGCCGACCTCCACGAACTGAATCGGGATCTCCTGGTAGCGGCCCGTCGCCTCGAGGGCCGCGGAGGCCGAAAGGCGCCCGCGCCCCGTCATCGCCGAGAAGGCGTTTCCGATCTCCCAGTGCAGGGAGACCGGGGCGATCAGGTCGGCGCCCTCCGCCGCCTCGACGACGTGGTCTCGGTCCTCTTCTCCGAGCAGAACGGCGATGATCGCAGAGGTATCGACGACGAGTTTCACGAAGGCAAGCGGTCGATGACGGGGACCAACGATATCCTGTACATATGTACAGCCTGAAATGATTCCACCCATCTGCCGCCCACTGGCGCCTGCCGCCTGCAGAAAAGCCCGAAGGGAGGGCCCGTGGGAACCGCCCAGCGGCCTTGCAGAGGCCCAAGGATCTTCCGGCGAACTCCTCCGGCACCAGCGATTGTGCGTCGCAGTCGAGAAGAACGACCTCTGTCGTGAGTCCGTCCAGAAATGGCAAGTAACTGGCCCGACCACAACCGTCTAAAGACCGATCACCGTTTGTTATCGGTCCTAAAAATTGAGCGACAATTCCCTTCTTACTCTCGGGGGAACAACCCACCAAACGGATCGACGTCCGCGACCATCATAAAAAGACCCCGCCCTCGATCAGGGAAGACGCATCCTCTCGGAGCGGAAGCGGTGCCGACGCAATGCACGAGGCCGCATTCACGCGACTATTAGAAGTGAAAAGTGTACGTGTACTTCACCATCAACGAGCGCGAGGCAGTTCGGGGAAGCGTAGGGGCCCGACGGGTCAAATTGGTGTTGAGGCCTTCGTCGTATACAATCCAAAGATCGCTTCCTTCGGAGAAGTTGTAGCGGAAGCGGGTGTTTGCCGAGACCTGGTTTGCCGTGCTATTGTACTGGAGAAGGGAGTTCAGCGAGACGGCTGTGTTGAGCGCTGCACGAATCCGAAAGCGGGCGAGGTGACTATCAAACTGTCGGCTTCGCTCCGGGAAATCGATATAATTGAACGCATAGGTTCCCTCAAGGGTCAGGTGTTTGGAGAGTCGCCAGCTCGGGGTAATCTGCGCCGAAAACCGCCGTCCGCCAAAGAAGCTTCCCGCCTGGAGTTGCGTCCCGGCTCGAAGTAGGTTCGTAGAAGACATCTCATACTCGATCGTCCCGGTTGCAAAGGTATACTGTCCAGCAGGGACGGGAGTGTCGCCGCCCAGGGTAAAGGCATCTCTCGGCGTTTCGCGCTGGATCGACAGAGAGGCACGTCCACTTGCCTGGTTGTTTGAAGTGAACGCCCAGGAGGGGGTCACGGCGGCAGACTCGACCGACCCGTCGCTGTTGCGGAAAAACCCATAGCCGTTGAGTTCGATCGTGTGCCGGAGAAGGGAAGAGTTTTCGCCGGGCATCCAGGTATAGGACACGGTGTTGTCGAGGGCCGCGAAGTCGGTCCGGCGCACGAATCCCATTCCGGGCCGGTAGTGAGGGCCCGACCGGGTCAGGAATACGTCGTAGCCGAATCCCTGTCGCCGACGGCGTTCCAGTTCAATGCTGACTCGACCGGAATTGACGGCCGTCAGGGTGCCGGAGCGGACAAGGCTTCTCTCGAGCGTTTGAGCCCATTTCACGGACAGATAGTCCTGGCCGACCAGCCGGAAGAGCCCGTCGATTCCGTACGTTACGTTGTAGCTTCCGTCCATGCCCACTCGGCTGGTCATTAGCCCCCCGACATTGGAGTAGGAATTCAATACTTGGCGGCGCATGCGCACCACGCCGAAGTTTTCGGAGGGAAGAGAGCGGCTTTCGGCCGTCTGCATGTCGATGAGCCCGACGTCCCATTCGCCGAGCTGCCCCACTAGACGGGCCCCACCCAAAATGCGTATGGGACGACCCGATTGGTCTAATCCGATGCGCCGGCTGTGAAAGAGGCGACTCTCTCCCCCCGTTCGAAATTCAAACAGCCCGGATCGCTCCTGGAAGAACTGCCGCTTTTCGGGGAAAAACAGCGAGAATCGGCTCAGATTGATCCGCTGGTTGTCGGCCTCTACCTGAGCAAAGTCGGTGTTCGCCGTGAGGTCGAGGCTCAAATTGTCTCGGATCCGGTACTTAATGTCGAGGCCCGCATCGGTGGGCATCGTTTGTTCTTTAACGTAGCGTTCCTCCCCGGCGGTGCGCAGCGCTTGATTCTGCTCTATTCCGGCCAGTGCGTAAGGTGTCACGTGGACCGGCCGCTCGGACTCGACGCCTGTCAAGACGATCTTCCGTGCTCGGGAGGGCTTGAGAAATGCCCAGTCGGCATCTGGCTCGATGGCCGGAAACACGATTCGTTCATTTTTGCGAGCAATCTTCCGGTTGATCGTCACTCCCATGACGACTCGCCCGACCTCGGCATCGAACCGGAGGCTCGAGAGGGGGATGCGCATCTCGGCAAACCAGCCACGGCGATTGACGACTGTTTCCACGCTCCAGTAGGCGTCGAAATTCACGTTGATCCAGCTGCCGGACGCGATTCCGCCTCCGGACGCATCGTTGGAAATGGCCGCGTCACGCCGGTTGCCAGTAGGAGTGGTGGTGAAGAGGAGTCCTGTCTCGTTGTCGTTGTAGGTGTCAAGTACCATCTCGATGTGGTCGCTCCCGTTGAGCCCCTCCCGGTAGAGCGTGTTCGCGCGAATGCCATCCGGGTTGCTGTCAAGGGCGCAGACTGACATATAAAAGTAGTTCTCGTCGTAGGCAAACCGGATCTCGGTGTCCTCTGAGGGCGAGGCCCCGGGCTCCGGCTCGTACTGCACCACAGGGACGGGATCGATTCGTTGCCAGGCCGCCTCGTTCGGGCGGCCGTCAAGCCGGATTGGCTCTTCGATTCGTGGGATCTGTAGAGGCTCGCGATTGGACTGTGCATTTGCTCGGTCGGGCACCCCTCCCGCGAGCGTGAGCACCAGGACCAAAAGACAAGTCAAGAAGAGGGGCAGACGGCGGCAATGCACTGGCCTCTCGAATGCAAAGCGACTCATGCGAAATTGGAGAAGGCTACCGGAGGAACGTGTATGTGGTGGCTCACCGGAAACAGGTTGCTCCTGAACCGCCCGAACGCATCGGTGAATTGAGAAGGCCGGTCATCATCGGGTGGCGGACGTACTGGTATGGGCCCGGCGTCTGGAAGTCGGGGGGCTCGACCGGCCCGGTTTGCCACCAGGGCTAACGTATAAGATTCCCGTGAAGGAGTC
>JAZKTD010000312.1:0-4046 GCA_036625705.1 Salinivenus sp.
CCGTCCCCATGCGCAAGCCCGTCCTCCCACTCCTCATTCTGCTCGTCGTGGGGCCCGTTCTCGGTGCCCCGGCCACCGCGCAACCGGCGGCGGATACCCTCCGCGTCGAGCACGAGGGCCTTCAGGCCCCGGTCGAGATCGTGAAGGACACCTGGGGAATCTCGCACATCTACGCGCAGAACACCCCGGATCTCTTCTTCGCGCAGGGCTACAACGCCGCCCGGGATCGCCTCTTCCAGTTCGAAATCTGGCGCCGCGAGGCCACGGGCACCACCGCAGAGATCCTCGGGCCCCGTGCCGTTGAGCGCGACATCGGCCGGCGCCTGTTTCGGTTTCGGGGGGACATGGAGGCCGAGATGAACCACTACCACCCGAGGGGACAGACCATCATCACCTCCTTCGTGCGGGGCGTAAACGCGTACGTGGAGAGGGCGCGCGCCAATCCCGAACTCCTGCCCCTCGGCTTCGAGCTGCTGGGCATCAAGCCCCAAAAGTGGACGCCCCGGGTCGTGATCTCCCGTCACCAGGGGCTTCTCGGCAACATCGAGTCGGAGCTGCGGTACGGGCGGGCCGTGGCGGAGCTCGGCCCCGAGGCCGTCCGGGCCGCCACCAATTTTGGGCCGGGCACCCCCACGCTGGCCCTCGACGCGTCCCTCAACGGCGACCTGCTCTCCCAGGACATTCTCCGGCTCTACAAGGCGTACCGCGACGGCATCGACTTCCGGCCGGAGGACCTCGTGGCGGCGCACCGGGGCGATGCCCGCTCGTACGAGCAGCTGACGGCCGCGGCCGAGCCGGTGACGCGGCGCCCGTCGCCGACCCGGGCGGGGGTCGGCAGCAACAACTGGGTCGTGCAGGGACGCCGCACCCGGACCGGGAGTCCCATCATGGCCAACGATCCCCACCGCAGCCTCGTGGCCCCGAGCCTGCGGTACTGGGTCCACCTGCACGCGCCCGGCTGGAACGTCATTGGGGGCGGCGAGCCGACCATCCCCGGCGTGTCCATCGGGCACAACGAGCACGGGGCCTGGGGGCTGACGGTCTTCCCGACCGACGGCGAGGACCTGTACGTCTACGAGACCCATCCCGACAACCCGAACGAGTACAAATACAAAGGCCGGTGGGAAGAGATGCGGGTGGTAAACGACACCATCGCGGTGGAGGGGGCCGGTGACGAGCCGGTGGCCCTGAAGTACACCCGCCACGGGCCCGTCGTCCACGAGGACCCCGAGAACAACGTGGCCTACGCCGTGCGGGCCGCCTGGCGCGAGGTGGGGGGCGCCCCGTACCTCGCGAGCCTGCGGATGGACCAGGCCCAAAACTGGGCGGAGTTCCGGGAGGCCTGCAGCTACAGCCACATTCCGGGGGAGAACATGGTGTGGGCGAGCACGGACGGAACCATCGGCTGGCAGGCGGTCGGGATCGCCCCGATCCGGCCCAACTGGAGCGGCCTCGTGCCGGTGCCGGGCAACGGCGAGTACGAGTGGGACGGGTACCTCCCCATCAAGGCCAAGCCCCACATCACCAACCCCGAGAAGGGCTACTGGGCCACGGCCAACGAGGAGCTCGTGCCCGACGACTACCCCTACATGGACGCGATGGGATTCGAGTGGACGGGGCCGTACCGGGCCCATCGGCTCGAGGAGGTGCTGGGATCGAGCCGCAAACATTCGATGTCGGACATGATGCAGCTGCAAACGGACTATCTCTCGATTCCCGCACGCGAACTGGTACCCCTCCTGGAGGGCGTAGAGGCCGACGACCCGACGGTCGAACGGGCCCGAACCCGGCTGCTGGACTGGGACTTCCGGCTCACGAAGCAATCCGTCGAGGCGGGCATCTACGTGGCCTGGGAGCGGGCCCTCGAGGACAACGTCGACGAGGCGCTCCTGTCGGAGGCCGCCCGGGAGCGGCTCGGCGGCCTCTCGATGAGCAGCATGATCGACCGGCTCGTCGTTCCCGACAGCCGGCTCGACGACAATCCGGTCCAGGCGCGCGACGAGCTTCTGCGTCGAAGCCTCGCGGAGGCGGTCGCCGGGCTGGAGGAGCGCCTCGGGGCCGACATGAGCGGCTGGCAGTACGGGCAGGAGGCGTACAAGCACGCCCGACTCCGCCATCCGCTGAGCCCGGCGGTGGACGAGGAGACGCGGGAGCGGCTCGAGGTCGGCCCCGCGCCGCGGGGCGGGAACAGCTACACGCTGAACAGCACCGGCGGCAGCGACAACCAGCGCTTCGGGGCCTCCTTTCGGATCATCGCCAACACGGCCGACTGGGACCAGTCCGTGGGCATGAGTGCTCCGGGGCAGTCGGGCGACCCGGAAAGCCCGTTCTACGACAATCTCTTCGAGCTGTGGGCGAACGAGAAGTTCTTCCCCGTCTACTACTCGCGGGAAAAGATCGACCGGGTGGCCCAGGACGTAATCGCCCTCGACCCGGAGGAGTAGGGGACCGGACGCCGTCCCGAGCTTACGCTCGGCGGGCCGCTCGGGTCGGGCGCCATCCGCATCGAGTCGTGTCGTCGGCGCCGACGGGGGCGCCTCGTGGGTGTCCTCTCCGGTCGGGACGGGGGCGGCCCGGGTCCGCCATTCGTTCCGAGAACTGCGCACTTCGGGCCGCCGGGAAGGATCTAACCGCTGAGGGTCTGGTTTATTGAGAGTCCAAAGCTGACAGGACGGAGGCAGAGGGCCCTTCCACCCACCCCCCGGCCTCTGCGCCCGTGTCCGGAGGTCAGCGTTCGCAGTCCCCGGTGCTCCCGCACGACGGGCAATCTCTCAGTTCCCCGCCCTCCTATGATGACCGCCTCCCCGGAATCCCTCGCCGACGTGGCCGACGTTGACTGTTCGGAACAGACGGCCCTCGTGACCGGCTCGACGAACGGCATCGGGCGCGCCGCGGCCCTCGCCCTCGGGCGCCTCGGGGCCGACGTGTTCGTCCACGGGCGAGACCCGGAGGCGGGCGCGGCGGTCGTCGACGAGCTCACCGGCATGGGCGTCCGGGCCACGTTCACGGCGGCCGACTTCACCGACCCCGGCGCGGTGGACGCGCTCGCGGCGTCCGTCCGCTCGTGGTGCGACGGCCTCGACCTTCTGCTGAACAACGCCGGTGGGCTCTTTCGGGCGGGCCGGCGCGTCGGGCCCGGCGTCGAGATGACCTTTCAGGTGAACCACCTCGCGCCCTACCTGCTCACGGCCCGGCTGCTCGGTCACCTGCGCGAGGGGGCTCGGGTCGTCACGACCGCCTCGGACGCGCATCGGGGCGCGACGCTCGACTTGGCCCGCGTACAGGGGGACAACCTCCTCGCCGGCATGGAGGCCTACGGGCACTCCAAGCTCGCCAACGTCCTGTTTGCGTCCGAGCTTGCGCGTCGGCTCGACGCCGCCGGCCGGCCGGTCGCGTCGAACAGCGTGCATCCGGGATTCGTGCCGGGAAGTCAGTTCGGCCGGTTTCTGCCGGGGCCGCTCTCGTCGCTCTTCCGGGGGCTGGGCGTGATTCCGGGCACCGCCTCCGTGGCCGACGGGGCCGCGGAGCTGCTCTGCGCTGCGGTGTCGCCGGCGGGGGCGGACGCCTCCGGCCGCTACTTCAGCGGCCAGGAGGCGGTACCCCCCTCCAGCGCGGCGCGCGACCCTGACGCGGCGGCCCGCCTCTGGGCGTTCAGCGCGGAGGTGCTGGGCATCGACGAGCCGCTCGTGGACGTGCCGGCCGCCGCGGGCGAGGCGCCGCCCTCGCCCGGGGCCTGAGCCGCCCGTCCCCCCTCGCGCCGCTCCGGTCACCCCGTGTCCCTGTCGTTTCCCTCGACTCATCCCGCCGGACTCGATGTCTGACGCCGCCCCCCCGACGTCGTCCTCGGACAATCCCGTCGAGGCCCTCACCGTCGACGCCCTGCACGAGGCCCTCAACGACGCCGGGTACATCTGCTCGCGCAGCCGGGCCCGGAGCGTCCTGGCCGCCCTAATGACCGACCCGCTCGGCGGCTTCTTCGCCTTCGGCCCGCCGGGCACGGGAAAGACCTGGCTCCTGGAGGTGCTCGGGGAGATCCTGGGCATGAA
>JAZKTD010000313.1:0-4037 GCA_036625705.1 Salinivenus sp.
TCGCGGAGACCATCCTCGACCGCGTGCTGACGTCCGCGCCGGACGATCCTCCCCCTGAATGAGACGGAATTCGTGACTCGTGAGGCGTGAGGGCGCCCCGATCCGACCGTTCACGCGTCACGAATCACGCGTCACGCCTCACGTATCACGCATCACGCGTCCCTCCAGACACGGCCCCTCCGGTCTCGGCCGCCCCCGTTCCTCACTCCCTCTTCGCCTTCCATGCAGGACCTCCTGCGCGAGCTTCGGAGCATCATCGAGCACGAGCAGGCCCTCTACGGCCCGCACCTGCCCCTGGACGACACCGTCCCCGAGCCGACCCCCTCGGCCGGCGCTGATGCGTCCGACGACGCAGCCTCGACCGACGCGCCGCCCTCTACCGCCGACGACGCGGCGTCCTCCGCCCCCGACGCCCCCTCATCCGCTTCTTCCGCTGACGACGCGCCCGACGACATGCCGAACCGCGACCTCTTTGGCAACCGGACCCGCCCCCCCGAGGACGACCCCACGCTGCCGCCCTGGGAGCGCATCGAGGCCCTGGTGCCCGACGACGCGCCCTACAAGGACGCCGAGACGCTGGACGAGGTCGAGCAGTACCTCGCCGACACCGTGCTCGTCCCGATCGACGAGGACCGCGAGAACCCCGTCTTCGGCGTGGGCGACCCCGAGGCCGACCTCGTGATCATCGGCGAGGCCCCCGGCCGCGACGAGGACAAGGAGGGAGAGCCGTTCGTGGGACGGGCCGGCCAACTGCTCGACAAAATCCTCGACGCCATCAACTTTCGGCGCGAGGACGTGTACATCACCAACATCCTCAAGAGCCGCCCGCCCCGAAACCGAGATCCGCACCAGGAGGAGATCGAGGCGCACCTGCCGATCCTCTACAAGCAGCTCGCCCTCATCCGGCCGAAGATCATCCTGGCGGTGGGCAAGGTGGCCGGCAACACACTGCTGGACCGCAGCTCCTCGCTCGGCACGCTCCGCGACCAGGAGCACGACTTCTACGGCATTCCACTGATGGCCACCTACCACCCGGCGGCCCTGCTCCGTAACTCCCAGTGGAAGCGGCCTACGTGGGAAGACGTGAAGCTGCTCCGCACCCGGTACGATCAGCTGACCGGGGACGACGACTAGTCCGCTCCGCCCGCGCCCTCTTCATCCGGTCGATCCCCTCCCGTTCCGCCTATGGCCGAGAACGACGACTCCGATCAGAACCTGAGCATCGACGATTCCTCGTCCCCCTCCTACCCGCTCGACAAGATGCGGGGGCGCCAGAGCGAGCGTCGGCGCCAGCAGGCCGAGTCGGTGCACGAGCAGTCCGGCCGCGTGCCGCCCCAGGCCGTCGACGTCGAGAAGTCGGTCCTCGGGGCCATGCTCATCGAGCGGGAGGCGATCCCGCAGGCCATCGAGGTGCTGCCGCCGGAGGCGTTCTACGACAACAAGCACCAGAAAATCTACGCGGCCATCCAGAGCCTCTTCGAGCGGGGCAACCCGGTCGACCTCGTGACGCTTACCGAGGAGCTGAAGCGCCGCGACCAGCTCGACGACATCGGCGGGTCCTACTACCTGACGGAGCTCACGACGCAGGTCGCCTCGGCCGCCAACGTCGAGTACCACGCCCGGATTATCGCGGAGAAGTCGCTGCTCCGCAAGATGATCGAGACGATGACCACGGTCGTGGGGAAGGCCTACGACTCGGGGGCCGACGCCTTTGAGCTACTCGACGAGGCGGAGAGCAAAATCTTCCAGATCTCCGACTCGGAGCTGCGGAAGGCGGCCGCCCCGATGAGCAAGGTGGTGAAGGACACCTTCGAACACCTCGAGATGATTCACGGCCAGGACGGGGGCATCACCGGCGTCCCGAGCGGCTTTCCGAAGCTCGACGACCTCACGAGCGGGTGGCAGCCGTCGGACCTCATCATCGTCGCAGCCCGGCCCTCCATGGGGAAGTGCCTGGGCAAGGGAACGCCGGTCATGATGTACGACGGGCGCAGAAAGCCCGTCGAGGAGGTTAAGGGTGGGGATCGCCTGATGGGCGACGACGGCAGCCCGCGAACGGTGCAGTCGCTGGCTCGGGGACGCGAGCCCATGTACTGGGTCCGTCAGAAACGGGGCATGGACTACCGCGTGAACGAGAGTCACATCCTCTCCCTCAAGAAGAGCCGCCGTGAAGGGAAACGAGAGCGCGGGTCGGTCACTGACATCTCGGTTCGCGAGTACCTGGAGCAGTCCGGCAAGTGGAAGGACGACAACAAGGGGTTCAAGGTGGCGGCAGAGTTCCCCGATCGGCCGGTTCCGCTCGACCCCTACTTTCTCGGGCTGTGGCTCGGAGACGGGAAGTCGGACAACGCCCGGATCTACACGACCGACGATGTCGTCGTCCAGTATCTCCGTGACATGGCGGGGCAGCGTGGGGACACGGTCAGCGTCTCCGACGAGCATCGACGGTGTCCGGCCTACCTCGTAAAAAGCGGTGACCGGGGCACCGCCGCTACGCAGGATGCCGTCCAGGCGTCCCTGCGTGCCCTGGGCGTGCTGGGCGACAAGCACATTCCGCAGTTGTATCTCGGCAACTCGAGGAGGAAGCGTCTCCGTCTTCTGGCCGGTCTTATCGATAGTGACGGTTACCTCAACGACGGCCACGGCGGCACCTACGAGATCACGCAGACCAACGAGCGGCTGGCCCGGGACATCAGGTACCTCTGCGACACGCTTGGGTACCGTACCTCACTGAAACCCAAGACGGCCCGAATTCAGTCGACCGGCCACGAATCGGAGGTGCACCGGGTCCGGTTTAACGGCAATGTGGACGAGATTCCGGTTCGGGTGGAGCGCAAGCAGGCCGGGCCGTGGACCGACTTCCGCGACTGGCGCGTGACCGGGATCGAGGTCGAACCCGACGGCGTGGGGGATTACTACGGGTTCACGCTCGACGGCAACGGCCGGTTCTTGCTCGGGGACGGGACGGTCACCCACAACACAGCTTTTTCTCTGGCCTGCGCCCAGAACGCCGCCACGCACCCGGAGCGCTCGACCGGCGTGGCGGTCTTCTCCCTCGAGATGGGCGCCCAGCAGCTCGCCCAGCGGATGCTCACCTCCGAGGCGCGGGTCGACGCCCACAAGGCCCGCACCGGCCGCATGAACGACGAGGACTGGCAGCACCTGGCGCGGGCCGCCGGCGACCTCAGCGACGCCGACATCTTCATCGACGACACGCCGGGCCTCAGCGTCCTGGAGCTCCGCGCCAAGACGCGCCGGCTTGTGGCCGAGCACGACATCGGCCTCGTGGTGGTCGACTACCTGCAGCTCATGCAGGCCTCCGGCGCCAACCTCCGCAGCGGCGCCAACCGCGAGCAGGAGATTGCCCACATCTCCCGGTCCCTGAAGGGGCTGGCCAAGGAGCTGGACGTGCCGGTGATCGCGCTCTCGCAGCTGAACCGTGCCGTCGAAAACCGCGGCGGCGACAAGCGGCCCCAGCTCTCGGACCTGAGAGAGAGCGGTAGCATCGAGCAGGACGCCGACGTGGTGGCCTTCATCTACCGGGCCGAGCGCTACGGCATCACCGTCGACGAGCAGGGCAACTCCACCGAGGGCATCGCCGAGATCATCATCGAGAAGCAGCGCAACGGCCCCATCGGCGCCGTGGAGCTGGCGTTCGTCAAGCAGTACGCCCGCTTCGAAAACCTGACGACGCAGTACGACCAGGGCGGGGGCGACTCCGCGCCCGGCGGCCCCCCGGCTCCGGGCGGCCCCGCAGGCGGCCCGGCCGACGGCGGCGGAGGGGGCTCCTTCGAGGACGACGCGCCGTTTTAAGAGACTGCTTTGATTTTTCGGTCGGTCACGGACGGCGTCGCTCCCTTCCGTTCGTCTAAGAGAGGCGCGAGAGGGGGAGGCCGAGCGGAGACGCTTGAGATCAACCGGTCTGCAACCGTCACGTGACGCTCTGCCCTAAACGTATGAAATCAAAACAGTCTCTGAGTGGGGATTGGGGAATGGGGATTTTGGAATTCGGCCTTCTTCCAGTCAGGCACGTTCCA
>JAZKTD010000314.1:0-4029 GCA_036625705.1 Salinivenus sp.
CCGACTCACGCCGCGAAGATGGAGAGAGGAGGCATCCGAGCCTCCTTCCCTGCAGGAGTCCCTCCGTCCAAGAGCCTCCCCCACGCCCCCTCTCTCCTCTTCCCCTCCCAGCACGCCGCCGGAACGACGCAGCGGACCTGCTCCCCGCCCTCCACGACCGCCGTCGCCAGACCGACCCCGGGTTTCACGTGAAACGTCTGCGACTCTTCGCGATCGTCACATGCAGCAAAAGCCTGTGGCGAATCCTCCGGCTCTAAGCCAACGTAGAGGCACACGAAGAACACGCTGTCCCCGCCGGGTCGACCGATCGCACGCCGCCACTCCTCACGCACCGAGGAGGCGGCCTTCCCGTGTTTGAGCGGGACGAGCGTGGGGGAACGGGAGCCCGGGAGAGCAAGAGGGAGTGCTCGATTTTTCTCGGCTACTCGCCCTCGCCCCCTCTCCCCCATTCTCTCGTTCTCAAAGAGCGTCCGGCGGGATCGGCATTCGGGGGCCGAGTTGACCTCATACACCAGAACGAAAAACCGCCTGTGTCCCTCTCCGCCATCGCGAACCGCATCGAGACCACCGCGGCCGTGAGCCGCCTCCGCGCCTGGGCCCGCGACGCCCAGAAAACGGACGAGGCCCAGGGAAGCGAGGCGCGTCGGACCGGCGCTCCGACGCTCCACGTGACGGGCGCCGCCGGCTCGGTCCCGGCCTTTCTGCTGCACCACCTCCACGATACGCCCGGCGCGCCCCTCTGCTGCCTGGTGCCCGACGAGGACGCGGCGGCCTACCTGCAGAGCGACCTCGAGCAGCTGGTGGCCACCCCGGACGACGACCTCCTCCGGGTCCCCGCCACCCAGCAAACGCCGTACGACCCGGGGCAGATGGCCGACTCGACGCCCCTCATCGAGCGGGCCGACGCGCTGCAGCGCCTGGCGGACGGATTCGACGGCATCCTCGTCACGAGCGTCCCGGCCGTGGCCGAGCTCGTGCCGCCCCCCGAGGCCGTGCAACGGGAAACCCTCTCCGTGGCGGTCGGCGAGGAAATCTCGATGGACGCCCTCGTGGAGCGGCTCGTGGACCAGGGCTTTACCCCCGTCGAGTTCGTGGACGAGCCCGGCCAGCTGGCCCGCCGCGGCGGCATCCTCGACGTCTTCCCCTACGCCGGCTCCTATCCGGTGCGCGTCGACTTCTTCGGCGACGAGATCGACGGCCTGCGCGAGTTCGACCCGCAGACGCAGCGCTCGGTGAGCCGCCTCACCACCGCCCGCCTCGTGCCCAACCTGGAGCGGGAAGAGTCCCGGCAGCTGTCGGGCTCGATTCCCCTCTTCGACTACCTGCCGGACGACGTTATCCTCGCGACGGTCGACGAGTCGCAGATCCGGGAGGGCGCGCAGGCGCAGTACGACGAGGCCGCCCGGGCCTACGAGGAGCGCCGGGCCGAGCTCGCCGAGGACGCGGACGCCGACGCGTCGCCCGACGACCTGACGCCCCCGGACGAGCGCTTCCTCGACGGCGAGGGGCTCGGCGCGGCCCTCGACCGACACCCGCGCCTCCTCTTCGGCACCTTTGCCGACAGCACCCGCACGAACGGGGCCCCGAAGGAGACCCTCGAGCTGGGCGCCGACCCGCAGCCCTCCTTCAACAGCAACATGGACCTGGTGCGGGACCGGCTGCAGGACAACGGCGACCGGGACCTCGACACGTTCCTCCTCTGCGACAGCCACGGCCAGAGCTCCCGGCTCCGCGACCTGCTGGAGCGGGAGATCGACCACGGCTGGGCGCGCCTCGTCGTCGAGTCGCTGCACGAGGGCTTCGAGTGGCCCGACGCGAAGCTCGCCGTCTACACCGACCACCAGATCTTCAACCGCTACCACCGCCCCTCCACCAAAAAGCGGGAGAAGTACAGCGGGGGCCTGAGCCTCCGCGACATCAAAAACCTCACGCCGGGCGACTTTGTGGTGCACGTCGACCACGGCATCGGCGAGTTCGCGGGCCTTAAGAAGATCACGGTGCGCGACAAAAAGCAGGAAGCCGTCCGCCTCAACTTTGCCGACGGCGACATCCTCTACGTCAACGTCAACGCTCTCCACAAGCTCAACAAGTACACCGGCAAGGAGGGCCACGCGCCTACTCTCACGAAGCTCGGCTCCGGGCAGTGGGAGAAGACGAAGGAGCGGACGAAGAAGGAGGTCAAGGACATCGCGCGGGACCTCATCAAGCTCTACGCGAAGCGGAAGGCCTCGGACGGCTACGCCTTCTCGGCCGACACGACCTGGCAGCGCGAGATGGAGGCGAGCTTCGAGTTTGAGGACACGCCCGACCAGGCCGAGGCCGCCGAGGCCGTGAAACGCGACATGGAGGATCCGGTGCCGATGGACCGGCTCGTGTGCGGGGACGTCGGCTTCGGCAAGACGGAGGTGGCCGTGCGCGCCGCCTTCAAGGCCGTGCAGGACGGCAAGCAGGTGGCCATGCTCGTGCCCACCACCATCCTCGCCCAGCAGCACCACGAGACGTTCTCGAAGCGCCTGGAGCGCTTTCCCGTCAACGTCGAGGTGCTGTCCCGCTTCCGCACGCAGGCGGAGCAGACCGACGTACTGGAGCGCCTCGAGAAGGGCCAGGTCGACATCCTCATCGGCACCCACCGCATCACCTCCGACGACATTGAGTTCGACGACCTCGGCCTCCTTGTCATCGACGAGGAGCAGCGCTTCGGGGTCAAGACGAAGGAGACCCTCCGCGCGATGCGGGAGGACATCGATACGCTCACGCTCACGGCCACCCCGATCCCGCGGACGCTGCAGTTCTCGCTCCTCGGGGCGCGGGACCTCTCGCTCATCCAGACGCCGCCCCCGAACCGCCAGCCCATCAACACTGAGATCCACACCTTCGACCAGGACCTGATCCGCGACGCCATCGTCTACGAGACGAGCCGCGGCGGGCAGGTCTTCTTCATCCACAACCGCGTGAAGACGATCCACGAGGTCGCCGAGATGGTGCGGGCCATGGTGCCGGACGTGCGCGTCGGCGTGGGCCACGGCCAGATGAGCGGCAGCGAGCTGGAGGACGTGATGGTCGACTTCCTGAGCGAGAAGCTGGACGTGCTCGTCTCTACCTCGATCATCGAGAACGGGCTCGACATCTCGAACGCCAACACGATGATCATCAACCACGCGGGCGAGCACTTCGGCCTCTCGGAGCTGCACCAGCTGCGGGGCCGCGTCGGGCGCTCCCGGCGGAAGGCGTTCTGCTACCTGCTGGTCCCCTCGATCCACAGCCTCACCGAGAACGCCCGCGAGCGCCTCAAGGCCGTGGAGCAGTTCTCGGACCTGGGCAGCGGCTTCGACATCGCGATGCGCGACCTCGACATCCGCGGCGCCGGCTCGCTGCTGGGGGCCGAGCAGAGCGGCTTCATCGAGGACGTCGGCTACGAGACGTACCACAAGATCCTCGACCAGGCGATGAAGGAGCTGCGGGAGGAGGAGTTCGAGGACGTGTTCGACGGGGAGGCCGTGCCGCCGGGCCCCGAGACGTCGGTCGACGTCGAGGAGAACGCCTACATCCCCGACGACTACGTGCGGGACAACACCGAGCGCCTCAACCTCTACCGCCGCGTCAGCGACGCGCCGGACGAGACGACGCTGGTCGACCTGCTGGAGGAGCTGGAGGACCGCTTCGGCACCGTACCCGCCCCCGTCGAAAACCTGCTCACCGGCGCCCAGCTCCGCCTCCTCGGCGAGCAGCTGCGCACGCCGAAGGTCGTCTACAAGAACGAGCGTCTCTTCCTCTACCTCCCCAGCGAGGACGCCGACCCCTACTTCTACGACGAGGTCTTCCACCCGCTGCTCGAGAAGCTGGCGCTCCTGGACCGCGAGTACGTGATGAAGGACGACGTGGAGGGCGGCCTCATGCGCGCCATCGTGCAGGACGTGCCCACCCTCGACGACGCGCTTCACGTGATGGACCGCCTGCTGCTGGAGGACACCGAGACGGTGGCGGCGGTGGAAGCCTGAGCGCGCGGGAGCGTGGGGGTGGAGAGCGTGG
>JAZKTD010000315.1:0-3984 GCA_036625705.1 Salinivenus sp.
TCACCGCCGGAAGCGAATGTCCTGCACCCGGCGCCCGACGGCCACGACGAAGCCGACGGTCATCACGATGATGCCGGTCCAGAGCAGGCTGATGAGGGGTTTGGTGTAGGCCTGCACCACGACCCAGTTCTCCGGCATCACGTCGACCCCCTCCACGGCGAAGGTGGCGTTGCCGTTGTTGACGTTCATTTCGGTGAAGGCCATCCGGAAGGACCAGTCGGACACCTTGGTCTCGAGGTACTGCTGGCTGTTGTCGGGCATGACCAGGTAGATCGGCATCATCTCCCGGGTCTCCTGCGTCTGGACGTTCGTGACGCGGAGGTTGGCCCCCACGGCCATCTTGGCGTCGTCGGGCACGCGCTCGGGGACGGCGCTCGGGTCCACGTCCTGCATCGGGCCGGGGCCCTTCAGGACGGTAAAGCCGTCGAACGCGACGGCAAACTCCCGGTCCCCGAGCATCGTCGAGTCGCCGCGCGACAGCTGAAACTCGCCGCCGGGCGGGCCCTCCTTCGAGCCCATGCCGGTCGCCTCCTTCGGCGTAACGGAGAGGAAGAGGTCCTTCTCGAGGAAGGCCTTCACGTCCGGATGCATGAACCACTGGTCGCCGCTCCCCTGGTAGGCGACCGGTTTCATCGTGTAGGAGCGTCCCTTCGGGTCGGTGACGTCGATGATGTACTGGCCGCGCCCCCGCTCGGTGGTGGTCTTGCCGGTGTAGGTCACGCGGTAGCCGTTGATGGCGCGCGTCTGATTTTTGGCCACCACGAAGTTTTCGCGCGGCATCTGCTCCTCGTTGGCCGACGGGGCGGTGCCGAGGCGGGGCAGGGCCCGGTCGAAGCCGCTCGACGCGATCAGGCCGAGAATCGTGATGGCGAGGCCGACGTGGGCGATGGCCCCGCCCGCCATGCGGGGGTTGCCGCGCAGGATGCGCCAGAGCACCATCCCGTTGCCGAAGAGGGCGAAAAAGCCGATAAACAGAAGCAGAAGCAGCTGGAGCGCCTGCCCGTACATGGTCCAGAACTGCGAGAGGCTGCTTGCGAGGCCGGCCGAGGCGGTCTGGGTGGCGCCGGTGGGGTCGGCGGGCATCAGGATCGTCTGCTCGGCGAAGGGCGTTATGATCAGCACGGCGATGGTGCTCACCGTCGCCAGCGTCACCGGCTTCAGCAGGACGCGGTTGAGGCTCTCGATGTCCATCTTGTTCCACCAGAAGAGCTGCCCCAGTCCCGCCAGGAAGACGAAGCCCAGCGCCAGGGGCAGGGTCCACTCGTTATAGAACTCGGTCGGCACGGCCGAGGGGTTGTCGCGGAAGATGCGGCCAAAGATGGGCGCGCTGGTCCCGAGGATGATGACGGCCGCGGTCGTGCAGAGGAGCACGGCCCCGGAGAGAATCATGAACTCGCGGGAGAGGACGGGCGGTTCCTCGTCGGGGGTGGGCAGTTCGCGGTAGCGGTAGACGAAGAGCCCGACGCCGAGAACGGTGATCGTCGCGATCCAGATCAGCAGCTGGTTGTAGAGGCCGAGGTCGACGAACGAGTGCACCGAGACGTCGCCGAGGATGCCGCTGCGGGTCAGGAAGGTCGAGTAGATGACCAGCACGTAGGCCGCGACGGAGAGGAGCAGGGACGCCTTTTGTCCGGCGCCGCTCTTCTTCTGCACGAGCATCGTGTGGAAGGCGGCCACTCCCACGATCCAGGGCACCAGCGAGGAGTTCTCGACGGGGTCCCACGCCCAGTAGCCCCCGAACGAGAGCGTCACGTAGGCCCAGTAGCCCCCCATCGTGATGGCGACGCCGAGGATGGCGACCGCGAAGAGCGTCCACGGAAGGGCCGGGCGGACCCATTGGGTGTACTTGCGGCGCCAGAGCGACGCGAGGGCGAAGGCGAAGGGCACCACCATCGCCGAGAAGCCCATGAAGAGAAACGGCGGGTGGATCGTCATCCACGGGTTCTGGAGCAGGTCGTTGAGGCCCTGCCCGTCGGCCGGCACGAAGCCGGGGTTCTGCTGGAAGATGGGGGCGTCGGTAAACTTCTCGGCCAGACGCATGAACGGAGAGGCCCCGATCTCAACGGGCCCAAACTGAAGCCCCACGATCATCGACAGCAGGAAGAGCTGGGAGAGGCCCACAATCGCCATCACGTGGCGCTCGTAGGACCGCTGCACGTAGGCGATGAGCGCGGCGCCGACCCCGCACATCATCAGGATCCAGAACAGGAACGATCCTTCCTGCCCCGCCCAGAACGTGGAGAAGAGGTAGTGGAGGGGCAGGTCGTTCGACGAGTTCTGGTAGACGTAGGCGTACTGATACTGGTGATTCAGAATCAAATACCAGAGCACGCCCGACGCCCCGAGCACGGCGGCCGACATGACGCCCCACGCCCAGCGCCCGGCCCGCTTCCAGGTGGTCGCCACGCGGGAGCCGCCCGCCACCCGGGCCGACCAGAAGAAGGCCAGCGCCGAGGCCCCACAGGCCACGAAGGCGACGAGGACAAAAAGCTCTCCGAGGGAGCCCAGCATGGAGTGGGACCGTCGTCAATGCAGGAAGGGAGACGGAGAGTTGGTAATCGGAGGACTGCTCTCAGTTCCTCCCGGAGCGCCTATGCCCCGTCTGGATTCACCGGGAATTGGGGGTCCGTTACGTTCGGGGCAGGGACCCTACGAGGGGCGCCGCTCCATCCGGTCCCGCTGCAGGCGCACGGCGGTCGAGAGCAGGTAGGCCGCGTAGACGCCGAGGGCCACCCAGCCGTACCGGGCCAGCCAGAGGGGCTCGACGGTGGGATGCAGCCACGCGGCGTACTGCTGGGGCGGGGCGTACCACGCCTGGCACACGGCCGCCGCGTCCGACCACGCACAGCCGAGGAGGGGAAGCATGTAGGCGAGGCCGGCCAGGCTGTACGGGATGGCAAGCGCGCGCCAGTACCGAAAGAGCGTGGTCCGCCAGCCGGAGGCCGTCGGCACGGGCCGGTTGCGGAGCACCGTGAGGGCGTCGCCGCGCCAGAGCGCCAGGGGAATGAGCGCCCGGGCCGCGTAGCCGGTCATGAACCCCATCGGCGTTTCTCCGATCCAGAGATAGACGGTAACCCCGAGCAAAGCGGAGGCCCGCCAGTACACCAGCAGGCGGTCCCGCACCGGCGGCAGCGTCGCCGACACCACCAACAGAAACAGGGGGGCGACCACGAGCAGGCCGACGGCGAGCAGGAAGTCGGCGTAGACCAGCGTCTCGTAGAGACTCATGGGAGACCGCAGAAACCGGAGGAGCAGAACCGCGGGCACAACGGGTGGGGGGCGGGATCGTTGCGGAGCGGCCGCGCATCACTTCCGGGCGATCGGCATTAACCTTGTGGCCACACTTCTGAAACCTAAACGTCTCCCCCTCCGCTGCCCCAACCTCGTGTCTCCATGCGCCCATCGGTCCTTTCCACGTCTCGTCGGTTCCTGCTCTGGGCGGCCGTGGCCGCGCTCCTCACGATGACGTCGTGCCTCGCGAGCGGGCAGTCCACCGACGCCCGACTGGACGACCCTCGGGGGGAGGCGAGCTACTACGGCGACACGTTTGCCGGGCAGACCACCGCCAGCGGCGAGGCGTTCGACCCGGAGGCCTTGACCGCCGCGCACCCGAGCCTCCCATTCGGGACCCGCGTGCGGGTCACGCGGACCGGCGGCGAGCACGGGCGGGCCGTCACCGTCCGCATCAACGACCGTGGGCCCTTCGCGGACAACCGCATCATCGATCTGTCGGAGGCGGCGGCCCGGCAGATCGGGATGATCGACGAGGGCGTCGTCGAAGTGCGGATCGAAGTCCTCGAACTGCCGCCGGACGCGAAGGCCACGTCGGAGCGCACCGGGGTGCGCCGGGCAGGTGGGAGATGGTAGCGGCCGCCCGTTCTCTCGTTTCCACGTCCGAAAGTCGGCCGCTGGTGAGAGCGGAATGGCGTCTTCCTGCGGAGGGTATTTTCCCCGTAACCTTTAACGTTCAACGTTGTAACGCTA